>JAFMJP010000144.1 GCA_017853375.1 Actinomycetota bacterium
CTAAATGGTACGGATGGAGAGCTACATGAGCGACTATAAGGAATTGTTGGAGCGGACTGCCCGTTACAGCGTCCTATCGGACGAGGCGTCACGCGATACATACATGCTTCACTCAGCGCTTCATGCGGTTTTGGCAAAGCTCGATGCGACAGAATCCGAGCGCAAGGCGTGGGAGAACACGGCGGGATGTCTCCGCACTGACTTGGAATACATGACGCGCCGCGCCGAACAGGCCGAGGCCCGGCTGGCTAAATACGAGCGCTGGCAGGGCGATGCGGAGAAGGTGGCAAACGAAGTGGCTGTGAAATGGATTAGCGAATATGAGCCTGCACTTGCTCCAATTGTGTCTCTCGGACAATCGTTTGTTTTGCAAACACTGACAGCCGCCGCCCTCGTTTCCTTCGCCGCCCAAGCCGCAGCCCGGCAGCGGGAGGAAGATGCGAACAGCCGCCAAGACTTGCACATTATCTTTGATGGTCCACCCGGACCGGAAGCGGGCCGTTTTGTAGAATGCGAAACGGCGGACGGGAAAAGCATCAATGCTGGCACATGGGCGCAGAGAGAAGATGGATTTTGGTGCCTCCGCATCGCCGCCGCCATCCGCAAAGGTGAAACATGACCCGTTCTGAAATCGCATCTCTTTTAGAGGGCGCATGGGCGTTGGATCAAAAGACGCTCTCCGCAATCATAGACAGGCTGGAAGCCTCGCATAAGGCTGCATGGCAGGCCGGATATGCTTCAGCTATCCCGCAAGCAACTGAGCGCAAGACAGCAAAGCCCGCAATGGGGTGGGCTCTTATAGGTGATGATAACACGATTGATGCAGCATACGTGTACCCCGATAAAGAGAACGGGGAAAATGAATTAGAACGCTATCGCATGTGGTGCGTCAAAACTGGCAAACCGCTACCCGAAGGATACCGCGTTGCCCGTGTCGTTATCAGCGAGGTCGAGCCCGCCCCATGACGGACAAGGCACAGGCACCGCAAATCAGGCCATCGCGCATCGTGGCCGCTGCTGTCCGCGTTATGGTCGCCAGCGGCTATGAAATCGAGTTGAAGCCGGACGGAACCCTAATTGCCCGCCCGGTTTCCCCACAATCCCCTAAAGCCAAGGTTGCCCCGGCCAAAGAAATCGTCCTGTAATGTCCGACATGCCACGCCCTCGCCCCCCGTATCTTGTGCGCGATGTTTCGCGACACGGGCGCGCGTGCTGGTATTTCCGCAGGAACGGCAAGAAAATTCGCCTTCCTGACGCCTACGGCTCGAAAGAATTTCTCGCTGCCTATGAGGCCGCGCTATCCGGGAACCCGCTCCCTGCTCCTGCAAAGCCCGGCGCTGGTTCATTATCGTGGCTTATCGCCCGATACATGGAATCGACCGCATGGGGCTCCCAAGTTTCGCGGCTGCGAAGTCAGCACGATTGTTTGATCTAGCTGTTTTGCCTCTAGTCGGATGAAGCCTGATTGCGGTCCCGTGAAATCCGCAGTGAACCAGACCGAAGCGACTTCCTCTCCCGTTCCGGTGTTCCTCCAGCGCAGGGGTCCCGCGCATCGCATGCCGGGCTTGACCATGCCATCGCGCATTAATTTGGGAAGAGACAGATTCAAGCCATCTTCAAGCCGGATTCGACTTCGCCAGCGGCCCATCGTAGAAGCCAATCGTCATTGATATTATCTTTTGTGACGGCCAAAAAAGAAAACCCCAAGCCGGAGCTTGGGGGGGCCAACCGGCGCACCGAATTGGCGTTGACAAAGGGAAAAATAGAGATTCGAGCGGATTCCGTCAAGGGGGCGAGCGTGGTCGAAAGAGCGGCATTCTATATTGATGGCTTCAATTTGTACCATGCAATCAATGACTTAAGAATCCCTCACCTTAAGTGGAATAATCTTCACAGCCTTGCTACGGGCCTATTGCAGAGTCGGTCGCAAGCTCTGGCCAAAGTTGTTTTTTGCACTGCTTATTACCCGGACGACACCAACAAACGGGCTCCATTCATTTCCGCCGACGCGCACGCGCGGCTTTACTTTCGGCGGCGATCTGCGCCGCGAGTTTCTTGCGTCCGCCTTTGGCAAAAGCTGCAAATGCAGTCGCCCTCGGCCAGCCTGATTGGCGCACGCATTCGTCATCAGACAGGCTCAGATTGCCCCATATCAGCCGGGCATCCTCTTCGCGCTTACGGTCGCCCCGGCGCTTCTCTTTCGTCTTGCGCGCCATTTCCGCAGCCCGCTCTGGCGTCATGCCGCGCTGGCGGGCGTGAACGATAGACAGCGCCCGGTTAAGCATTTCAACGCCACCGCTGGCGCGATTGCCGGTCTCTATCTCGATGACCTCAGCCCCTTGCGCCTGGATATGCTTCACGAATTCGAGAATTTCCCCGCGCGTCGATCCGGCGACAGTCAGATCCCGCACGGCAACGAATGCGCCCTTGCGAGTTTTCCACTGCTTATAGTGCTGGTCCTTCGTCTCAGCGCAGCGCACATCGCCCGCGCGAATGCCACATGCTTTCGCCATGTCGGCGCGCTCCGCTTCGGTCGCGACATAAGCGCGGTCAATTTTCGGGAGTCCAGTCACGTTGCCCTCAGAAATTCCAGACAATGAATCTAACGCAATTAGATTTTTCTTGCAAATCTATTTTTAGTGTGGGATTCTTAAATCAGGTCGCGACGTCCGGGTGACGTTCCTGCATCGCAAATGCGGGACTTTGCAGAATAGCCGGTCGCTCCGGTGTACGCTGCAAGGGAACTGGCGAGAAGTCAGTGCGCAAGGTTCGAGCCCTTGGCGACCCTGAAATTCAAATATGAGGCCCCACGGATGCGCCGACGCCTGATGCACATAGACTTTGCTTGCAACGACCCCGACAACGGCGCGTTCCACGGCAAGGCACCTATGGCGTCCTGGAACGAATGCGAGCTTGAAACGCGCCACGGCGGCGATGTGACGTTCACAATCGGCAGCGGCCCCAAAGATGGCGAACACTGGATTCGCGTCCATCGCCAAAAGTTTCGCTTCCGCGTGTCGAAGGCATGGATCGGAAATTGGTGCTGGGACCGCTTCACATTCGACCGTGCCGAAGGCGTCCGGCTGCTCAAACACCTTCGCGCGAACGGCTGGAAATGCACGGCAGGTCCGTGCCGACTTTACGATTGGTTCAACAACGAGCGGCGGACTGCTGCCGCAGCTTAAAAGAAAGGCCCCAAAACAAAAAGACCCGACGCAGTTAAGCGCCGGGTCAGTCGGTTT
>JAFMJP010000132.1 GCA_017853375.1 Actinomycetota bacterium
GGGTCGAGCGGAAACGTTCCGGGCTGACACCACACGCGACCAGGTACATGATCAGTCGGCTGCGCAAGGCGTAGAGGGCGAGGGCATCCGGACTGTTGGAGAGCTTCTCGCGGATCTGTTCCGAGTTCGACGGGGCGATCTTCACGACGAACTCGAGGGTGGCGTGGTCGATCGCCCGCGCGAGCAGTTCCTCCCTGGACCCGAAGTACCGGGCCACGTAGTCGTGGTGCACACCGGCGGTCTTCGCGATCTTGTGGACAGTCACGTCACCCGGGGGTGTCGTGAGAAGAAGGTCGATGGCCGCCCGGATCATCCTCAGCTCGGCCTCTTCACGGGAGAGACGGGGAGGCTTGGGCTCTGATGTTGTCTGCCGTGAGGTCGACTTCAGCCCAGGGGACTGCGGGGTCCTCTTCGGCGGTGAAGGCATGCCCCGAGCGTAACGGGCGTCCCTCCGGGCGGGATTGCCTGAACACTCTGCGAAGTGACCCCGCTGATGTACGACATACACATTTTGTGTATATAGTACACAACTATGCGTATGTCGTACACAAATGGGCGGGGAAATTCTGGAGTTGTCTCAGCAGTGCGTCGCGCAGCTAGAGACCTCCTTCTCGCTGTGACGTTCCTCGCCACGGTGTCCGCGACTCTTCTTGTCTCTGGTCTGCCACAACCCGGTCGGGCGCATGCAGCGAGCATCGGATCTGGTTTGTGTGCATCAACGGTTGACAACCCGACCGGGGTGATCGTGACTGTTGTCAACGGCAATTGTGTCGTCTCGTTCGTCACTGACATAACAACCGGTGGGAACGCCTCGTACACAGTGCGCAATTGGACTGTTCCTGCGGGAGTGACTTCGGTGAAGGTGCTTGTCGTTGCTGGCGGCGGTGGTGGCGGTAGTTCCAACTCCATCAGAACAGGTGGCGCTGGCGGCGGCGGCGGTGTCGCGGTGGCTCCCAATTACGCAGTGACTCCCGGAGCAAACGTCGTGGTCATCACCGGCGCCGGTGGATGGGGCTCAAACTGTGGCAACGGAAACAAGGGTGGAAACTCCACATTCGGTTCAATCGGTACCTACGGTGGTGGCGGCGGCAGTGGATGTGTCGCAGCGGAGGGAATAGGTGGTTCCGGCGGCGGCGGACACTTTCGAGCAGGTGGAAGAAGCAACATATATGCAGTTCCGGCCGGTGTAAGTGCCTATGGAAACGCGGGTGGCGCAGCTGGAACTGACTACAGCACGGGTGGCGGCGGCGGTGGCGGCGGTGCCACCCAGGCAGGCAGTCCCGGCACTGGTGCCGGAGCAAATGGAACAGGCGGCGCTGGCGGCGAGGGAATTGTCAATTCTTTTCGTACTGACTCGCCCATTGTCTATGGATCTGGTGGTGGCGGTCAGGGCTATTCGATTCAGGGTGTCGGCGGAACGAATGCCGGCACAGGGTGCGGAACGGATGCGAGCGGGTCGGGCGGCGCCCACGGCACGAATGAGACCGGTGGGGGCGGTGGCGGCGGATGGATGAACTGTACGCAAGGGCAATCCGCGGGTCGTGGTGGATCAGGAATAGTCGTGGTGCGCTACGTGCCCGCGCTTGCTGAACCGACGAATGTGGTTGCGGTGCCGACTCCCAACCGGGGAAAGTCAGTCGACGTCAGTTGGGACCCGGTGCCCAATGCACAATCTTACGTTGTCAAGTTGAGGGGCGGGGCGTGCGGGACGGTGTACGGGTCGAAGTCCGGGATAACGAGCACATCGACGACAATCACCCGGTTCGACATGAATTCCCAAGTCATGAGCAACAGCGGAACTTACAAGGTGACCGTCCAGGCCGTCGGGGATGGAGTCAGCAATTCCAGTTCGTCGGAGACGCAGTGCATCTCCGTGACCACGAATCCGTCGGGGGAGATTCCCACAATTTCGAGCCAGCCCGCTTCCTCAAGTAAGACTGAAGGCCAGAGCGTATCCCTCTCGGTTTCTGCATCGACGACTGATGCCGGAGTTCTGACGTATCAATGGTCGAAAGACGGCGTCGCAATCTCCGGTGCGACGTCGAGCACATACGGCATCAACAGTGTCGTCACAAGTCAGGCCGGCAGTTACACCGTTGACGTCACCAACACTCTCGCTGGCATCTCCATCTCCTCTTCTTCAAGCGCCGCGACACTCACTGTTGCGGGCGCGCTGTCTATTGCAACACCGGTGACGGGACTCGGGGGATCAGCACACAGCGCGTTCTCTCTTGCAGTTCCTGCGGCTGGCGGTCGCAGCAACTTGACGTATGCGCTGACCGGAACATTGGTGAGCGGCCTGCTGTTCAGCACTTCGACAGGGACCATTTCGGGCACTCCGACCGCAATCGGAAGCTCGGCAATCTCCGTGACTGTCACCGATGCAAATGGTGCAACAGCATCCACGGACAGCTTCACCATCGACATCGGATATGCATCAACCACCCTCAGCCTTTCGCTCGCAGATTCATCTCCGAGTTACGGAACCACCGATCGCATCACCGCCTCGGCATCACGGGCAGGGAATGTGGCTTTTCGAGTGGATGGATTGTTGATTCCGGGGTGTGAGTCTGTTGCAACCTCGTCTTCTGTGGCCACATGCGACTGGGTCCCGTTGGCCACCGGTGCAGTCTCTGTTGCTGCGACATTCTCTCCATCAACCTCCACATATTCAGCCTCCACGTCGTCTCTCAGTCCGACAGTTGCCGCGCGTGCCATCACCGCGACACCAACTCCAAATCAGTCGAAGGTGTTCGGCGCGATCGAACCCTTGATCACATACTCGATCACGTCCGGCTCGCTCTACGGATCAGACTCATTGTCTGGTTCGCTCTCTCGTGCGTCAGGTGAGAATGCGGGAACGTACGCAATCACAGGCGGGACACTCTCCAATTCGAACTACGCCATCACGTTGACACCAGTGATGTTCACGATCACCCAAGCGACGCAGAGCTCAGTCACTTTGACATCGACGTCGGGGACATATGGCACCTCCATCACGCTCACTGCGTCGGGTGGTTCAGGGTCTGGCGGGTACTCGTTCTCGGTGACGAGTGCCGGCACGGCCGGTTGCTCGATCTCCGCAGGTTCGCTCATGTCGTCTTCGCCGGGAACGTGCACGGTGACGGTCACGCGTGCCTCGAGCACCAACTACCTCTCGGCTAGCTCCGCGGCGACCACCGTGACGTTCGGCAAGCAGTCCCAGGAGACCCTCTCGCTCGCCACCACGAGCGGTGACC
>JAFMJP010000036.1 GCA_017853375.1 Actinomycetota bacterium
TGCCGTCAACCAAAGAGGAAGCGTCCGTAGTCATGGCTCGTTACACAGGTCCAAAGGTTCGTATCTCGCGCCGTCTCGGCATCAACGTGTTCGAAAACGCCAAGGGAACCAAGGCGCTGGAGCGCCGCCCATTCCCGCCAGGTGCGCATGGTCGCACCCGTCGCCGTTCGAGCGATGGCGAATACCTCAACCAGTTGCAGGAAAAGCAGAAGGCCAAGTACATCTACGGCGTTCTTGAGCGTCAATTCCGCAAGATTTACGACGAAGCCGTTCGCCGATCCGGTCCAACGGGCGAGAACATCCTTCGCTTGCTCGAGCTGCGTCTCGACAACGTGGTGTACCGCGCCGGTTGGGCGGCATCGCGTCCGCAGGCCCGTCAGTTCGTGAGCCACGGTTTGATCAAGGTTGACGGCAAGCGTGTGAACATTCCTTCGTACACCTTGGACAAGGGTCAGGTCGTCAGCTTGTCGGAGAAGGCCCGCAACATGATCGTCATCCAGCACAACATCGACACGCTCGGCCGTGCGCCTTCAGCGTGGCTCGATGCGCAAGATGGCGGCAAGGCCGTTGCCGTGCGCGACGTGCCGACACGCGAACAGATCGATGTTCCCGTCAAGGAACAACTCATCGTTGAGCTCTACTCGAAGTAAACCCCACCAACAGCCAGGAGATACCACCATGCTCGTTATTCAGCGCCCAACCGTTTCAGCAGTCGGCGAGTCCGTCAACAATCGTCAGAAGTTCTCGGTTTCACCACTCGAGCCAGGCCTCGGCCACACGATCGGCAACTCGCTGCGTCGCATGTTGCTGTCCACCATCCCTGGTGCGGCCGTTACGTCGGTGAAGTTCGACAAGGCCCTGCACGAGTTCACCACCATCGAAGGTGTCACCGAAGACGTCACCGAGATCATCCTCAACCTGAAGGACATCGTGGTGAAGAGCGAAGTCGACGACGTGGTGTCGGTTCGCATCGACGCAACGGGACCAAAGGAATTGACCGCGGGCGACATCAGCCTTCCGGCCGGCGTGGAGTTCGTGAACAACAAGCAGCACATCGCAACCTTGTCCGCAAAGGGCAGCCTGTCGATGGAAATCACCATCGAGCGTGGCAAGGGCTACATGGGGAGCGACCGCGATGCGGGTCGTCGCACCATCGGTGTGATTCCTGTCGATGCGTTGTTCTCGCCGGTACGTCGCGTGACCTTCGAAGTGGAGCCCACGCGCGTTGCACAGTCCACCAACTACGACAACCTCATCCTCGACATCGAGACCGACGGTTCGATCACCCCAGCCGAGGCACTTGCCTCTGCCGGTGCAACGCTGCGCAACCTGCTCGACCTGGTTGCCTCGTTGAGTGACGAGCCGATCGCCATCGAGTTGGGCGAGTCCACCATGAGTGGTTCCGGATCACCGGAGCTCGACATGCCAATCGAAGACCTCATGCTCTCGCAGCGTCCGTACAACTGCTTGAAGCGTGCGAAGATCGACACCATCGGCGACCTCGTGGCTCGCACCGAAGAAGAACTCGTAGGCCTCCCGAACTTCGGTGCACAAAGCATTGCCGAAGTGCGGGGCAAACTCGACGAGCGCGGGCTCGCACTGCGCGTCTGACGCGTAGCCAACACCAAGGAGACGATCACTCATGCCAGAACCACGCCGTAGCAAGAAGTTTGGCGGCTCTGCCGGTCACCAGCGTTTGATGCTTGCCAACCTGGCTGCGTCGCTGTTTGCCGCCGAGGGAATCGAAACCACCGAAGCCAAGGCCAAGGCACTGCGTCCGATCGCCGAGCGGCTCATTTCCAAGGCGAAGAAGGCGCAGAACAACGATGCCGCGAGCCTGCACAAGATTCGTCAAATTCAGTCGTATCTCAACGACAAGGAAATGACCAACAAGCTCGTGAAGAACGTGGCGCCGCGCTACATGGAGCGCAACGGTGGATACGTTCGCATTCTCAAACTGGGTGAGCGCAACGGCGACCGCGCACCAATGGCGCGGATCGAACTCGTCTAGTTCGCTTCGGCCGTGAGTTTCGCGCGGCCGTGAACACTGCTACTGGTTGCACGGAGTAGCGGCAATGAACGCGTCGACTCGTCGCAACGCGCGCTTGACGGTGGCCTACGACGGAAGCGTGTTCCATGGTTTCGCGCCGAACCCCGAAGTTCCCACCGTTGCAGGTGCACTCACCGAGGCGCTGGAGAAGATCACCCAAGCAGAGGTGGAGTTGGTGGCTGCCGGGCGAACCGATGCCGGTGTGCATGCACGAGGTCAGGTCGTGAGCGTGCAACTTCCCAGTCGTGTCGATGTGGACTCACTGCCGAAGAAGTTGAACTCCTTGTGCGGCCCGCACATCGCGGTTCGCGCCGCGCAGTGGGTGGAGGCGTCATTCCACGCGAGATTCACCGCCATTTGGCGTCACTATCGATACACGATCTTGAATTCACCGACACCGGACCCGTTCATGGCCTCGACGGCGTGGCATGTTCGTGCGCCCCTGGATGTGCGTCCGATGCAATTGGCATGCGATGCCGTGATGGGTTCGCGCGACTTTTCGGCGTTTTGTCGCAAGCCGGATGCAACCGACAACGATTCGACTGCCGCATCCGGCGAGAACGCGGCGAAGCCCGTTTCGATGAGGCGTTTCGTCATGCAGTCGTCGTGGCGACGTGATGGCGACGTGGTGACGTTCGAGATTCGCGCAAACGCGTTCTGCCATCAGATGGTGCGCTCGCTCGTGGGTACGTTCGTGGACATCGGTCTGGGCAAGCGTCCGCCAAGCGACATGATGTCGCTCGTTCGCTCCGGTCGTCGCCAGGATGCGTCGCCACTTGCACCGCCACATGGTTTGTGTTTGTGGGAAGTCGGATACCCGACGGCTGCCGAATAGTCCTGGGTCCCACACCGATGCACATCCTCTTTCTCTCGACGTCGGTTGGTCCACTGGGATCGGGCATCGGCGGTGGAGTGGAGCTGACACTGCGCAACTTGGCAAACGGACTTGCAGCGCTGGGGCATTCGGTGACGGTGGTGGCACCAACCGGTTCGGTGGTGGGCGTGCGGAAATCCGTTGCTTCCATGGTCGGCTTGGTGGAAGTCGACGGTGAGCTGCACGTGCCGAGCCAAACGCTGGATCGCTCCACGCCGCTGACCGTGCCCCGCAACTCGGTGTTGAACAACATGTGGCAACGGGTGGTGGAACTGTCGCGCGCTGGGGATGTCGACGTCGTGCTCAACTTCTCCTACGACGCCTTGCCGTTCGTGCAGGCATCGGAGTGTGCGATTCCCGTTGCGCACTTGGTGAGCATGGGTTCGCTCAGCGACGAGATGGACTCGGCGGTCGACGCTGCGTTCGCCAATCAGCCACACGGTGTGGCCATGCACAGTCATGCTCAGGCTCGCACGTTCGGCAGTGGGATTGCACAACGAGTCACGATCGTCGGGAGCGGCATCGACGTTGACGCATACCGGTTTTCGCCCACGTCGGGTGATGACATTGCATTCGTCGGGCGGATCTCCCGCGAAAAGGGAATCAACGATGTGTTCGCTGTTTCCGCATTGAGTGGCCGACGGGTGCGTGCATTCGGGGTCATGGAAGATCGCGCCGTGTGGGATGCTGCGGTGACGGCATTTCCCGATGCACGGGTGGAGTATCGGGGTTTCTTGCCGACGAGCGACCTGCAACGCGAGCTCGGCACGTGTGCGGCCCTCATCATGGTGCATCAGTGGGTGGAGGCGTTTGGCAACGTGGCCATCGAGGCCATGGCCTGTGGGGTGCCGGTGATTACCTACGACCGTGGCGGCCCGGCAGAGATCGTGCGCGACGGGATGACCGGGTTCGTGGTGCCACCCGACGATGTGCATGCCGTGGTGAATGCACTGAGCAGGATCGGCTCGATTCGTCGTGACCGGTGTCGGGCAATGGTGCTGGAGCAGTACTCCGAACGGGCTTTTGCGGGGCGAGTTGCGGCGTGGCTGGGCTCGATGGAACGGCCGTAGCAAGGGGAGTGTGACCGGCCAAAAATCGCCGTATCCTTCATGAGTCGGGTGTGCGCCGCCACCGAGGTGCGCCCGTCAGATCGAAAGGCCAATCACATGCGTACCTATACGGCAAAGCCAGGCGACGTGCAACGCGCGTGGCACGTGATCGATGCAGAGGGTCTCGTGCTTGGTCGCATGTGCACCACCGTTGCCACGTTGCTGCGCGGCAAGCACAAGCCGATGTTCACGCCGAGCATGGACACCGGAGATCACGTCATCATCATCAACGCTTCCAAGGTGGTGCTCACCAGCGGCAAGGCCGACGACAAGATCGTCGCCCGCCACAGCGGTTTCCCCGGTGGTATCCGCGTGGAGAAGTACGCGCAGTTCTTGGACCGCAAGCCTGAGGCCGCAATTCGTCGTACGGTGCACGGCATGCTGCCAAAGGGTCGTCTCGGCCGTGCGATGATCAAGAAGTTGCAGGTGTACCCCGGTGCCGAGCACCCACACCTTGCCCAGCAGCCGCAACCCGTCGATATGAGCGACGCCAAGGCTCGTTAACCAACTCCACGATCGCTACGAGAGGAACACAGATCATCATGGCAACAAAGCCACTCACACAAACCACTGGTCGCCGCAAGAGTGCGGTGTCGCGAGTTCGCCTGCGTCCCGGTTCGGGCAACGTGACCGTCAATGGTCGCGCGTTCAACGAGTATTTCCCAACCGCAATTCACCGCAACAACGCCACCGAGGCCCTGCGCATCACCAGTACTTTGCAAACCTACGACCTCGATGTCGACATCGTGGGCGGTGGCAGTGCGGGTCAGTCTGGCGCAATGCGTCTTGCCGTGGCTCGTTCATTGGTGGAGCTCGATCCGGCACATCGTCCGGCGCTGAAGCGCGCCGGGCTTCTTGCTCGTGATGCACGCAAGAAGGAAAGCAAGAAGTACGGTCTCAAGAAGGCGCGCAAGGCGCCGCAGTACACCAAGCGCTAAACCGTTTGGCTGCCGCCCAGTGGTGCTGGGCAAGATGGATGTCGTGAACACGCATCGAGTCGGCCGTGGTCGCTAGTCGTTTGCGATTCGGCACCGACGGGGTGCGTGGTCGAGTGGGTGTCGATCTCACGGAACGTGATGTCGAGCAACTCGGTGCTGCCGTGGCGCGTCAGTGGCCCGGCATTCGCGTCGTGGTGGGCCATGATGGTCGCGAAAGTGGCCCGGCATTGCTGGCTGCATTCGCACGTGGTGCGCAGTCGCAGGGCAATGTGGTGGTGAATGCGGGCTTGGTGCCCACGCCGGCATTGGCATGTGCAGCAAAGGCTCGTGCGTGCGTGGCAGTCGCCATCACGGCGTCACACAATCCGTGGCACGACAACGGCGTGAAGGTGTTTGCGCCGAGTGGCAGCAAGTTGAGTGACGAGACGCAGCGACGCATCGAAGCGCTGTGGCATGCAGGCGAGGCGACCAACCTGGGGGAATCGCCATCGGCAAAGGATTCGGTATCGGGTCCCGTTCCAAGCGTGAGCAGCGAAGTGGTGGACGACTACGTCGCCGGGCTGATTTCCACGCTCGACGTGGCACGGTTCGACGGCACGCAGATCGTGGTGGATTGTGCCAATGGCGCCACGAGCTCGGTGGTGGGGCGAGTCGCCAAGGCACTCGGCTTGAACGCCGACGTACGAAACGATGCGCCGGACGGCCGCAACATCAACGAGGGGTGTGGTGCCACTCACCCTGACGCCTTGGCTACGGCCTGTGCGAAACGCGGAGTGATGGGCATCGCATTCGATGGTGATGGCGATCGTCTCATCGCGGTCGACGAGCTCGGCCGGGTGGTGGATGGAGATCGGATCATCGCTCTTGCGGCACTCGACATGCATCGCCGCGGGGTGCTCGCACGCGACACGGTGGTGGTCACCAGCATGACGAATCTGGGCTTTCATCGCGCGATGCGGGCACAGCGCATCGCGACGATCACCACCGATGTAGGCGACCGTGCGGTGCTTGCCGCAATGGAGGACGGCGGCTTCGTATTGGGTGGCGAGCAGAGTGGTCACATCATCCACGCACGACATGCAACGACGGGCGACGGTGTGTTGTCGGCAATCTTGTTGCTCGACCTCGTTCGTCGCAGCGGGACTCCATTGTCGGAGCTTTCCGAGTCGGTGATGACGCGCATGCCACAAGTGCTTCGTAACGTGCGAGTAGTCAACAAGCCCGACGATGTCGCGTCGCTCATCGCCGATGATCTCGCGCGAGAATCTGCTTTGCTCGGCGAAGATGGACGCATCGTGGTGCGCACATCGGGCACCGAGCCATTGGTACGCATCATGGTGGAAGCAGAGTCAGAAACGCTTGCCGACGGTGTGGCTGCACGCCTGGAGCAGGCTGTCATCGCACGTACTTAGGTAGAATTGCCCTCATGTGCGGCATCATCGCGGTGTTGTCGCGACCTGAAACCCGCGAGGTTCCCGTGGGTGCCACCCTGTTGGAGCGTCTCGACTCGGTGTTGGCAGCATGGTCTGCCTCGGGCCAAGCGCTTCCACCCGATGCCGACCTGCAGCAGATGGCACAGGCCGCGGCCAGCGTGGATTCATCGTTGCGTGGTGACGCCGGGATGTGGCTCATGGCAGGCAATCGGGAGTTCCTTGCGGGGCTCGCCAGTCGGCTCGATCAGTTGGACTCGCGCATTCTCGAAGCAGATCGCCAACTCGAGCGTGCAGATGCCTCGGTTGGCGCAGCAGCACTCGAGCGCACCGCCAACATGCTCACTGCGGTGCGCGATGCCGCCTGGGCGCTTCGCAAGGATCGCATTCGTACGGCACTTGCGGTTGATGCAATGGCTGGAGCGAGTGCGAGCCGCTCCGCACTGGCCGCGTATCTTTCCATCCAGCAGGCGTTGTCGGCGATCGATCGACTGGAAGTTCGTGGTCGTGACTCAGCCGGAGTGCATGTCATGGTATGGAACCACGGTTTGCGCAAGGACGACGTGCGTGTGGCGACGCTTTTGGGCGACCGTCACGATGACAGCTTGTTCACTTCCGGTGCAGTTCGTGTGACTCGTAATGCCTGGTCGTTCGTCTACAAGGCGGCTGCCGAAATTGGAGAACTCGGCGACAACACCCGGGTGATGCGCAACGCCGTGGTGAATGATGATCTGCTGCGACTGTTGGTGAGCCAGCCCGACGCCCGCGTTGCCGTACTCGGGCATACGCGCTGGGCGAGCGTGGGAATCATCTCCGAGCCCAATGCCCATCCGGTGAACAGCGAGGAGTTGGAGTCGTCCGGCGACACTGCCTATTTGGTTGCTGCACTCAACGGCGACGTGGACAACCATGCCGATTTGCGTGCCAGGCACGAACTTCGGATGGCCCAGCCCATCACCACCGATGCAAAGGTCATTCCGGCACTCGTCTCGCGACAACTCGCGAAAGGCGCAACACTCACCGAGGCGTTCCGCGAGACGGTCGCGTCATTCGACGGTTCGGTGGCGATTGCGGCTGCCTCGGCCGACGAGCCCGACACCGTGCTACTGGCATTGAAGGGAAGTGGCCAGGGTCTGTGCATCGGTCTGGCGGAAAACCGTTACGTGGTGGCAAGTGAGCCCTACGGACTCGTGGAAGAAACGCAGCGATACGTCCGCATGGACGGCGAGTCATTGGCGCATCCTGATCGTCCCTCCAGTCGTGGACAAGTGGCGGTGCTCGATGGTGCGCGTGCCGGCGCATCGGAAGGAGTGGCATTGCTGGCGTACGACGGCACGGTGCTGCAGGTTGGGGAGGGCAACTCGCTGACTGCCGAAGTCACCACACGCGATATCGATCGGGGAGACCACCATCACTTCCTCGCAAAAGAGATCAACGAGGCTCCGCGGAGTTTTTCCAAGACGCTGCGCGGGCGAATCGTCGAACGTGATTCGCGATTGACGGTGGCACTCGATGAATCGCAGATGCCCAAACGGATAGTGGACGAGCTTGCAGCCGGCACCTTGCAACGCGTGCGCGTCATCGGACAAGGAACGGCGGCCATCGCGGGTCGATCTCTTGCCAACTTGTTGAAGCAACTCACCAGCGACCATCTGCGGGTCGATGCATTGCCCGCTACCGAGCTCTCCGGATTCGGCTTGTCGCTCGACATGAGCGACACGTTGATCATCGCAATAAGTCAAAGCGGCACCACCACCGACACCAACCGCACCGTGGACTTGGCGCGTTCGCGCGGAGCGCGAGTGCTGGCGATCGTCAATCGACGCGGCAGTGAATTGACCGCCAAGGCGGACGGAGTGATCTACACCTCGGATGGTCGCGATGTGGAGATGAGCGTGGCCAGCACGAAGGCCTTCTATGCCCAGGTTGCTGCCGGCGCACTCGTGTCGTGTGCAATCGCGCAGACCATTGGTGCCGGTTCTGCCGAGGACCGTCATCAATTGCTGACTGCTCTTCGTTCGTTGCCCGAAGCTTTGGTGCAGGTGTTGCAGTCTCGTCCCAAGGTGGCCGATGCGGCGCGCAATTTTGCGACGTCACGTCGCTATTGGACCGTGGTTGGAAACGGCTCCAACGCCGTTGCCGCAGAGGAAGTTCGCATCAAATTGAGCGAGTTGTGTTACAAGTCGATCGCGTGCGATATCACCGAAGACAAGAAGCACATCGACTTGTCGTGCGAGCCGCTCATCTTCGTGTGTGCAGCCGGATTGAGTGGCGGAAATGCCACCGACGTTGCAAAGGAAATCGAAATTTACCGCGCGCACAAGGCACTTCCGATCGTCGTTGCGACGGCTGGTGAAGAGCGCTTCAGTGCCGCCGCAGCAGTGATCGAAGTGCCGGTCGTCGACTCGCGAGTGGCATTCGTGTTGTCGGTGATGGTGGGACACCTGTTTGGCTATGAAGCGGCGCTGGCCATCGACGCTCTGGCACGTCCGCTCCGACAAACTCGCGAAGTGGTGGAGCATGCGGTGGAGCGAGGTGGTCAAGGTGCCGCACTCATGGACAAGGTGCACGCCGAGATTGGCATTGCTGCGAACCGATTCTTCGATGCGTTGGCAACGGGCACGTACGACGGCAATCTCGAGGCATCCACCGCGGTACGGGTCGTGGGAATGCTGCGCACGGCTATGTCGGCGAATCCTCTGCAGACGTATCAGCGAGATTTCGGGAAGATCGCCACACCGGAGGCGTTGCTCGACGACATCACTGCTGCGCTCACGCGCGCAATCGACGAGCTCACTCGTCCGATCGATGCCATCAAACACCAGGCCAAGACCATCACCGTCGGAATCTCGCGAAGCGAAGAGGGACTTCTCGACCGTTCGTTGGTGAAGGCAGTGTTGAACGCCGGCGCTGCACGCGAGCGTCTGCCGTACGGTGTGCTGAAGGTGCTCGCCGAAATCGACCCGGCAATCGCTTCGGTGGTGGGTTTCACTCGTTATCGAATCGAAGGCGATCCTGCTTCGCCGGAGTCGACCGTGATGATCGTCGATCGTGGTGGAATCGCTCGCGATCTGCAATCGCGGGTGGACACCAGCAATGCGTTGCGCGGCACCAAACGTCGAGTGGCGATGTCGCAAGAAGTGCTGGTGGCACGCGGACGCCGAGACAGCCGCACGGTCATCTTGATTCCGGAAACCAAGGGCAGCGAAACCACGGGAATCACGCTGTTGCACGTGCTTTTCCACGACCGCTTGCCGGCAGGTGTGATGAAGCAGGTATTGCAGGGCTACGACAATCGCTACGAGCGTCTCGTGGATGCGGTCACAGAAACCGAGGCGTCATTCCGCGAAGACCGCCTTGCGGAGGTATCGGTGGCAGACGCGTTGATTTTGCCGATTACCTCCACTGCAGACATGTGGCGTGCCGGTGAATAGCGCCATTCACATGCAGCCGGCTGGCGGGTATCGCGCATGATCGGTATGGGAATCGACGCCGTCGACATCACGCGTTTTTCACGAACCTTGACCCGTTCGCCACGCATGGTCGAACGGGTCTTCACGGACGGCGAGCGCGAACTTGCCGCTCGACGTGCAGATGCTTCGGCAGTACTTGCAGCTCGCTTTGCCGTTCGCGAGGCCGCGATGAAGGCCCTCGGCGTCGGCCTCGGCGCGTTCGATTTCCACGATGTGTCGGTGGAGAGCGCCAGTGACGGTCGGCCATCGCTCTTGGTGCGGGGACGTGCTGCACGTTTGGCGCAGCAACGAGGCGTGTCGTCGTGGCACGTGTCAATTTCGCATACCGATGATCTCGCCGTAGCAGTCGTTGCCGCCGAGTAGGGGCGCGCACATCATGGGCGACGGCAGCGCGATGCGAGCGACTCGGGCAGAGATCGATCTTGCTGCACTCCGTGGAAACGTTCGTGTCCTGGCGTCACGTGCGGGCGGGAGCGAACTCTGGGCGGTAGTAAAGGCAAATGCCTATGGTCACGGTGCGGTGAACTGCGCACGCGCCGCACTCTCGGCTGGGGCCAGTGGACTCTGCGTTGCGCTGACGCAAGAAGCAGTGGAGTTGCGCAGTTCCGGCATCGACGCACCAATCATGGTGATGAGCGAGCAGCCGACATGGCAGACGGAAACGCTCGTTTCGAATGATGTGGTTTGTGTCGTTTACAACGAGCACTACATTGCTGCACTTGCTGAAGCGGGGCGTCGACTCGGCAAGCGTGTTTCGGTACACCTCAAGGTGGATACCGGCATGCATCGAGTGGGTGTCTCGACCGAGATGGCAGTGCAGCGCGCACGTCTCGTAGCAAATCAGTCCTCATTGCGACTCGAGGGAGTAATGACGCATTTGGCGACGGCCGACGATGCAAGGCACCCCGCGACCCGGAGCCAGTTGGAGAAGTTTTCCGACGTTGTGCAACGAATTCGTGAAGTGTCGCCCGAGATCCGCCACGTGCACTGTGCCAACTCGGCAGCAACCCTGCGAAGTGTGGCGCCGGAGAGCACCATCATGCGTGCAGGGATAGCGATGTACGGGTTGAATCCCGGCGGGTTTGATGCATCGTTGATGGCCGGACTTTCGCCGGTGATGACGTTGCGCACCCAGGTATCCCACGTGCAGCGTGTGCGCGCGGGCGAAGGTGTGAGCTACGGGCTTCGCACCGTGTTGGACCGGGATTCCACGATTGCCACCCTGCCGCTGGGATATGCCGATGGCATATCCCGTCGCGCGTGGCAGACCCACGCCGGGGTACTGGTGGGCGGCATCAAGCGGGGCATCGTCGGCGTGGTGACGATGGACCAAATGATGGTGGACTGCGGAGACGATGCAGTCAGCATTGGTGACGACGTCGTGGTGTTCGGCACCCAAGGCGCAAACAGTGTGACCGTGGAGGACTGGGCGTCGGCACTCGACACCATCACGTACGAAGTCGTGTGTGCGGTGTCGGCTCGAGTTCCGCGCACGTACATCGGGGAATGAACATGTTGCACATCACGCTGACGGCAACCTCGCTGGATGAAACGGCTCGGATAGCCAAGGTGGTTGCCGGCGAACTTCGACCACGTGACGTGCTGTTGTTGACTGGTGACCTTGGTGCAGGCAAAACCACGTTCACCAAGGCGTTGTGCGCTGCGCTCGGCATCACCGATGCGGTGACTTCGCCAACCTTTACGTTGGTGCACGAATATGTCGGTAGTCGGCTCACCGTGGTGCACTCCGATTTGTACAGATTGGAGCGCACGGGAGAACTGGACGACCTGGGTTTGGATGACGCCCGACGTCGCGGTGCGGTGTTGGTGGTGGAGTGGGGTGACTTGGTGTTGGATGCATTCGACGATGCGCTCGTGATTGCATTTGCTCACGCTGATGGTGATTCGCGCCGTGTCACCGTGTCGTGGCGCGGTTCGGGTTGGGAGGCGCGGTTCGTTCGACTCTCGGAGCGTTTGCAGGCGGGAGCCCACCCATGATCGTGCTCGGTATCGACACGGCGACCTCCATGGTGAGTGTGGCAGTGGTGAACGGTACGACGGTGCTCGCTTCGAGCGAACTGCGGAGTGATCGTCGGCATGCCGAGGACCTCACACCAATGATCGACTTCGTGGTGAAGCGTGCGGGACTGGCATTTCGTGAACTTGACGCAGTAGCGGTGAACGTGGGTCCTGGACTGTTCACCGGTATGCGAGTGGGAATTGCCGCGGCGCAAGCTCTGGCGTATGCGTTGTCGGTTCCGTTGGTTGGAGTGGATGGCTTGGAGGCATTGGTGGCCGCGGTGCCAGCGGCATCGGCTGAACACGTCGAGATCATCGTTCCCACCATTGATGCGCGCAGACGCGAGGTTGCTTGGGCCATGCACTCCGTCGAATCGAGACGTGTCGTTGCACCACAGGTGGGCGGCTTGGAAGATCTCCTGGCTGGCGTTCGCGAGCGCGGACAGCACTGTTTGTTCGTGGGTGACTTTGCTCGTCGCCACCACGACGACATCATTTCCGGATTGGGGCCGCAGGCGTGGAACGTGTCATTCGGAGATGATGCGTTGGACTGGCCGCATGCAAAGCAGGTGGCACTCATTGCCCACGAGCGACTGCTGCATGACGAAGCGTTGCCGCAGCACGTCCCGCGAGTCGGTGCGTTGTATCTGCGCGAAGCGGATGCCGAGATCAATTGGGTGACGCGGAGCAACGTATGAACCGGCAACACAGCGCATGAACATGTTGAGTCGCCTGTTGGGCCGAAAGCAGCCTGCCGACGACGCGCTCGTCATCGAGCCGATGCGTCGTTCGCATTTGCCTCACATCATGGAGATCGAGGCCACTGCCTACCCGCAGCCGTGGACCATCGGCGTGTTTCAGGACGAGCTGGCAATGCAGGCGCGCGGTTCACGGCATTATCTGGTGGCACTGTTGGGTGGTCGCGTGGTGGGGTACGGCGGAATGATCTACATGGACAGTGCCGCTCACATCACCAATGTGGCGGTGGATGTGTCGATGCGGCGTCGCGGAATCGCCACCGAACTGATGCTGGATCTGTCGTGGGAGGCGCGTCGTGTCGGCATGGCTTCGCTCACGCTCGAAGTTCGCGAGTCGAACGTGTCGGCCCAGTCGCTGTATCGGCGGTTTGGATTCGTGCCGGTTGGTGTTCGCACGAAGTACTACGAAAATCGTGACGACGCCATCGTGATGTGGTGCACCGACATCCAGGAGCCTGCGTTCGAGCAGCGTCTGCAGACGATCGAAGCAGAACGGAACGCCTCGTGAGCGACTTCACCGCCCCGTCATCGGCCACCACCGCCTCGTCATTGGGTGGCGCTACCACGGGAAACTCGATGGCGGATGCGTCCACCATCGTGCTCGGCATCGAAACCAGCTGCGATGAAACGGCAGCTGCAGTGGTGATGGGCGGTACCGACGTGCTGTCATCGGTGGTGGCCAGCCAACTCGACGAACATGCGCGATTCGGTGGTGTGGTGCCCGAGATCGCCAGTCGTGCGCATGTGGAGACCTTGCCGCAGGTGGTGGCCGAAGCGCTGGAGCGCGCCAATATCGACGTGTCACGGGTGGATGCGGTGGCGGCAACGGTGGGTCCGGGTTTGGTTGGCGCGTTGTTGGTGGGGGTGTCGGCAGCAAAGGCCACCGCATTGGTGTTGGATGTGCCATTCATCGGCGTGAACCACCTCGAAGCACACCTGTATGCGGCATTGCTCGATGAACCACATGCGCAGTTTCCGATGTTGTTCGTATTGGTTTCGGGCGGTCATACCTTGCTGGTGGAAATGACGAACCACGATTCGTATCGCGTGATCGGACAAACCATCGATGATGCTGCCGGCGAGGCGTTCGACAAGGTGGCGCGCTTCTTGGGTCTGCCGTATCCGGGCGGCCCGGCAATCGACAAAGCATCGGCGCGCGGCAAGGACACTGCCGTCGCACTACCGCGCGCGATGCTGAACGACGGCCTCGACGTTTCGTTCAGCGGATTGAAAACTGCGGTCATCAACTACGTACGCGCCAATCCAGCGATATCGAGTGATGACGTTGCGGCGTCGTTCCAGCGCGCGGTGGTGGACGTATTGGTGCACAAGGCACGCCGTGCGGCACGACAGATCAACGCCAAGACCATCGCATTGGGTGGAGGTGTCGCCGCCAACTCGTTGTTGCGCAGTGAGATGACCAGGGCAGGAGCAGCCGACGGAATTTCCGTGGTGTTACCGTCGCGGGAGATGTGCACGGACAATGCAGCCATGATTGCGAGCGCCGGCTGGTATCGCCTGCGTCGCGGCGAAGTCACCGCGTTGGACGCCGGCGCAAACCCGAACCTCAAACTCGGGGCGGGGCAACGATGA
>JAFMJP010000037.1 GCA_017853375.1 Actinomycetota bacterium
CCTAGAATTTGCGCGTGCCGCAACGTCTCGGGGTGTTCGGCGGCACCTTCGATCCACCGCACCTGGGGCACCTTGGGGTTGCGCGAGCGGCCCGCGACAACCTGGCACTCGACCGAGTACTGCTGGTGGTGGCGAACGACCCGTGGAAGAAGTCGCCCGAGCGAGCGATTACCCCTGCAGCTGATCGGCTGGCGATGGTCGGGGCATTGGTGGATGGCGAACCAGGGTTGGAAGTGAGCGACGTAGAGATTCGTCGTGGTGGCCCGAGCTATACGGTCACCACGTTGCGCGAGATGCGTGTGGCCAATGCCGATGCGGAGCTCTTTCTCATCATTGGTCGTGATCTCGTGGACGATTTTCCTTCATGGCACGAGTCCGTGGAGATCGCCAGACTTGCATCCATCGTGGTCGTCGATCGACCCGGATACGTCACCGATGCTCAGCGTGGTTGGAAGCTGCTCGTCGTGCCGCCGGTGGATGTCAGCAGCACGGAATTGCGTGAACAGTTGCAGGCTTACCAGCGAGATGGCAGTGCGGTTTCGCCGCACATTCCTCCAGCGGTGCTGAGCGTCATTCGGGAACGCGGCTTGTATCGGCGCAATGTAGACGACACTGTAACGGCACCACGCTCGTGACTGCATTTCGATCACGTCAGCTTCGCGCTCTGCGAATTGCGATTGCCGCGGGCATTGCCGCTGCGCTGACGCTGCCCATCGGGGTGACTCTTGCTTGGAACCAACTCCTCGACTCTCGAGCGTCCACCAGCGTTGGTGGTGCAAGCATCAGCATTCCCGATACGCCCGCTGCACTCATCGCTGCGCTGGGCCAAGGTGGGCAGCTGAGTCAACTTTTCGTTGCAACGCTCGCGGCCGATGGCGTGGGCGGCACCGTGGTGATGGTGCCGATTGGTGCGGCCACCGAGGTTGCGCCGGTCGCGAATCCCAAAAAGCAGGAGGTGTCCCGTCGGCTTGCGGATGTGTTTGCAACCGATGGCCTCACGGGTTTGGCCAACGAGGTACAGGGGCTACTCGACGTGTCGTTCGTGGCAACGGGTGCGCTCGGGCGCGTCGAACTGATCAATCTGTTTGCACCACTTGGTGGTGTGGATGTGTTGCTGGATCGCGAAGTGGTGACGGTGGCGGTGGACGGAACCGTCACCAAGTTGGCAGATGCTGGCGAGGCGTTGTACCCAATCGATCGTGTGGTGGACATCCTTCTGGCCCGTCGCACCAACGAGAGAGAGTCGCAGCGATTTGCGAGACATCGCGAAGTGTGGAATGGAATTTCCGAGCGTGTAGGTGGGGGAATGGAACTTCCTCCTGAAGTCGACACGACTTCAGCCGGATTGGTGGACGTCAACAACTTCATGCGCAGGGTGATGGCGGGTACATTGCAGGTGTGGCAGTTGAGCGCGGCACCCGTGCTTGATTCCACCCTCAACCCCAAGCGGGTGGACTCGTATTCGTTGGATCGAGCCGAAATCACCATGGTGTTTGCCTCGGTCGCTCCAAGTGCCCTGGTTGGTGGCGACTTTCCATTGACCGTCATGATCGACAGCGCATTCAACGACCCCATCGTGAGCCGCGCCGCGGTGGCCAAGCTCCTGGAGGCGGGTATCGGTGTGGGTGTGATGCGGGAGGTGTCGGCTCGGGAGAATTCGGCCACGCTGGTCGCGGCCGACTCCGACACCTCAGACGCGATTGCAGCGTTGTTGGCGGGAGGTCTCGGCACTCTCGACACGCAGAAGTGGTCCTCGGTGGTATCCGGCATCGATGCATCCATCACTCTCGGCAGCGAGTTTGCAGAGTTGGTTCGAAGTGGCAAATAACAGGATGGATTCCGACAGCAGCGTCGATTCAGACACGCTCGCCGTTGCCCGTAGCGCCGCCCGCGCAGCCGACGACAAGCAGGGCAGCGATATCCGCATCATTGACGTTGCAGAAGTGATGCCGATCGTCGGATTGTTCGTGGTGACGAGTGCAGGCAACCCGCGCTTGGTGAGAACCATTGCGGGCGAAGTGGAGGATCGAATCCGGCTCGACCATCGCCGCTCGCCGGTACGCACCGAAGGCATCTCGGAGTCGCAGTGGATTCTGCTGGATTATGGCGATGTGGTCGTCCACATTTTTGCCGAAGAGACGCGTCGTTTCTACGAAATCGAGCGCTTGTATCGCGACCGTCCACTGGTCGAGTGGCGCAGCTGACCAGGGTTCCTCCGTCGAGTTGGCGCCCGACCGCAAGGTTGATCCACCGACTACGCGGGCCTGGGTGAGTTCCGATAGGTTGGCGTGGCGATTTCGGGGCTGTAGCTCAGTTGGTAGAGCGCCTCCATGGCATGGAGGAGGCCAGGGGTTCAATTCCCCTCAGCTCCACAAGATTTCTCGATGTGTTTCGCCGGCGACCAATTGGTGGGTCGTCAACGGGGATTAGTTTGGCTCTGTGAAACTGGCGGCACTCTGGCTGTTCCAAGTTCCGAATCACGACGACTTCTCCGATATCGATTGGCAGTCGATCGATATCGACGCAGATTTTTATCAGGACGCGCTCCATTGGGGGACGTTGATCGTCGACGATGTCACGTTGACTTCCAAGTTCGACCCGCGAGTTGAACTGCCGGACCCGCTTCTCGGTGCAACGAACGTCGGGATCTGCGAGAGCGAACCGGCCGAAATACGGTTGTACGGCTTCGGAATCTGTTCCGTGCGTCTGGTTCTGGATATCAGTGACGATGTGACTGGTGATGACCTGAAGCGAGTTGGAACGTCACTCGACGCACTCGCATCGCCGTTGGCGGAGATTGGTGCACGACACCTGAAGCTCGATGGATCCGCATCCCTTACCAAAGTGTGGAGCAGCTATGTCTTGGGGACCATTGCTCAGCCAGTCGTCGCACAACGAGTACGTGCAGTGGTTGACGGTCTGACGGAAGTGGTGCCGATCGTCGGCGACGACGACGTGTACGACTCATTGGTCGGCAACAAGTTTTCGGTCTTGAATACCCGGGGTGCCGAGGCGTTCTCGCAAAGTCTCGAGTTGTTCGGTCGGGCCGCCGTGTATGCGGCGGGTTTCTATCGTTACGAGCGCCTCATGATCCGTGAGTTGCTCAAACTTGCGAGCAACGACCGAGAGGGAGGTCGGGCCCCGCGCGAGTCCGTGGCGATCCACAACGGTGCTCGACTGCTGCGCGCCATTTGGACGCATCAGTTTCTTGCTGCTCCGGTCAACCGTCGGCAGATCCAGAGTGGACTCTGGACACTCTGGAACATGGATCACCTCGTCAACAGCGTGACCGAGATGACGGAGAAGGTGTCCGCAATTCTGGGGGCACGTCGTGACGAACACCGGAACACGCTCACGTCGCGGCTGAACTGGGTCGTGCTTGCCACAGCTGTAATGCAGGTGGTACTGGCCGTCCTCGCGGTCACCCTTTCTCGTTGAGGGCAACGGGCGACAAGCGTCGATCCGACCCACCCGACCATTACGGATGTCGTGTGCGAATGAGCTCCTCTGCATGCGGAGCAAACCAGCCCGCATATCGAATCTGTAGTTCCGGAATTTGCCAGTCGTTGCCCGTGAGACGCCCACGACACGTTGGAGCGCCGCACATGCAGGAAAACTCGATGAACGAGTTCGTGTCGCTCATCGCGTAGTCGAACGTGATGGATTCACCCGGCGAGATGCTGCGGAGGGATACGAGCGTGTAGGCGTCGGTGAAACCACAGTTGGGGTCGCAACTGTGGTTGATGAAGTCCACTTCGCAGAGATGGTCGCTCTCGGTGTAGAGAAATCGATCTGCGCCAACCTGCAGGAGTTGATGCCGCTGTTCGGGCGGGAGCTGGAGGGCTTCACGGGTGGAAATTTCCACTCCGCGCCAGATCGCGATCGTTTCTCCCGGCACGATGGTTCGCTCAGTGATCACGTACCGGCCGAGCGTCGAGTCGTGAAGAACACGTAAGCCCGAGGTTGCATACGTCGTTGGAGGAGTTGCCATCGAACTCGTTGTCGCACGATCTTTCGAGCGTTCCGGCATGGCATTGAATGTAGGTGACGGTCGGGGAACCCGAACCCAGTACGCGTCTAGGTTGGTACGCACGATGATGCGATTCGATCTGCAGGTCAACCCGGGGAATGCTCCCTGGCCGCTTCTTGCCGATGCAGCACGCGCGGCCGAGTCTGCCGGTTTTGACACCTTCTGGACTGCCGACCATCTGGCGGGCGAAGTGATGGCAGCGCCAGCGATGCCCGAGTGCTTCACCACCCTCGGAGCGCTCGCTGCCGTGACGTCGAGCATTCGACTTGGGCCGCTCGTTGCCAATGTTGCAAATCGACTTCCCGTGATCACCGCCAATGCTGCAGCCACGTTGCAACAGCTGAGCAATGGTCGCTGCGTGCTCGGTCTTGGTGCTGGATCGGCCCCCAATACCAAGTGGTCGACCGAGCGTCGTGCGGTGGGAGTGGAGCAGCCGCCAAAGATGGCTGATCGCCACCGAGTGTTGCTGGACACCTTGGATGTCATCGACGAACTGTGGTCGCCAACACGGCGCGAGGACTTGCGGACCTTTATCGCCCCGACGCCACGGCCTCCGATCGTGCTTGGAGTGAACTCCACTGCGTTGGCTCGCATCGCCGCGCAACGTACCGATGGGGTGAACGTTCGTGGATCAGCCGACTATGCACACGAAGTGATTGCGGCAGCAAGGGAGGAGCGATCGGTGTCTCACGCCTGCGCTGGTGACGCAATCGATCCATTCATGGTCACGGTATGGGAGCACTTCGACGAAGCGTTGCTGCGTGCCGATGTTGTCGATGATCGACTCGCACGTTGGCAGAGCTGGGGCGTCAATCGCGTGATTCTCCTCATGTTCCGTGGTGTTGATCTCGGTGCAATCGAACGCGCCGGGAAGCATCTGCACGGCTGAGCGTACGTTTCGACGTGCGGCTCAGCGCACGGTTCGACGTACGGTTCAGCGCGGGCTCAACGCCGGCACAGCGGCCCTGCCGCTAGGCGACGATGTTGACCAGGCGACCGGAGACCACGATGACTTTTCGTGGTTCGGCTCCAGCCAATGCGATGCGAACTTTTTCGTCGGCCAATGCAAGTGCCTTCAGTTGATCGTCGTTCGATCCGGTGGGTGCGACGAGGCGTGACCGCACCTTGCCGTTGATTTGAACCGGAATCTCCATCGTGTCGCTCACCAGCAATGAGGGATCGGCAACCGGGAATCGTGCATAGGTGATCTCGTCGGTACGACCGAGTCGTTCCCACAGTTCGCTTGCAACATGCGGACATAGGGGGCTGAGCATTTGCGTGAGTGCCTCTGCCACGACGCGTGGTGTGCTGCCAGTGGCTTCCACATGTTTGGTGAGGGCATTGTTCAGCTCGATGAGTTTTGCGATCGCCGTATTGAAGCGCATTCCGTCCATGTCGCGCTGCACACCATCGATTGCAATGTGCAAGGCCCGCAACAGGTGCTCGGGGCACTGGGTCTCCGAAACCGTGAGTTGACCGGTGTCTTCATCCACCAAGTTGCGCCACACACGCTGCAAGAAACGCTGCATTCCCACCACATCCCGCGTGTTCCACGGGCGGCTCTGGTCGAGGGGACCCATCGACATCTCGTAGAGACGGAAGGTGTCTGCACCGAACTCGTCGTACATTTCGTCGGGAGTCACGATGTTCTTCAGGCTCTTGCCCATCTTTCCGTACTCGCGCGACACCTGCTGACCGTCGAAAAAATACTTGCCCTCGCGCTCCTGTACTTCGGCGGCCGGCACCGTCTGACCACGTTCGTCGCGGTAGGCATACGCCTGGATGTAGCCCTGGTTGTAGAGGCGATGGAACGGTTCCTCGCTCGACACATGTCCCAAGTCGTACAACACCTTGTGCCAGAAGCGTGAATACAGGAGGTGCAGCACTGCATGTTCGACGCCGCCGACGTACAAGTCCACCCCGCCGGTGTGTCCTTCATGTCGCGGGCCCATCCAATACTTCTCGACCTCCGGGTCGATGAATGCAGCGGCATTCGTCGGGTCGAGATAACGCAACTCGTACCAACACGAACCCGCCCACTGCGGCATCACGTTGATCTCGCGTCGTACCTTTGCCATGGGTCGCTTGACACCGGTAATCGGATCGTCGATTTCCATCTCGGTGTGCACCCAATCCGCGCGACGAGCAAGTGGTGGAATCGGATCAGTGACTTCGTCGTTCGGGTCGAGTGCCTGCGGTTTGAAGTCCGAGAGCTCGGGCAGTGTGACCGGAAGCAACGAATCGGGCACCGCCACGGGCATTTCGTCTTCGTCGTACACGATGGGGAATGGTTCACCCCAATAGCGCTGACGCGAAAACAGCCAGTCGCGCAACTTGTAGGTGATCGCAGACTGTCCGACTCCACGGGCTTCAAGCCATTCGTTGGTTCGTCGCTTTGCGGTGGCCATGTCGGTGATTCCGTCGAGCACGAGCGAGGAGGGACTCGACGCGTCATTGTCGTTTCGTGAGTTGATGTAGGTACCTTCGCCGACGAATGCCTCGGGCCAGGTCGTGCAGTCGGCAGTTGATGCGATGCCGTGACCGGCGAACCAAGAGTCCGGTGGCATCTGTGTGGCCACGATGGGCAGGTCGTAGGTACGGGCAAAGGCGAAGTCGCGTTCGTCGCCCGACGGAACGGCCATGATGGCGCCGGTTCCATAACCCATGAGCACATAGTCGGCAATCCACACCGGAATCTCCTTGCCGGTGACCGGATTCGTAGCCATGGATCCGGTGAAGACGCCCGTTTTCGCGCGCGTGTCACTCTGCCGGTCGGCATCGGTGATGCTCGATGCGGTGGAACGATACGTATCCACGGCGGCACGTTGCGTATCGGTAGTAAGCGCTTCAACCAGTGGATGTTCGGGAGACAACACCATGAACGTGGCACCGAACAACGTGTCGGGTCGAGTGGTGAACACTTCGATGTCGCCGGCACGGGA
The DNA here is from genome assembly GCA_017853375.1 of Actinomycetota bacterium. GTDB lineage: Bacteria > Actinomycetota > Acidimicrobiia > Acidimicrobiales > Ilumatobacteraceae > F1-60-MAGs027. Next base: position 6,973 of record JAFMJP010000037.1, read on the forward strand.
CGCAAACCTCACGCGTGCGCCTTCACTTCGGCCGATCCAGTTGCGTTGCATGAGCTTGATTGACTCCGGCCAGTCGAGACGATCGAGATCGTCGAGGAGTCGATCGGCATACGCAGTGATACGCATCGTCCACTGACGCATGTTTCGTTTGAACACCGGGTAATTGCCGATATCGCTGCGGCCCTCGGCAGTGACTTCTTCGTTCGCCAGGATGGTGCCGAGTCCCGGACACCAATTCACGGGAGCGTCAGCCAAGTAGGCGAGACGATGGTCGTTCACCAGCTGCTTTTGTTCGCGCGATGACATCTCATTCCATGACTTGGTGCCCGTCGATCGTTTGCCCGATGAAAACTCCGCAATGAGTTCGCTGATCGGTCGGGCGATGCCACGGTCGGCATCGAACCACGAGTTGAACACCTGCAGAAAGATCCATTGGGTCCATCGGTAGAAACCTTCGTCGGTGGTGCTCACGCTTCGGCGTGCATCGTGAGCCAATCCAAGTCGTCGCAACTGGCGTCGCATATTGGCGATGTTCGACTCGGTGTTCTCTCGCGGGTGCACACCGGTGGTGATGGCATGCTGCTCGGCGGGCAATCCGAACGAGTCGTAGCCGAGTGCGTGCAGCACGTTGAAGCCGTTCATTCGCTTGAAGCGGCCGAACACGTCGGTACCGATGTAGCCGAGTGGGTGTCCCACGTGCAGACCTGCGCCCGACGGATAGGGGAACATGTCGAGGATGAAGAGCTTGTGTCGGCCGGCGATCTTGGTCGGTTCGGCGAGCGGCCCGGCAGGATTCGGCGCCTCGAAGGTTCGTTGAATTTCCCAGCGATCCTGCCACTTGGCCTCGATTTGGGCTGCCAAACGGGCGTTGTAGCGCTCTTTTGGCGTGGAATCGCTCGTGGACATCTTCACTTAGCGTAGTTGTATGGCTCGCAACCGTCGTCGCACCACCGACTCCCAGGACCGTCGTCGTCACGAACGCACCGCGCGGTTGAGTGAAACGTTGCGCGAAGTGATCGCCGATGAACTCGCAAAGTTGGACGATGACCGTCTCACCATGGTGACCATCACGGCAGTCGACGTGGACTCGGAGATGAATCGTGGCATCGTGTATTTCGACTCCCTGCAAGGTGTGGCAGGTGACGAGAACATCGTTGCTGCACTCGGCGAGTACCGCAAGCGACTACAGCACGAGATCGCCTTGCAGGTGAAGTCGCGTCGTACTCCGGTCTTGCAGTTCAGGCCCGACGAAACGATGCGCGCCGCAGCGCGAATCGATGCGGTATTGCGTGAAGATGCAGCCCGTCGTGCGACCCAAGGTGGCAATGGCATCGGTGCCGAGTAGCACCCCAACTCATGCCGCGCAAACCCGCCACCGTGCATGGCTTCGTCGTCGTGGACAAACCGGTGGGAATCACGAGTCACGATGTGGTTGCCCGATTGCGCCGAAGATTCTCCGAGCGACGGGTGGGACACTCGGGCACGCTCGACCCCGACGCAACCGGCGTCTTGATCGTTGCGCTCGGCAACGCGACTCGCTTGCTGCAATTTCTCGGTGACCTTCCCAAGACGTACACGGGCGAGGTGGTATTCGGTACCGCCACCAGCACATTGGATGCTTCCGGGGAGGTAACGGCAACACGCGACATGTCGACGCTCACGATTGATCGGATTCGCGAGGCGTCGAAGGCATTCCTCGGCGATATCGCCCAGATTCCGCCCATGGTGTCGGCGATCAAGGTTGGTGGTCGTCGCTTGCATGAAATCGCCCGAGAAGGGGGTGAGGTGCATCGTGAGCCGCGACACGTGACGATTCATCGTTACGTGGTTGGCGATGTGGTGGATCGAGTCGACGGCAACCCCGTGGTGAACATCGAAGTCACATGTTCATCCGGCACCTACATCCGCACCCTTGCGGCGGATTTGGGGGAGGCACTCGGTGGTGTGGCGCACCTCCGTAATCTGCGTCGCCGTGCCATTGGGGACTTCGTGGTTGGCGCGAATCACGATTCGGCCTCGATCGACACCGCGCCATTGCAGCCGGCCGTGGCCGTCATGGCGCATCTGGATGGAGTGAACGTGGCGATGGTGTCGGTGGACGCCGACTCTGCAGTGAAGGTGCGGAATGGACGATCATTCGACGCATTGGGCGCTCTCGATGGCCGAGAAGGCGAACGGCGAATCGTGTTGAACGAACGGAACGAACTGATCGCGGTGTACTCACGTGCGAGCGATGCGTGGCGCGCGGAAGTGGTAATGCCGGAGCCTCTAGCGTAAATCTGCGTGAAGGTCATCAATGCAGCCACGCGCGCAGCAGTGGTTGCGGCACTTGGTGATGTGCGAACCGTGGTGACCATCGGAGCGTATGACGGAGTCCACCTTGGGCACCGCGCAGTGATCGGTCAAGTGTGTGAGAATGCGCGTGCTCTCGGGGTCCGCAGTGTGGTGGTGACGTTTGATCGCCATCCTGCTTCGGTGGTGAGGCCAGAATCTGCTCCGAAGCTGCTCACCGAGCCGGACCAAAAACTTGAACTACTTGCTTCCACTGGTGTGGATGCAACGTTGGTGGTGCCTTTTGACGTGCAACAATCCGCAGAGTTGCCCGCCGACTTCGTGCGCCGTGTGCTGGTGGATGCTCTTTGTGTTCGTGGAGTAATCGTCGGCGAGGATTTCCACTTCGGCCACAAGCGCGGTGGCAACGTGGCGATGTTGCGTGACATGTCAGCGCACCACGACTACACCGTGATCCCTGTTGCGCTTGTTGCTCGTGGTGACGGCGTGGACGAGCCGGTGAGCAGCACGGCCATTCGTCGTGCTCTCGCCGGGGGTGATGTGCGACGAGCAACCGCAATGTTGGGTCGTGCCCACGAAGTTCGCGGGGTGGTTGGTCATGGCGATCAGCGAGGCCGCACCATCGGCTTCCCCACTGCCAACGTGGTGGTGGATTCTTCGTTGTGCTTGCCGGCAGATGGGGTGTATGCAGCGACTGTTGCCATCGCCGACGAACTCGGCTCGGTGGTGTCATCACATTCGGCCGCGGTAAATCTCGGACGGCGCCCGACGTTTCACGAGCATGCCGACCAGTCGTTGTTGGAGGCGCATCTCCTGGACTTCTCTGGTGACTTGTACGGCAAGCAGGTGCGAGTGGCGTTTCATTCGTTCCTACGTGGCGAGCGCAAGTTCACCGGCATCGATGAGTTGAAGGCGCAGTTGCAGGTGGATATTGCGCATACCCGCGCGGCTCTGGCCTAACGCAGGGCGTACAGGGTGGTGCGTTGACGCAGGGGTCGTCCGAGCGGTTCCACCAGTGCAGTGAAGTCGTCGGGTGTCATGCCCTGGCCGTGGCTGGCGCCGGCAGCGCGCGAAATGTTCTCGTTCATGAGCGTGCCACCAATGTCGTTGCAGCCGGCCTGCAGCAGCTGGCGGGTACCGGCGACACCGATCTTCACCCATGACGCCTGAATGTTGTCGATTGCCCCGCGGTAGGCGAGGCGTGCAACTGCATGCACCAGCAGCGTTTCCCGGAATGTGGGACCGCGACGTGACTTGTGCTGTAGGTAGATCGGCGATGCCATGTGCACGAACGGCAGACCCACGAATTCGGTGAATCCACCGGTTTCGTATTGCAGGGCGCGAGTTCGTACGAGATGACGCGCCCACGCCTGCGGTGACTCGATGGAGCCGAACATCATGGTGACGTTCGAGCGCAACCCAACCGAGTGTGCCGTGCGGTGTGCGTTCAACCACTCCTCGGTGTTCACCTTGTCACTGCACAACACTGCTCGCACCTCGTCGTCCAGGATCTCTGCTGCGGTACCCGGCAGCGATGACAGGCCTGCTTCCTTCAATCGTCCGAGGTACGAGGCGAGCGACTCACCCAATCGTGACGCCCCCTCCGTAACTTCCAGTGCCGTAAAGCCATGGACGTGAATGTTGGGAGCGGCTTGTTTCACCGCGCGTGTGACGTCGACGTAGTAGTCGCCATCGAAGTCGGGGTGAATCCCGCCTTGGAGCGTCACTTCGGTTGCCCCGAGTTCCCACGCTTCACTCACCCGTGCAGCAATGTCGTCGAGTGTGAGGAGGTACGGGGTGCCACGTAAGTTGAGGCTGAGTGGACCCTTTGAGAAGCCACAGAACTTGCACTTGAACGTGCACACGTTGGTGTAATTGATGTTGCGGTTGTGCACCCAGGTGATGTCGTCCCCGACGGTGTCTCGACGCAGGGTGTCGGCGGCATCAGCAACGGCCCGCACCTCGGGTCCACGGGCACGGAACAAGGCCGCGATTTCGTGTTCGCCGAGCTGTTGGCCAAGTTCTACTCCGCGGAGCACTTCACCAACGGGGCCATGCATCTTTCGCGAGCGTTCCACGAGTGACGGTGCCGCGGTGGCACCCAACAGATGTGGCGGGGGATTGTTGGCGCCCGAGTACCACTGAGTGGAGCGATGCCCAACCAACACCACCTCTGCGCCATCGTGCACCACATCGGCCGCGGTGACTTTCTCCGGCCAGATTGCGCCAGGATCATCGCGGCCGAATCCTTCGGCATCGCTGCGGTCGAGCACACGGAATCGCAACGAAGCATCGATCCACTTGGGGGATGCCGACAAACCGATGTCGGTGATGAATTCCGGATACACCGTGAGGCGAGGTGCAAGTACGCGTCCTGCGGCTTCGGTGACTTCGCGCAGACGATCGAGTTCTGGCCATGGGCGCTCGGGGTTCACGTGATCGGCGGTCACCGGTGAGACGCCGCCCCAGTCGTCGATACCGGCCGACAGCAGCGTGCCGAAGTCGTCGCTCAGGTTCGGCGGCGCCTGCAGATGAATCTCCGGCGGCAAGATCAGCCGCGCAACTGCAATCGACCACATGTATTCGTCGGTGTCGCAGGCTGCTTCGTGCTGCATGCCGGTACGAGCCTTGGGGAGGAAGTTCTGCACGATGACTTCTTGTACGTGGCCGTGTCGTGCATGCGATGCCGCAATCGCTTCCAAGGCGGCGATGCGATCCGCTCGCGTCTCGCCGATTCCCACCAGGATGCCGGTGGTGAACGGAATCTGCAGCTCGCCGGCATATTCCAACGTGTCGAGTCGCCGTTGGGGAACCTTGTCGGGTGCACCGCGGTGACACTCCAAATCGTCACGAAGCGTTTCGATCATCATCCCCTGCGAGGGAGAAACATGGCGAAGCATCGAAAGCTCGTCCTTGTACAACGCACCTGCGTTTGCGTGGGGGAGCAATCCGGTTTCGTTCAACACCAACTTCGCCATGTCGTGCAGGTAGTGGACCGTCGAGTCAAAGCCGTGTTCGCGCAGCCAGTCTGCAGCGATGTCGTAGCGCAACTCCGGGCGTTCACCGAGTGTGAACAGCGCTTCGTGGCAACCTCGTGCTGCGCCGCGTTTGGCAATGGCGAGCACCTGCTCCGGGTTGAGGTACGGGCTCTCTAGCCGCGCGGGTGGTTGGGCGAAGGTGCAATAGCCACACTTGTCCCGACACAGCATGGTGAGCGGAATGAACACCTTCGGTGAATACGTGATGCGTGCGCCGTAGTGAAGATCGCGAATCTTGCGCGCGTCGCGAAGCAGCTCAGCAATCGGTGCGTCAATCATCGACGAGTGGATCGAGGTCGCGTCGGTACGGTGCTGAGATTCCACGATGCCTTTCATTCAGACATGCGTACATCTCGAGATGGGCGATGTGGTCGCCAGTCGCGAGAAATGATGAATAGGACTGTCAGCACCCGATCGGGCGGGTCGCAAGTGTTAGAGGAGCGCCCCGCTCGTATTCATCGAGCAACCTCACCATAGCAAGGTCCCGCCAGCTATACGTTGCCCAGTGCGCGGAACAGGGCCCGCACATTGGCGCCGTTCATCGGTACCCGATTACCGGTACGCGAGATGAATCCCAGCTGCACTCCAGTGGACGGGTCGAGCACGGTGAATACCTGCTCGTGTCCGTGTTCGTCCACGACGACATCGGTGAGCAGCGGCACATTCGCCGCTTTGAGAAGCTCCTGCACGTAGCCGGCATTGAGGACTTCGATGGCGATGTGCTGCACGCCCGAGCCATGTTCCTTGAGGTGTGCATCCACTGCTTTGTCACCAGGGCCCACCAATACCACGGTGACGCCGCCGCCTTCAGCCACGACGATTCCGGGATCGTCGGTGGGCTCCGTGGAGAAGCCGATCGAAGCGAGAAACGCGGATGCCGCCGACAAGTTGGCGACCGCCACCACCACGTGGTCGATGCGGCATGCAACGGCATCGAGTGCCGACGCGAGAACGTCGGCCACTTTGGTCGGCTTCTCGAACGCCTTCTCATGGGCGACTTCGATGCGGTGCGTTTCGGAGAGAAGAATGCGGAACAGCTGTTCGGCAAAGTCAGGATCGACGTCGTTGTTGATGGCCCATTGACGCCGAGTGGTCAGCACTTCGCGAACTCGCTGCGGTTGGATGATCGCCGTGTTGCTCTGCGACTTGAGCGTGGCAACCTCGCGGCACACTTCCATTCGTTGTGCGAGCAGCTCGATGATGGCAGCGTCGATATCGTCGATTTGTTTGCGCAGGTCGTTGAGGTTGCTCATCGTCGCCACCATCCGATCTTGCGACGATTCCCACCGCGTGCGCTCACGAGCCGATCCACGTGCTTTGCGAGTACGTCCATCTCGATGTTCACCTTGTCGCCAGCACGTCGAACGCCGAGTGTGGTCACCGCGGAGGTATGGGGTATGACTGCAACACGGAACGAGTCGTCATCGAGGTCGAATGCCGTCAAGCTCACGCCGTCCACGGTGATGGATCCCTTCTCCACCAAGAGGTGCATGTGGTTGCGGGCGATTCGCACGCGCAAGTCGGGTGCCGGCGACACCACCTCGCCAACGAGATCCACATGTCCGAGTACGACGTGCCCACCGAACCGCCCGTCGGCCGACATCGGGCGCTCCAAGTTCACCGGGTCGCCGACTTTCAGTGCGCCAAGGTTCGTTCGCTGAAACGTTTCATCGCTCACATCGGCTTCCCACCAGTCATCGCCGGTTTGTACGACGGTAAGGCAGCAGCCGTTCACTGCGATGGAGGCACCTATCGCGCTGTCTTCCAGGATGTGCTTGGCGCTGATGCGGAGTCGTGATCCGTTTCGTGCTGCAACGGCGCCGAGCTCTTCAACGATGCCCGTGAACACGTGCTGAACGCTAACCGCCC
>JAFMJP010000038.1 GCA_017853375.1 Actinomycetota bacterium
GCCGTGTTTACCGGCGCCGTGTTCGCCGCCGCTGCATCGGACGACTGAGTGACCGACTTCGTTCTCATTGCAATCCCCCGACTGATGATGGCTCCGAACCGTTCGATTCGGAAACGAACATGGTGCCGACACCGGCATCGGTCAATAGCTCGAGCAGCGTCACGTGCGCAACTCGGCCATCCAAAATGTGTGCTGCACCAACCCCGCCGTCGACTGCGTGCAGACAACTCTCCACCTTGGGAATCATTCCGCCAGAGATGACTCCCGCCGACTGCAATTCGGCAGCTTCACGCGATGTGAGCGTGGAGATGAGCGACTCGGCATCGCTCGGATTGCGCATGACTCCTGCGATGTCGGTGAGGAACAGGATCTTGGTCGCCTTGAGCGCCACCGCGAGCGCGCTTGCCGCAGTGTCGGCATTGATGTTGTAGCGCTGACCTTTGTCGTCGGTACCCAGGGTGGCCACGACGGGAACGACGCCGTCGTCCAGCAACCCTTGCACTGCAGCGGGATTCACGCCGACGATGTCGCCGACGAAACCGAGCGCCGGATCACGTTGTACGCACTGGAACAGCCCCATGTCCTGCCCGCTGACGCCAGCCGCATTGGCACCCGCCGTATTGATCGTTGACACGAGCATCGGGTTGACCGTACCCAGCAACACCATGCTGACGATTTCCATGGTTTCGGCATCGGTGACACGAAGACCATTGTGAAACGTGGCCTGCTTTCCCAATCGATCCATCAGTGCAGAAATTTGCGGTCCGCCGCCGTGCACCACCACCGGCTTCATACCAACTGCATGCAGCAACGCGATGTCACGAGCGAACACCTCCATGGCATCGTCGGTGGACTCGGCGAGTGCGTTGCCGCCGTACTTCACCACGATGACGTGGCCTGCGAAACGCTGCAGATGCGGCAGAGCCTCACTCAGGACCGAGGCACGTGTGGCTGGCGCGACCTTCACGGTGTCATTTCCATCAACGTCACGGATACATCCCGACTGCCGACAGTCCTGCGGTCTCCGGAAGACCAAGTGCAACGTTTGCAGCCTGGATAGCTCCGCCCGAAGCACCTTTCGCAAGATTGTCGATTGCACAAATCACCATCACCGTGTTGGTTCGTTCGTCGAAGCGGGCCGTGATGTGCGCGGCATTCGAACCCAGGGTGGCTTTTGTCGACGGCGAAGTTGGTCGCACGACGACGAACGGCTCCTTGGCGTACGCCTTGGCCAGTGCGGCCAACAACGACTGCGTGGTGGGCGTGGCGCCGGCCGGCTTGGCGTAACACGTGGCAAGAATTCCCCGGTTCATCGGAGCCAAATGTGGCGTGAAGAGCACGGTGGCACCGGTTACCTGTTCGATCTCCGGGGTATGTCGGTGGTCGAGCAACCCGTACGCCGTGAAGTCTTCGTTCACCGTGTTGAAGTGGGTGTTGGGCTTGGGCACGCGCCCCGCTCCCGACACGCCCGAAGCGGCGTCGACGATGACTCCGGTCGTTTGAACGACACCCGCTCTCACCAAGGGCGTGAGTGCCAGCGACGCTGCCGTCACGTAACAGCCGGGCGTGGCAACGAGTTGTGCGCCTGCAAGTTCCTCACGGAACAACTCGGGCAAGCCGTAGACGGCACGCGCGAGGAGATCTGGTTGATCGTGCGAAAAGCCGTACCAGGTCGGATACTGCGAAGCGTCCTTCAGTCGATACGCCGCGGAGAGATCCACCACCAAACGCACCTTGTCCACCAACTGCGGCACCAATGCAAGCGATGCCTCATGCGGAAGTCCCAGGAACAGCACATCGCACGTTGCCGCCACGGCAGGGTCGTATTCCGCAAACACCAGCGATGGATACGCCGCGGCCAACGAGGGATACACACTCGACGCCAACGTGCCCGCCTGCGAGTCCCCCGTTGCATAGACCACATCAAAGTTGGGATGCCCCGCGAGCAGTCGCAACAGCTCCGCACCGGTGTAGCCAGAAGCCCCGATGACACCTACGCGCAAAGTTCCCGAATTACCCACTTGTATGACGATACAGACGGTTGCATAATTATGCAATCATCATTTCTTAGGCCACGAAGGCTGCCATCTCCGAGTACAACGGGATTCCGATCACCAAATTGAAGGGGAACGTGATGCCCAGGGCAGCCCCCAATGCAAGGCCGCCATCCGCCTCGGGCATTCCGATTCGGACTGCGGCTGGTGCCGCGATGTAGCTGGCACTTGCGGCCATGGTTGCCAACACGGTGACTCCCCCGACGGACAGCCCCGAAGCCGTACCGATCGCCACTCCGAGCACGCCGAACAGCACGGGAAGGACTATCGCAAAAACGATCAACCGTGCGCCCGCTGCACGGATGGTGTCGAGGCGCGAGCCAGCCATGACACCAAGGTCGAGGAGGAAGAGGACGAGCACACCAGCAAACAAGTCGACGAACAATGGTTCCACCAATGCAGCAGACTTCTCGGAGGCCACGAAGCCGATGACCAGACCACCGATGAGCAACACCACACTGCGTCCGGTGACAACTTCGTGCACCGCCGACTTGAACGTGGATTTTGCGAGAACGCGGTTGGCAATGACGAGAGCTACCACGATTCCAGGCACTTCCAAGACGGCAACCAATGCCGCCAGATAATTTTCATCGAGCGTTCCGGCATTCTTGACGAACGTTTCTGCCGCCGTGAATGTGACGGCCGAAACCGAACCGTAATGCGCGGCAAGCGCGGCGGAGTCGGAGGGTGACCGTGCGAGCAACTTCCGAGCCACCCAATACGTCACCGCCGGGGTTACCACACCGAGCACCAACGTTCCGATGAGCGGAAGCAAGAGATCGCCAAAGGCCGCGTCTCGCAATCGCAAGCCACCCTTGAGACCGATTGCCAACAAGAGATAGGTGGAGAGCAGCGATGTGACCGCCTCAGGGAAACTGAGGTCGCTCTTGAGCCGCACTGCGATTGCGCCCAAAATGAACGCCAGTACTGCCGGGGACCCGATGTTTTGTCCAACGAGGTCCAGCAAACTCACCCCTTCAGTATTGCGTCTCCAACGATGGCATGGTGGACTTACAGCACGATGAGTACCGCCGGTCGCCTCTTGGTGGCTGCGCCGCCACTCAACGACCCGAACTTTGAACGAGCGGTGGTGCTCATGCTCACGCACGACGCCGAGGGTGCATTTGGTTTGGTCATTTCGCGCCCGACGGAGGTGGACTCAGTCGGAGAAGACGCATCCCTCGACGGCTGGATGACCCATACCTCGACACCCTCGGTGTTCTTCGAGGGTGGACCAGTACAGCAGAACTCCATCATCGGATTGGCACGATTCAGCGACGACCAAGAACGTTCGTGGACCAGCGACGTCGGCAATGGCTTGCACACCGTGGATCTCAATAGCGATGCGACGAACGCCAGAGAGTGCTCGGCCCTACGACTGTTCGTTGGATATTCAGGCTGGGGCTCTGCCCAGCTGGACGGCGAACTCGCCGAGGAGCACTGGTACGTGCTCGATGCCCACGGCAACGACGCCTTCGATAGCGAGCCGGAAACGTTGTGGCGACGCGTGCTGGAACGCGACCCCGTGCATCGCAGCTGGGTACGCACCTTTCCTGACGACCCGAATCTCAACTAGACATCAACGCTCATTACCGTGGGAACATGCCTGCGCTCACGGCCGTGAATGCCGAGAGGTACCAGCTCTCTGACTCTGCGTTGATTGCTCGCGCCAACGAACAAATGCAGAACGAAGGCGTGTGCGTGTTGCCGCAGTTCATCACCGCTTCCGCAGTTCGGGCCATGGTGAGTGAGTGCGACACGCTGGCACCACTCGCCCATCGGTCGGCGCCGCGTCGCAACCCGTATCTCACAAAAGCTCCATCCGCCGGCGACGGCACCGCTGCCACCGTGCTGCACGACTCGCTCGAAGTGTTGGCGTACGACCACTTCCCCGCCTCGAGCGTGCTGCGCCAGTTGTACGAGTCCGAGGCACTCCTTGAGTTCATTCGTGCGTGTCTCGGGGTGGAGCAGTTGTACCGCTACGCAGATCCCTTTGGTGCGCTCAACGTGTCGATCATGCGCGACGGAGATGTACTGGATTGGCACTTCGACATGACCGACTTCGTGGTCTCCATTGCCCTGCAGTCATCGTCTCATGGCGGCGACTTCGAGAACGCCAGTCGCATCCGCGACGCAGGAGAAGAGGCCATCGCCGACCTGCTTTCTGGCGACCGTCGCCGCGTTCGCGTCGAGCCGATGTCCGCGGGAACGCTCATGTTGTTCAATGGTCGTCGAAGCATGCATCGCGTGAGCCCGATTGTCGGCAGAGTGCCGCGATACGTGGCGCTCTTGGCCTACGACACAAAGCCAGGCACCGACTCCACCGATGAATTGAAACTGTCCCGCTACGGCCGCCTGCCGACGAAGAGCCGCACATGAAGAAGTGGGACGTTCGCAAAGTGTTTGCATCAACCAGAAATCGTTCGGTCGAAATCGGTGAAGGATTCGCCGGCGAAGGACCCAACGCCGCACATATCAATACGGTCCTTGGACTTCGCAACGGTCCGGTGGGTACGGCGTTCGCAACCGCGCTCGCACAACCCACACCCGGCCATGTGCCGTTTCTCGCGGTGTGGGCCCCCAACGTTCCGGTGCAGCCGCCCACGCTCTTCGTCAACAAGGCAACGATCACCAACGACCGCCATGGTGAACTCACATGGGGTGCGGCGCAGGCTGGCGTAGCTGCCGGTGTGACCGCGTATGTTGCCGAACGATGTGGCGAAGTATCCATGGATGAATTGGTACTGATCGTTGCCGTATGGGTGAACCCCGACGCAAGCGACGCCGATGCAGTCTTTGCCAACAACCGTGAAGCAACCGCGGCGGCACTTCGCCGTGGAGGAGAAGGTACCGATCCCCACGCCGACAGCCAGTCGGCCATTGCAGCACTGCGTGCTGGACGCCAGCCGCACAACCCGTATTTTCAGCCACGGTAACCACTCCCCAAGCACAGCAACCACCTCGCTCGTTGGCTGACGTAGTCGCCGTCGTCCTAGGGTTGTCGCGTGTTCACCGACATGCTCGCAAAAGCGCGCAGCAACTTCGCCGATCGCAATCCGCAGAGCCGCACGCACTACGACCAAGCCCGCCGGTTTCTGCCTGGCGGACATACGCGAACCGTGCTCACTCACGCACCGTTCCCTCTTACGTTTTCGGCCGGCAACGAGTCATGGTTGCACGACGTTGACGGCCACACCTATATCGACATGCTTGGCGACTACACCGCCGGCCTCCTCGGGCACAGCGAACATCGAGTCATCGACGCCGTAGCAGCTGCGCTGAAAACCAATACCAGTGTGGGCGGCATTCACCCCGCCGAAACTCACCTTGCCCGCCTGATGTGCGAACGCTTCGGACTCGACCGCGTTCGCTTCACGAATTCTGGCTCGGAAGCAAACTTGATGGCAATCACCACCGCCCTCCAATCGACGGGCCGAGACGAGATCTTGGTGTTTCACGGCGGATACCACGGTGGACTGCTGTACTTCGCCAGTGGCGCTGCACCGTGGAATGCGCCGTATCGCTTCGTCGTTGCGCCGTACAACGACACTGACCGAACATTGGCGCTGATCGAACATCACGCTGCATCACTTGCCGCGGTGGTGATGGAACCGATGCTCGGATCAGGCGGCTGTGTCCCGGCCAACGAGCACTTCGCACGACAGGTATTTGCCCGTGCACGTTCGGTTGGCGCCGTCACCATCGCCGACGAAGTCATGACTTCTCGTCACGGACCCAAGGGGATGTTCGCCTTGCTGGGCGCTCAACCCGACATCAGCACGTTCGGCAAATACATCGGTGGCGGATTCTCCTTCGGTGCATTCGGTGGCAGCGCGGAACTTCTCGACCAGTTCGATACAAGCCCGGAAGCCAACCGAACGAAGGTGGTTGCGCATGCCGGGACGTTCAACAACAACATGTCCTCGATGACCGCCGGCTGCGTGGTGTTGAGCGACATCTTCACCGCCGAAGTGGCCGTCGCCCACACTGCACGAGGCGACGAGTTTCGCCAGTCGGTCGCTTCGGTGCTCGCACGCTCAGGTTTGCCGGTGTGTGTGAGCGGATTTGGATCGATGATGTCACTGCACGCACTCCCCAAACCGCCCCTGAACGCCGACGACGTGGCTGGGCGCGATATCGAACTCCAGGAGTTGATGTTCCTCGGATTGCTCGAGCGCGGTGTCTACAGCGCAGCGCGCGGCATGATGAACCTCAGCCTCACGCTGACCGACGATCAACTTGCAACGGTGTTGGACGCGCTCGAAGATACGTTGCACGGACTTCGTCAACGCTGAACCACGCCATTACGCGGCGCAGATGGGCAACCCACCACACCGAACTGTCCGAACCGCCTACTGCACGGCGAGACTGGCGCGAAACTCGGCGTCGGCGATCAGTGCCTTGACGTGCGCTGGGGGTTCGCTCAACCGCTCCAGCGTTACGCCGTGAATGACCCCGGTGAATCGGTAGATGTGCGGATAGTCGCCGACTGCCGCCCCGCTATCCAGACCTACGTCGAAAGTTTCGCCACTGATGGAAAACACCACCGGCACCGACCGCTCGATGCGCACATGCCCCACGGTCTTGCCGTCGAGGCTCATCACGCTGTCACCGCCGGCACCAAAACCTCCGTCATAGGCGTGGTCGATCACGATCACGTGACGACCCGGCGAGAGCTCGTGCGTCGAGACCGCCACTGAGTGTTCATGACCAAACCAGTTGTAGTGGTACCTCGGCTTCCCGTCGGCGCCCACATACAGCGACCATCCGGCCATGTTGCCGCCTTGTGCTGCAATGACCCCTTCGCATCCGGAGTCAGGCACGGTGACCTCGGCAGTGATGCGGAACGAACAGTTCTTCAGGTTCACCACCGACCGCTCCGGCATGCGATGGTGCACGGTGGTGTAGGTCATCTTGGTGATCTCTCCGAGTGCATCTGGCACTGCGAATTTCGGTCCGAATCCCTGGATGGGTTCCTTCAAGGGGTACACGTTGTTTCGGCGAGCTTCGGCGTCGAAGAGCTGCTGTAGTTCCATCAGTTTCTCAGGGAATGCGTGCGCGAGATCGTTGCCTTGCGAAAAGTCGTTGCGGACGTCGTACAACTCCCACTTTTCCTGCGGACCATCGAATGGCACGGAGTCGAAACGCTTCCACGGCACACGACCGTGGTAACAGGACGCAATCCAACCGTCGTGGTATATCGCTCGATTGCCGAACATCTCGAAGTACTGCGTGTGGTGATTCTCGGGCGCGCTCGGAGACGTGAGTGTCGGCATCATCGACACACCGTCGATCGGCATCTGTTGGAGCCCGTTCACGGCCGCTGGAGCCTGAATGCCCGCGGCTTCCAGCACCGTTGGGAAAATGTCAGTTACGTGATGGAAGTTGCTGCGCAGGGCACCTTTGTCGGTGATTCGCTTGGGCCACTGCACCGCCATTGCATTGCGCGTACCGCCGAAGTGGGATGCCACTTGTTTCATCCACTGGAACGGAGCATCGAGCGCCCAAGCCCAGGCGAGGTTGTAATGGTTCTCGCACCGGGCGGAGCCGAAGTCGTCCATGTGCGCAAGCAGCCACTCGGGGTCTTCGGGTAATCCGTTTTGGAAGGACGGCGCACTCCACGCGCCGTTCACCGTGCCCTCGGCGGATGCGCCATTGTCCCCCGTGATGTAGATGAAGAGGGTGTTGTCGGTTACTCCCATCTCATCGAGCGAGCTCAAGAGACGCCCCACTTGTTCGTCGGTGTGGGCCATGAATCCGGCAAACACCTCCATGAGCCGAGCGGCAACGGGCTTGTACTTGTCGGGATACTCGGCCCACGAGGGAACTTCCGAAGGTCGCGGCGTCAGCGTGGTGCCTGCCGGAATGACCCCCATCTCGAGCTGGCGTCGATAGACCCGCTCGCGCAACACGTCCCATCCGTCGTCGAACTGACCCTTGAAGCGCTCGATGTACGACGGCCACACATGGTGCGGACAGTGCATGGCGCCGGTTGCAAGATACGCAAAGAAGGGTCGGTGCGGATTGGAACCTCGTTGCAATCGAATCCAGTCGATGGCTCGCTCGACGATGTCTTCGCTCATGTGGTAGTCGTCGCGACCTTCGTACGGCATCACCGGAGTGGTTTGGTCGAACATCGGTGGTTCGTACTGACTGGCTTCCGCGCTGAGAATTCCATAAAAACGTTCGAATCCCAAGCCGGTCGGCCAACGATCGAACGGCCCCGTCAGCGTTTGCTCGTGCGCAGGTGTGACATGCCACTTGCCGAACGCACCGGTGGAGTATCCGTATTGACGAAGGATCTCCACGAACGTTGCCGCCTCCTTCGGAATGATGCAGTCATAACCAGGAAATGCACTGGCGCCTTCGGGAATGTTGCCCATGTGCACCGCATGGTGGTTGCGACCGGTGAGCATTGCTGCACGAGTCGGCGAACACAACGCCGTGGTGTGGAATTGATTGAAACGCAGACCATTCGCCGCAACACGATCGAGTGCCGGAGTGGGAATCGGTCCCCCGAACGTGCCGCAGGTTCCAAAGCCCACGTCGTCAAGAAGTACCAAGACGATGTTTGGCGCGTCGGGTGAGGGCAACGGCACCGCTGGTCGTGCCGGCATCGACTGATCGATGAGTCGTGCGGTGGTGCCTGCGAACGGAGCGGACTGAAAAGGAAGGTGCGGTCCGGTTGGCTGCGTCACCACGTCACTACCCCTGCATGCCTGTGTGATCGAAACACTTTCGGAACACATCCACCATGGATGAGTCACCGTCAACGTCGATGTCGGCCGTCGACCATGCGTGTTTGGTCGACAGGATTCCCACGAGTGTGGCGCGAGTCATCGCCACCTCCACCGATGCACCGGCGCCATCGGTGGGCACTGCAACACAGTTGCGAATCTGCAGACCCGCCACCTCGCCATCGACGACAAAGCGAACGTGGGCTCGAACTCCTTCGGCAGTCACCGGATCGAGTAGTACTCGCAGCGTGTGAATGAGGTCGGATGAGCCCACATGTGCGATGGTTCGAGCACCGAACGTGTGTCGCATGAATCGATCCATCGGAGTTTGTCCGTCGAGGTGTCTCGCCCGAGTAATCGCCCAGTTGCGAATGTTGGCTGCAGGCGTTCGTTCGGCAATCAGTCGAAGACCTCGCGCCAACAGCTCCTTGTCGGTGGCGGTCGCCTCGCGAGAGCGCGCCAACCACGTCGCGAGTTCCACACCCCAACGCACGTCGTCCGCGTCGAAAGCCTCACTCGCCTGACGAGCCACCTCGGCCCTGCCGCCGAATCCGGTGATCAACCGCGTGAATCGTTCCTCGGGCTGCAACGGAAACAGTTTGGACTCTTCGCCGTCGAACCAACCGCGGATGCCACCATAAATCTGTCGAACATGGTGTTCGCCAACCCCGTAGCGCTCACTGGTGAAGTGGTCCTGGTCGTAGAGCGACGGCAGCGTCACCCGCGTCGCAACTTCGTCCATGGTCCAACCCTTGTTGATTCCCCGAACGGTTTGGTCCCACAGAAACTGGATGGAGTCCCGATAACGCTCCGACGTTTCTTGAATGCGTTCCCGACCCGACAGTGGCGGGCCGTGAGTGGCGATGAGATGTTCCGGTGCCCACGCGATGATGTTGTCGATTCCCGGAATCAAGACCCGTGGGTCGCGATATTCCTCGCCACGTATCGCAAACACATTGAAGAGCACCGGCCACACGGTGTTGTGCACGCATACCTTCGTGCGCGGAAAGAAGAAATTGACCGAATCGTCGCTGTCACTTGGCGAGTGCCGAACCAGCACCCGTTCCCCCGCAATCGTGACTTCGCCTTCGTTCGGCAACTCGCGCGTCACCGGCAGAAAGCCAGGCGTTGCAGGTGCGTGTGCCGGATTGCGATACGAGAATCCCAATCCGACGTTCACCAAACCATCGGGGCCGTCAGGCGGCATGACGATGGCAAATTGCTCGACGAGTCCGCGTCCGTACGCGGGCGCAATCTCTCCGGCAGTTCGTGCCTTGTTTTCGGCGATGCCTCGATGACCGAAGACGGGAAGTGGAACTGCGTGGTTCCCTTCGTCGAGTACTGCCTGCGTTCCTTCGACATAGTGAAAGTGGGTATAGACCACGGCCGCAATCGGACGACTGGTATGCGCGCGAAGCTCTTGCAACGCGAGTGCCATCTCTTGCACCGATTCACCGGTGTCGAAGGCGATGATTCCGTCGGGTGCATCGACGAAGGTTTGATTGGAGAGACCGTTGCCGACGAAGCACCAGACACCCGAGCGAACTTCGTAGAAATGACGTCGGAGCACGTCGCTTTGTGCCAGATGGTCCTCGTGTACACGGGCGCCATTCGGCGCCGTGACGGTGCGCTTGCTATTCGGCTCGAAACTCCGGGCGGTCATCCGGCGCTCCGTCGCACCCCCATATGGTGACACATCGCGTGTCAACCAACATCAGCAGCGCAACATTGGGCCCTCAACCCTGGATGCACGCCTCAAAAAGAGCCTCAAATTCGCCGCTGACGTCTTCGCCAGCCAACGACTCACGCTCGAGCTCCACTGCCCGCTCGTAGGTGTAGGTGGACTCCATTTCGTCGAGGATGCATCGGCAATCTTTTTCGCTTCCACCATTGGAGATGCAGCTGTACACGAAGTTCTCACGAAATACTTCTGGATACCCCGTGGATCCCGAACCACAGGCCGCCACAACGACAACGCTTCCGACAAACAACAACTTCGAGATTGCACGCGACATGGGAATTTCCTCCGCGAAGAATTTAGCAATCCAGTTGAGGCGACGTCGGGAATCGAACCCGATTAAAGGGCTTTGCAGGCCCGTGCCTAGCCAGTCGGCCACGTCGCCACGTTCGCTCACGCGGACTCCTGCAGGCTACTGACGAGAGAGTCGTATACCCCAAGCAATCAATCCGGCGCCAACGGCTGCCGACACGATCAACGGCGCCAGCGCGCCTTCGGTGAGCGCGAACGAAAGAACGACAGCCCACACTCCCGTCGACACCGCAGTGGCCGCCGAGGCGAGGGCCTCCCCGCGTCGATACGCCACCACGAATAACCCTGCCGACAACGCGATGCCGATGACGGCAATGACGTCACCACCGTACGAATTCTGTAGACCGCAACCGACCCCCGTGACGATTAACGAAACGACGAGCGGTGGCAAGCTCGGCTTGATGCGACCGAAGATCGCCGCCAAAGCAGAACCAACTCCGACCACGCACAAGATCACACCGATGGTTTCAGAGGTGAGATTCGACCAATCGCCGACGAAGCCAACGAAGAATGCCAACTCGCCGACCACTGCAGCAATGGCAACGCCGGAGCGTGTGCGACTGAACCACTGCACCGACCAGAGCGCAGCAAGCAATGCCGCGAGTGCGGCCGACCCCGACTCCGGATCCCCCGGCAATGCGATGGCGAGGGCAAACCCAAGTGGAATGCCGGCGAATGCCCCGACGATGCCAGCCAAGAATGACAACGACTTGGCCCGACGAATGAGCCACGCAACACCCTCGATGACTGCGCCGATCAGCGCCAGGAGTGATGCCGCCAACAACTGCGAAGGGTCGTCACCAAGCACCCTGATGAACGTGGCAAAACCCGCCGCAATCAACAGCACTGCACCGAGCACGTAGAACGCAATTCGCATCGGGAAACCCTGACGCTGTTCCGCCCGGTCGAACGGCATGTCCCGGAGCTGTTGATGCAAGTCGGCTCCAATGAGCCCCCGGTCATGCGCTACGTCGAGCCCCGTCTCCCACTCACCCATCGGACACGACCTTTCTTGAGCCCACGCCGAGCTCGTGGACAACTCCCAGTGTGACGCCAACCCTAATGAGTACTGGCGGAATGCTCGTACCGTTCGGCGCGGGAGTACTGCGTAGCCTGAGTACGTGGCAGACACCGGGCGCCAACAGCAGCCAGAAACGAAGGCGATCACTGCGGGACGCGACGAGTCGGGATCGCTTGCGCCAGCGTTGTGGGCATCCAGCACGTGGGATACCACCGATGTAGACGGCACCAATGCGGGAGCCAAGTCGGTACATGCAACCGGCTTCTATTCGCGATACGGGAACCCCACCGTGCAGTCGTTCGAACACGCCATTGCAGATCTTGAAGGCACCGAAGCCGCTCTCGCGTTCGGGTCAGGTATGGGCGCAATCGCCTCGACGATTTTTGCCCTCTGTTCGACGGGCGACCACATCGTTGCGCAACGCAACTGCTACGGCGGAACCTTGGCATTCTTGGATGGTCCGTGCAAACGGATGGGTATCGATGTCACGTACGTGGACGGTCGCAACGCGAACGAATTTGCTGCGGCGGTGAAACCCGGCAAAACCATGTTGGTGATGGCCGAAACCCCGACAAATCCACACCTCGACATCGTCGACCTTGCCGCCTTCGGCGCCATCAAGGGGCCGTACACGATGGTGGACTCCACGGTCGCCACCCCGCTCGGTCAACAGCCATGTGCGTACGGAGTCTCGCTCACCATGCACTCGGCAACCAAGGGAATTGCCGGACACAACGACGCAACGCTCGGTGTTGTCGCCGGCGAAAAGGATCTCATCAACACCATCTGGTCGTACGCGGTGCTACACGGCGCAACGGCGTCGCCGTTCGATGCACTCAACGGTGTGCGAGGCATTCGCTCGCTCGGCGCCCGGTTGCGGCAACAAAGCGAGACCGCTCAACGTTTGGCCGAGTGGTTCACTGCACATCCGGCCATCAAACGAGTGAACTATCCGGGACTCACCTCGCACCCACAGCACGAGTTGGCGAAACGCCAAATGCGCTGGTTTGGTTCGCTGATGTCCATTGAGCTGTGCGGAGGCGTCGACGACGCACGTCGCCTGAGTCAGCGTCTGCAGTTGGTACGAAGTGCGGTGACGCTCGGCGGCCCCGACACGCTCATTTCCCATTCGGCGTCGAGCACGCACATTTCCGTCGACCCGGCCGTGAAAGCTGCGACGGGAATCAGCGACACGCTCATGCGAATTTCCGTGGGCCTCGAAGCCTTCGACGACGTACGCGACGATTTTGCAGCGGCGCTGGCCTAGACCAGAACGTCAGTGGCACTGGCGCGACGCCAGGCGAGAAGGTTTAGCGCTCTTCTTTGAAGATGACGTGCTTGCGCACGATGGGGTCGTACTTCTTGAGCTCGAGACGCTCACGTGAGTTGACCTTGTTCTTGCGAGTGACGTAGGTGTAGCCGGTGTCGGCGGTTGAACGAAGTTTGATGATCGGACGACGGTCTTTGCTCTTGGCTGCCATGACGAGTCTCCTTAGATCTTCTTCCCATCGCGGCGCATCTCGGCGACCACGGACTCGATACCGCGCTTGTCGATGGTGCGGATGCCCTTGGCAGAAACGAACAAGGTGATCCAACGCTTCTCGGTCGGCAACCAGAAGCGGCGCTTGTGGGTGTTGACGCGCCACGAGCGCTTGGACTTGATGTTCGAGTGCGACACGGAGTGACCACGCGACGGCTTCT
>JAFMJP010000133.1 GCA_017853375.1 Actinomycetota bacterium
GCGGCCTCCTGGTGAAGAGCACGCTCATCATGCGCGAAAACCTGGAGGAGCTCAATACGTCCGGGCTCTCCAACATTCCGGTGCTGCTCGGCGGTGCCGCGCTGACCCGCAGCTACGTGGAGCGCGATTTGCGGGAGGTGTACCAAGGTCGCGTGTTCTACGGGCGCGACGCGTTCGAAGGTCTGCACACGCTCGACAAGTTGATGGAGATGAAACGCAACGGCATCGACGACCCCGAGTTCGGTCGCATTCCCACGGGACGCTCACTCGCCGAGCGTCGTGCACCAAAGGAATCCCCGATCGATCTACCGCGCCGCTCACCCGATGTGGTCGACGACAATCCCGTGTTCACACCACCCTTCGTCGGCTCGCGCGTAGTGAAAGGCATCAGCCTCGATGAGATCGCCGAGTACGTCAACGAGACCGCCCTGTACCGCAATCAATGGCAGTACCGTCCACTCGAGGGTGAGAACGACGAGGATTTCAAGTCGCGAATCCGACCCGAACTGCGTCAGCAACTTGCGCAAGCAAAGGCCAGCGGCATCTTGGTGCCGCAGTTGGTGTACGGCTACTTCCCTGCCAACGGAGACGGCAACGACGTCGTCATATGGACCGACGAGTCCCGCACCACCGAACGTATGCGATTCTCGTATCCGCGACAGGGCGAGGCTCCGTTCTTGTGCATCGCCGACTTCTTCCGACCCGTGGAGAGTGGTGAGGTCGATTACGCCGCATTCCACATCGTCACGATGGGAGCGAAGGTGAGCGATGCCGCAGCCGAATTGTTCGCAAAGAACGAGTACCAGAAGTACCTGACGGTGCACGGTCTCGGCGTGGAGATGGCTGAGGCACTCGCCGAGTATTGGCACCATCGAATTCGCACCGAGTGGGGTTTCGTCGGGGAAGATGGACCGAACCTGCACGGACTGTTCCGCCAGCAGTACCGCGGTGGTCGATATTCCTGGGGCTACCCCGCGTGTCCGGATCTCGAGGACAATGCAAAGGTCGCCGAGCTCCTGGAAGCAGGACGCATCGGTATCACCGTGAATGAGGACACCGGCTGGCAGTACCAACCGGAACAAACGACGTCGGCAATCATCTGCCATCATCCGCGCGCCAAGTACTTCGTCGCACGGTAAACGAGTTCTCTTCGGCGTCGGTCTTCCGACGAAGTTCTCGAGAAGAGTCGCCGACTAGCCGGCGTGGGACTTTTCCCAGGCTCGCGCGAGTGCGCTGTAGTGGCCACCGAGTGCCATCAATTCACCGTGGGTTCCCACCTCGGTGATGTTCGCATCGTTCACCACGACGATGCGATCCGCACGTTGCACGGTCGTGAGTCGGTGTGCCACCACGATGGTGGTTCGGCCCTGCATCAATCGCTCCAGTGCAGCCTCGACTTCCGCTTCCGTGCCCGGGTCGAGATTCGACGTTGCTTCATCCAATACCAACACTGCTGGATCGACCAGCGCAGCGCGACCAAGTGCCACCAATTGGCGTTCGCCGGCCGACAATCGCGTGCCACGCTCGCGAACCTCGGTATCGAGACCCTCGGGTAGCCGCTCGAAGTGCGCGAGCACACCGAGGCGATCGAGGGCAGACTCGACTTCGGCATCGGTTGCCTCGATTCGAGCCAAACGCACGTTGTCGCGAATGGTGCCGTTGAAGAGGTAACCCTCCTGCGGCACCACGACGATTCGTTGCCGCAAACTCTTGTGCGTGCCACGACGAAGGTCGACACCGCCATAACTCACCACTCCCGTGACGGGGTCGTACAAACGTGCCATCAATTTGGCAAGCGTGCTCTTTCCGGCGCCAGTCGGTCCGACGAGCGCAATCCGTTCGCCGTCCCGTACGTCCAAACTCACGCCGTCGAGCGCCGGCGTGGATCCACCTTGATAGGTGAACGACACATCGGCGACCTTGAGATTCCCGCGCGCCGGCAATACAACGGCATCGGTGGCTTCATCCACCTCCGGCGTGGCGTCGAGAATCGCAAACAACTTGTGCAGCGCTGCTGCTGCCGACTGCACGCCGTTGTAGAGCTGCGAGAGTTGCTGGACGGGGTCGAACAAACTCGACAACAGCAGGATGAACGCCACCACGGTGCCGAGCGAGACCACATCTTCGTGCACCAACCAACCGCCGATTCCCACCACGAGTGACGTTGCAATCACACCGGAGAACTCCACGAGACCGAAGTACCACGTGCTGATTCGGATGCTGCGCACGTGGCTGTCGAACAGCGATCGGTTGGACTTCTCGAACCGCTTGATCTGGTGCTCTTCCTGGGCATAGGCCTGGATGACTCGTACGGCCGCAATGCCTTCCTGAAGCGTGCCGAGATTTTGGCCGACTCGCTCGCGAACCGTGAGATAGGCGGTGTTGGAGTCGCGTTGGAACTTCACCGAAGCAACGACAATTACCGGAAATACGATCAACACCACGAGCGTGAGCTGCCACGACAACGTGAACAGCACGGCAAACGCGAGCACCACCAGGAAGCCGCTCGCCAAGAACTGCAGCAAGCCCCATTGGATGAGTTCGCCCATCGTTTCGATGTCTGCGGTCATTCGCGCAACGAGAACTCCGGCTTTGTTGCGGTCGTAATACGCCATCGATTGACGCTGCATTGCAGCAAACACCTTGAGTCGCAGCTCGCGCAAGAACGCCTCGCCGGTTCGGTTGAGGAACACGTATTGCATTCGGCCAAAGACATACGCCAGCGCCGTGATTGCCAAATACAAGCCCACCGAAACATTGAGTTCGAAGAGGTCGCGCGCACGAATTCCGGCGTCGATGCCGTGTCGCACCAGCACCGGTGCAGCCAGCGTGGCACTGGTGGTCACCACCACACAGCCGAGTGCGGCATACGCCGTACGTCGAAACGGCGCCGCCATGCGAATCACCCTCGCCATCACGCGACGTGTCTGGGTCTTGTCGAGCTGGTCCTCCGGTGCGACACCACCGCCCATCTGGAACATCTACTCTCCTCCCACGGCCGGGGTGCGCGACGCGGTTGGACCATCCGACGCGGCGG
>JAFMJP010000134.1 GCA_017853375.1 Actinomycetota bacterium
GAGCGTGTTTCACGTGCCGGTGCTGCTGAGCTGCCGAAGGCGTCTCCCCGCGCCACACACCATGCCGATATGGCGGTGCGGCAGCTGCGCGAATATTTTGCGGGGCGTCGTACCACGTTTTCGGTTCGCCTCGACATGGAGGGAACCGATTTTCAACTGCGGGCGTGGAAGGCAATGCGCAAGATTCGCTACGGCTCGACCATGTCGTACGCGCAGCAAGCGGCATCGATGGGTGCACCCACGGCGGTGCGGGCAGTGGGCAGCGCAAACGGGGCAAATCCGATTCCCATCATCGTGCCGTGCCATCGGGTGATCGCCAGTGACGGATCGTTGGGCGGATATGCACTCGGGTTGGGCATGAAACGTGCCCTATTGGCGCTCGAACGTCGCCACTAGCCGGACGGCGCTGCTCCGAGCGCAACGATCAGTGTGGTTGGGTGAACCCGAAGCACTCGCGAACGTTGGTGTCGCTCAGCGCGTGTGCCGGTGGGCCGTAGGCAACCACACGTTGTGCGAGCAGCATCACCGCTGTGGCCGACTCGGCATCCTGCAGATCGTGTGTGGCGAGCACCACGGTGACGCCTCGCGCACGCTCGGCGGTGATGATCTCAGAGATCGCATGTTTGCCGCTCAGGTCGAGTCCTGCAGTGGGTTCGTCGAGCAACAAGACTTCTGCCTGACGTGACAAGACTTGCGCGAGGTGGGTGCGCTGTTGCTGGCCGCCCGAGAGCTCACGGAGCGGCAACTCGGCGAATTCGTTCGCACCTGTGCGACTCATCGAGTCGTCGACGATGTCATGGTCGGCTCTCGTGGCTCGCCGGAACAATCCAAGGTGCGCATAACGGCCCATCGCCACGATGTCGCGCGCACGAAGTGGCAGGGTGTGAGACGACACTGGATGTTGTGGCAGATATGCAACACGACGGGGTGTGCCCCCTGGTCGATTGCCGAGCACCGTCACGTCACCGTGTAGCGGTGCAATCATCCCTGCAAGCGTCTTGATCAATGTGGACTTGCCGGAACCGTTGGTGCCGATCAACACGATGAGATCCCCGGCATGAACCTGCATGGAGATGTCACGTACGACCGAGTGCAGTCCGTGTCCGACGTCGAGGTGCGATGCCGAGATCGTGGCTGCTGATGCGGTCATGTCAGTGCGAATGCTCGTGCTGGTGTGGGAGCTCATGGTGGCCGCGGATTCGGCGCGGAATCGTCAGGATTGCAACGACAACGAAGAGGTACACCGCAGTGAAGACGATGCTCGCCCCTGCGGCCACGTCAAAGTGGTAGCTCGTGAGCAGACCAAGGTAGCTGGAGAGGAGGCCGAACCCTGCCGCGCTGAGCATCATGGTGCTGACCCGCCGTGTGAGGAGCGCACCAGTCGCCGCCGGGGCAATCAAAAGTCCGAGAACCAAGAGCGTGCCCACCAACTGGAAACTTCCGACGACGGCCATTGCCACCATGATCAGCATGAGGGTGTGGAAGAACCTCACGGAAAAACCCGACGTCCGGGCCAGTCCGTCGTCGAGCGACATCAACACGAATGGTCGGTGCGCAACGACTGCGATGACACCCACGATGATGAACACCGCGAACTGCCACGCAAGATCCACGGAACGCACCCCCAGCAATTCTCCGAACAGAATCCGCGTGATGTCGCCGACGAACGACGTGGAGCGTGAGGTGATGATGACACCCAACGACAGCATGCCGACGAAGAGCAATCCGATGGCCGTGTCGGAAGAAAGGCGTACCCGTGAGGTAATCACCGAAACACCGCCCATCATTACGAGGGCCCCAAGGGCCGCACCCACGACGCCCGGCACCCCAAGGAGAAGTGCGATCGCGATTCCGGGTATGACCCCGTGGGCAAGTGCGTCACCGACGAACGACAGACCGCGCAACACCACATAGGTTCCGGCGATTGCACAGATGACCGCCACCAAGGCACTTGCGAGTAGGGCATTCCTGAGGAATTCGTTGCGACTAAACGGCTCCCAGAGGGGATTCAGCACGGCGAGAGAAACGCTCAACGAAGGCTCGTTGCAATGGTGGTTCCGAGAGTTCGAATGAATGCAACATAGCTCTCGGATGAGCCAAGAAAGTGCGTGTTGATTTCAACGAGGTCGGCGTTGGCCTCGTCGGCAACTTGTGCAGCTACTGCCGGGTTCGTGCCCAGGGATGTGAAGACCACGCGTGCACCGTGCGTCCTGATGACATCGATGACGAATTCCATGTTTCCGGCGCTCTCTTCTGCGTCCGTTGATGGGCTGGAGAGGATTGCGGCGATCACGGTGCATCCGTAGCGGTCGGCAAAGTATCCGAGTTCATTGTGTCCCGTCACGAGCTGACAGTTCTCGACCACAGAAAACAGTTCGGTGAGTTCTTCGTCCACCCCGGCGAGTTCGGCGTCGAATGATGCTTGAGCAGTGGTGAGATCCACTCCCAGCGCCTCCGAGGCTGCACTGGCCAGAGCCGGAATTGCTTCTCGTATGGTGTGTGGACTGAGCCAGACATGGGGGTCTTTGCTGTGTTCATGATCATCGTGACTATGCGAGGCTTCTGCACCGGGGTGCACGTGTCCGTGGTCTGAGTGGTCGTTGACGTCCACGATGTCGAGTGTGGTGACATGATCGGACACTGCAAAAACCGGGACTCCGGCGTCCTTTGCAGTGGAGATGGCGTCATCGAGACCGCTCTCGAGTGCAAGACCGTTGATCACCACCAAATTTGCGCCGTTGATCAACTCGATATCGCGGGGTGAAGGCTCGAACTCATGGGGATCTTGTCCATCGGGAATGAGCGTGACGACGTTTGCAACATCACCGACGAGTTCGCGAACGACCGCGGCAAGGACGGAATAGGTGACCACCACATCGGGAAGATCCACCACCGAAGCGACTGTGGTGACCTCTGGTGCGCCGACACTCGTCGCAGTTTCTTTGGGTGCGGTGTCGTCGCTCGAGCAGGAGGGCCCGAATGCCGCCAGCACGAAGATGGCAAGTACGCCAACCGTTCGTGAACGGCGTAG
>JAFMJP010000135.1 GCA_017853375.1 Actinomycetota bacterium
CGCCGAGTTCCAATGATGGAACCCCTACGGGGTACCAAGGACCTCACCGGAGCGCTGCTTGCCTCGTGTGCCAGTGCCGGTGAACTCATCGCCAAACTTGGTGAAGCGCCGAACCCCTGAGTCACGGGGAGTGATCGATTCCGCCACAGAGTTGACGGTGCGGTCCCGCCGTCGGGGGCCGATGTCGACACGAAGGTGACATTTGTTCGTTCGGTGGGAAGCGGGGACAGTTTTCCCCGGTGTGCTTGCTATGGTGCTACTCATGGCTGAACGCACCAAGAAGCAGCGCAGCGTCCCACAGCGTGACACCACGCCCGCCAGTGACACCGATACCGCCACGAAGACGGACAGCGCCGACCGCTTGAAGGCCGAGCTCGACGATCTGCTCGACGACATCGACGAGGTGCTCGAAACCAACGCCGAAGACTTCGTGAAGAGTTACGTACAGAAGGGTGGGCAGTAAGCCCAGCTGGTTCGATCATGACAATGCCACGATTCTCTGCCGGCGATGATCCGGGTGCGAGCTTCCCCGAACTGCTCCGAAAGGTTGGTCTCGATCCGTTTCCCGCTATCGGAGTGAGCGCCGGCGATCTGGGCGCTTTCCCACATGCCACGACGTGCTTGGCGCTCACCTACGACGGCGGAGTGGTGATGGCTGGCGATCGTCGAGCAACGGCTGGTATGTCCATCAGCCATCGCACCATGGACAAGGTGGTGCAAGCCGATGATTTGAGTGGCGTGGCGATCGCAGGGACGGCCGGACCGGCCATGGAGATGATCAAGTTGTTCCAGTTGCAGCTGGAGTATTACGAGAAGGTCGAAGGTCAAGCACTCTCACTGGAAGGCAAAGCCAACCAGTTGTCCATGATGGTCCGATCGAATCTTCCGGCAGCGATGCAGGGTCTCATCGTGGTGCCGATTTTTGCGGGTTACGACCCCTTGTTGTCTCGCGGTCGCCTCTGGGACTACGACGCCACCGGTGGTCGCTACGAAGAGCGCGATTTCGTGGCAACCGGTTCCGGCTCCACACTCGCCAGCACCGTGCTTCGTGTGGGTTGGAGACAGCAACTCTCACGCGATGCCGCCATCGATCTGGCGGCCCGAGCGCTGTGGGAGGCATCCGACGCCGACACCGCGACGGGTGGACCCGACGTCCTTCGTGGCATCTATCCGATCGTGGCATCCATCGACTCAGCCGGTTGGACGAGGGTTGCCGACGAGAAATTGGCAACCACCTACGACACCATCATGGGGGAGGTGCGCAAGCGATGAGCATGCCGTTCTACGTATCACCCGAACAGATGATGAAGGATCGCGCCGACTACGCGCGCAAGGGAATTGCGCGCGGACGAGCGCTCATCGCGGTCCAAACGCCGACTTGCATCGTCATCGTTGCCGAGAATCCCTCCACGACGCTCCGCAAAGTGAGCGAAATCTACGATCGAATCGCCTTCGCCGGCGTCGGAAAGTACAACGAATTCGACCAATTGCGTGTCGCCGGGGTCCGCGCCGCCGAACTTCGCGGCTACCAGTACTCACGCAACGACGTTGACGCGAGAAGTTTGGCCAACCAATACGCGCAGGTGCTGGGTGACGTCTTCTCCACCATGGGTCCCAAACCGCTCGAAGTGGAGCTCTTGGTCGTGGCGATAGCAGACACGCAGGCCAACGACCGCTTGTTCCACATCCTGTACGACGGCACGTTGTTGGATGAACGCAGGTTCTGCGTACTTGGCGGCGATGCGGAAGGAATCAGCAAGCGTATGGAGTCGTCATACCGCGACGATCTCTCCCTCGATGCCGCCATCAAGATCGCCGTTGCCGCACTGACGGGCTCGGAACGGACCCTTGATGCAGCAGATTTGGAGGTCGCAATTTTGACGCGCAACGGCAAACGTCGGGCTTTCAGTCGTGTCGACGATGCTGCGGTGGCAAGCGCACTCAAATAATGGATCGCCGCATCTACGGCATCGAAACCGAGTACGGCGTTACCTGCACGTTGCGCGGTCAGCGACGTTTGAGTCCGGACGAGGTAGCGCGCTACCTGTTTCGCAAAGTGGTGTCATGGGGACGTTCCAGCAACGTCTTCCTCGAAAATGGTTCACGCCTGTACCTGGATGTCGGTTCACACCCCGAATATGCCACGCCGGAATGCGACTCGATCCTCGAATGCGTTACCCACGATCGGGCCGGTGAACGGATTCTCGAGGGGCTGGTCTCCGGAGCCGAACAGCGTCTTCGAGACGAAGGAATTCGCGGGACGATTTATCTGTTCAAGAACAACACGGATTCAGCCGGGAACAGCTACGGGTGTCACGAGAATTACCTCACTCGACGCGGCGATGATCTCACGTATTACGCCCAGACACTCATCCCGTTCTTCGTGTCCCGTCAGATCTATGCGGGAGCAGGGCACATCCTGCAAACTGCCCGCGGTCCTGTGTTCTCCATGTCGCAACGAGCGGAACACATCTGGGAAGGTGTCAGCAGTGCGACCACGCGTAGTCGACCGATCATCAACACGCGCGATGAGCCGCACGCAGACTCGGAGCGGTTCCGACGTCTGCATGTGATCGTTGGGGATTCGAACATGAGCGAATACACCAACTTCCTCAAGATCGGGGCGGCCGCATGCGTTCTGCGCATGATCGAGGATCCCGCGACGGTGTTGCGCGATCTCACCCTGGAAAATCCGATTCGAGCCATTCGCGACATTTCCCACGACCTCACCTGTCGTCGCAAGGTGAGATTGGCCAGCGGGCGGGAGTTGTCGGCTCTGGACATTCAGCGCGAGCTGCTCGACCGCGCGCTGCGCTATTCGGACCAACGTGGTTTCACTCCCGAAGAGCAGCGGG
The DNA here is from genome assembly GCA_017853375.1 of Actinomycetota bacterium. Lineage (GTDB taxonomy): Bacteria > Actinomycetota > Acidimicrobiia > Acidimicrobiales > Ilumatobacteraceae > F1-60-MAGs027. The sequence goes on from JAFMJP010000135.1 coordinate 2,856, forward strand.
CACTCGACATGTGGGAACACTGCATCGTCGCGTTGGAGAACGACCCGATGAAACTCGATCGTGAACTGGACTGGGTGATCAAGTACAGGCTCATCGAGGAATACCGCAACCGCCATGGTCTGGCGCTGGACGATCCACGGGT
>JAFMJP010000136.1 GCA_017853375.1 Actinomycetota bacterium
CGGTGAGGGCAAGCACCTCTACAACGTGTCGAAGCAGAAGGGCCTCACCTTGAAGATGAGTCCGGCTGACTACTACGCAATGTCGATGTACAACCACGCCATCGAGCCGTTCAACAACCTCGATGCTCGTTTGGCCGTGGCCTATGCCTTCGACACCAAGCGCTTCTACGAACAGCGCAACTGCTACAAGGGATTGTGCTTCGGTGAAGTGCCAACGTCGATCGTTGGCAAGGGCAACGTGATGTACAACACCAAGAACTTCATCAGCTTCGACTTGGCAAAGGCCAAGGAGCATGCGGCGAAGTACAAGGCGGCCACTGGCAAGACCTTGACCTTCTCGCAGCCAGCCGACACCTCGGCTGAGTCCCAGGCCAGTGCCAAGTTGTTCCAGCAGATGATGAAGGCTGCCGGCATCACGATGAACATCACCACCGAGGACACGGCGACGATCACGGCGAAGGCCTTCCCGTCACCAACCTCTGGTCAGGTCAACACGTATCAGTTGTACCCAACCACGTTGTTCGAGGGCACAGGCACGGCATTTACCTTGCCGTTCCTGCAGTCCAACGGGTTCTTGGCGCCGAACAACAGGCAGCTTGCCGGACTTGGTGCCCTCGCACCTCTGTTCGGGGCATTCGGTCGGGCCATCAACCCGGCACGCTTTGCCGATGCACAGCAGGACACGCTGGTGTGGGCTGCTCAATTCGACACCACCGCACAGCGCCGAGCCAAGTTGCGACAGCTCACCGAGTATCTGCAGAAGACAGCAGCGGTACTGCCGGCCCCGTCCCTTCAGTACGGAGCAGCATTTGCCTCCAACGTGAAGGGTTATGACACCTTCACATTGGTCTCGGGTGGTCGCGGTAAGGCGATCACGAACGCTGGCCCGAGCTGGATCGGTGTTTACCTCGAGAAGTAACAGACTCCCGCTTCGTGCGGGATGAAAGATCGGGCCTGCGAGGAATTTCCTCGCAGGCCCGATTCTTTTTTGGACGAACATCGCGCGGCGAGTGATCACGACGATTCTCTCGTGGGAATTTCTGTCGTGACCGAACTTCAACTAGGTTGTGGGTGCTGATGGGGACGCTGACGATGCGAATGATGGCGACACTGCGTAGGTTGGCGCAGATTGCCGTGGTGCTGGTGGGGTCCACGTTCCTGCTTGCGATGTTGTTGCAGTTGCTCCCCGTCGGGCTCGAAGAGCTCTTCGTTGTGTCGTTCGACGAGGCCAGTCGACAGCAGCAATTGGAACGGTTGCGGCTGGATCGTAATCCCGTCTTTGGCTATCTCGGATGGCTGTGGGACTTCGTTCGCGGCGACTTCGGTCCGATCATTTATCCGGGTGCGGGCGAGGAACCAGTCTCGGGTCGCATCGCGGCTGCGTTGCCGGTGTCGCTGCGGCTCGTCATTTACGTGCAAATCTTGGCGCTGTTGATTTCGGTGCCGCTGGGAATTCTCACTGCCTATCGCGCAGGTCGCAAGAGTGAGAAGGCCATCAGTTACGGACTTTTCACTGCGTCGGCCGTGCCAAACTTCGTCTTTGCGCTCCTGTTGGCTGCTTTCTTCGGCGTAACCCTCGGATGGCTTCCACCACTCGGCTACGTTCCACCTTCGGAGAATTTCGTGGAGCACATCCGCACCATGGTGCTTCCGGTGGTCGCCTTGGCGATTCCCACCATTGCGACGTATACCCGTCTGCTGCGAACCGATGTGATTGCAACGCTGCGCGAGGACTACGTGACCATGGCGGTTTCCAAGGGACTGAGCAACGTTCGCATCTTGTTCACGCACGTGCTTCGCCCGAGCTCGGTCACGCTCTTTACGAGTGCGGCACTCAACATGGGCGCCCTGATTGGCGGCACTCTCGTAATCGAGCAAATCTTCACCATTCCGGGCATGGGTACCGAGATTGCGCTGGCAATCTTCGGCCGTCAGTACTTTGCGTTGCAGTCGTACATCGCATTGATTGCAGTGGGTTATGTGTTGTTCAACGCGCTGGTCGACGTGCTCATCGGCTTCGTGGATCCTCGGGCACGGGAGCGACGCAATGCGTAACAAGTTTCGGGCGATGGATTGGTTTACGCGTGTATCCGTGCTGTGGCTGTTGCTGATGGCGTTTTTTGCAGTGTTTGGCAGACTGCTACCGCTCCCGGATCCGTTGTTCTCCGACTTCGAGGGCTTGGGTGTGGGGCTGTTCAGCCCCGGGCACATTCTCGGTGCCGACACCAATGGCTACGACCTCCTCGCGAATGTGGTCGTTGGCGCCCAAACTTCGCTGCTCATCGCCCTGGTCTCGGTTGGCTTGGGCGGGCTCATCGGTGCTGTTCTTGGCATCATCGCTGCATACCGCCGCGGACGTTTGGACTACTTCGTCAACACCACGTTCAACATCTTCCTGTCGATTCCGAATCTCGTCTTGGGTCTGGCATTGGTGGCCGTGTTGGCAACGAGTTCTGATCCGAGCATCCCGGTGTCGGTCACTCGTCGCACCGTGGTGATCATCATCTCGCTCACCATCGTGATCATTCCGATCCTCGGGCGAATCGCACGCGGTGCCACGCTCACATGGGTGAACCGCGAGTTCGTCATTGCGGCACGATCGATGGGCATGAAGGACAAGGACATCATCGTTCGCCATATCGTGCCGAACGTGCTTCCTGCCATCTACGCGGTGGGATTCCTGGCAATCGGTGTCGTCATCGTGGCCGAAGGCGCATTGTCGTTGCTCGGTGTCGGCGTGATTGACGGCGTGAGCTGGGGAGCAATGATCGCGCGAGTGGCGGGCGACTATGAGTTTGCTCCGCACTCGCTCTACGTGCCGGCAACCGTGTTGGCGTTGACGGTCATCAGCTGCAATCAAGTCGGTGACTACATGCGTAGTCGCCTCGACAGCCGCGAGGGCAAGATATGACCACGTTGATGTCGATTCGCGATCTCACGGTGAAGTT
>JAFMJP010000039.1 GCA_017853375.1 Actinomycetota bacterium
GATGGCTGCGAGTCGAGCCGACACCCTTGACTTCTTGTTTGAGGGTGTTGAACTCAACGACATCCCTGCCATGCTAAGACGGTGACGAAGCAGCCCACTACCCCATTTGCAATTCCCGCCGAGATGTTGCCGGGCGATGGACGTTTCGGTTGCGGTCCGTCCAAGGTGCGTGATGCACAACTCGACGCCCTTGCTCGCGATGGTCGCCGCCTCATGGGCACGTCACATCGTCAAGCTCCCGTCAAAAAACTCGTCGGCTCGGTGCGTACCGGGCTACGTGAGTTGTTCTCCCTGCCGGACGGGTGGGAGGTGGTGCTCGGTAACGGCGGTTCCACCGTGTTCTGGGACGTTGCCACGTTCGGACTCATCAGGGAACACAGCCAACACTTGGTGTTCGGTGAATTCTCCCAAAAATTCGCCGATGCCGTGGCTGCCGCCCCACATCTTGCCGACCCGACGGTGGTCGCGTGCGAACCTGGCGCACATCCGGAAGTGCAGGCAAGCGATGCGGATGCTCTCTGCCTGACCCACAACGAAACCTCGACTGGTGTCGCAATGCAACTGACCCGCCCCGGAAACTCGGGCAGTCGCCGCGACGCTGCCACGGATGCGCTGGTGATCGTGGATGCAACGTCCGCCGCCGGTGGCCTTGCATGGTCACCCGGTGAAGTGGACGTCTATTACTTTGCGCCTCAAAAGTCGTTTGCAAGTGACGGCGGGCTCTGGATTGCCTGTTGCTCGCCTCGCGCCATCGCTCGAATCGAGTCGATCGCTGCATCGGGTCGTTGGACGCCGGCATCACTCGATCTCAAGATTGCACTCGACAACTCCCGTGCCGACCAGACCTACAACACGCCTGCAATCGCCACGCTGTTTCTGCTCGACCAGCAAGTGCAGTGGATGTTGCAACAGGGCGGCTTGCAATGGTGTGCGCAGCGCACGGCGGAGTCGGCAGCAATCATCTACGACTGGGCGGAACGAAGTCCATTTGCATCATCATTCGTGCGAAAACCCGAACACCGTTCCAATGTGGTGGCCACCATAGACCTCGACGGTGTTGCGGCGAACGATGTCAATGCAATACTCCGTCACAACGGCATCGTCGACACCGACGGCTATCGCAAACTCGGCCGAAACCAATTGCGAGTAGGGATGTTCCCTGCTGTGGAGCCGCGCGATGTGGCTGCCCTCACCGCATGCATCGACTACGTGGTGGAACGCCTGCGCTCCTGATACATGAAACAGTTCTCCGACTCTTATCCCACCGTCGACGAAGTGCTCGACTCGCACATCGAGGAGATTCCGCAGCTCCATCGGCCGGTGATGTTGGTTGCATTACAGGGCTGGTTCGACGCCACCAAAGCCGCAACTGGTGCGCTCGATTGGCTCATGGACGGTCGCAACTGTGTCACGGTTGCCAGCATCGAGTCCGACCCGTTCTTCGACTTCACTCAGGCTCGCCCCGAGGTCTGGATGGATGAGGATGAGGAGCGCCATATTCGCTGGCCCGAAAACGAGGTGATTGCCGTACACGGTGCCGCCGACGGTCGTGATCTCGTGGTGATTTCCGGAGTGGAGCCCCACCTGCATTGGCCGACGTTCGTTGCCTGCATCGTCAAATGCGCCAAGGATTTGCGCTGTGCGGCCGTGGTCACCGTAGGAGCCATGCTCGATGCAGTCCCACACACCCGAACCCCAGTCGTGACGGGGAGTACCACCAGCAACGCCCTGGCAAGCAAGCTCGGCCTGTCACGGCCGCAATACGAGGGGCCAACCGGCGTCATCGGCGTGCTGCAAGAACGGCTCGAGCACGAACGAATTCCGGCAGTGTCGCTGCGCGTTGGTGTACCGCACTACCTTGCATCGTCCGAGCATCCGAAGTCATCCGCCGCGCTCTTGCGACACCTCGAACGAGTGCTCGGAGTTCCCACGCAACATGCAGAACTGTACGAGGACATACAGCGTTGGGCCGAACTCCACGATGCAGCCGTGGAGGAGGACGAGCAAACCGCCCAGTACGTACAGATGCTCGAGCGCGAATACGACCGTCGCAACGACACCGTGCTGCCCTCAGCCGACGACCTCGGAAGTGCGTTCGAGCAGTTCCTGCGCGAGCAGGATCAGGATGACGACTGAGTTCACCTGAAATTCACCAAACATAGTCTCTCAATATTCATTGAGAGACCTAGGGTGGTTGCGTGGCCCAGCGACACAGCAACCTGCAACGCCGTGCCGACGTGTTTGCCGCCCTCGGAGATCCTCGCCGGCTGGAAATTGCCGAGGAGCTCTCGCAATCGGACCGTACTCCGGGTGAGCTGATCGAGAAGTTCGAACTCTCATCTGCACTACTGGCCCATCATCTCGACGTCCTCGAACACGCCGGCCTCATCGAGCGCACTCACTCGCACTCAGATGGACGCAAGCGTTTCGTCCGACTCGTAGCTCGGCATCGGCAGCTGCTCTCGGACATGTCGGCGCCGAGTCGCGTGATGTTCGTGTGTCGCCACAACTCTGCGCGTTCCCAACTTGCCGCAGCATTGTGGAGCCGCATGGTCGGAACCCCTGCCGAGAGCGCCGGAACGCAACCGGCAGCGGCAGTGCATCCGCTCGCCATCAGCATTGCCAAGCACCACCACCTGAACTTGGGGACGGCACGCCCACGCCCCTATACGACAAGCAACTCTCGTGGTCGCACCATCATCACGGTGTGCGATCAGTCGCACGATGATCTCACTTCGCCGCTCTCACGTTTGCATTGGTCGCTGCCCGACCCGGTCGAGGTGGGGACCAGAGCGGCGTTCGAATCCACCTATCAAGAACTCATCGAGCGGATGCGCCCCCTGATCACACGGTCGACAACGAGTGTCAAACAACAACCAACCGCCAAGAGCAAGGAGCAAAGATGAGTCTCTACCAACCAACCGAGGAAAATGACATCATCGAACACGGCGTGAATCAACTCGCGCGCAAGTATGCAGGCAAGTTCGACGAAACCGAGATTCGCCCCATCGTCAAGGAGTCCTACGAGAGCTTTGCCGATGCAAAGGTGAGGACGTTCGTCGCAGTATTCACCACTCGTTATGCCGACGATCGCTTGCGTGCCATGGCAAAGGTGCGGGGGCTCATTACCGATGCTCCACCTTCGGTGTTGTTCGTGTGCGTGCACAACGCCGGACGTTCGCAGATGGCGGCGGGCTGGGTTCGCCACCTCTCCAAGGGCAAGGTCGAGGTCTACTCAGGAGGCTCACTTCCCGGCAAAGACCTCAACACGGCCGCTGTGGCAGCCATGCAGGAAGTTGGTATCGACATCGCCAATGAGTTCCCGAAGCCATTCGCGGTGGAAATCGTGCAGGCAGCTGACGTGGTCATCACCATGGGTTGCGGCGACACGTGTCCGATCTTCCCCGGCAAGCGCTACGAGGACTGGGCGCTCGACGATCCGGCTGGACTCGGTGTCGAGGCGGTGCGTCCGATCCGCGACGAGATTCGACGACGAGTAGAGAGCCTCATCTCCGACCTCGGAGTCAGTATCCGATGACCCAAACTCTTTCACGGCGTCTCGTCGCCGAAGGTGTCGGAACCGGACTCCTCATCATTTCGGTGGTCGGTTCGGGCATCATGGCCACGAATCTGACCGATGATGTGGCACTGCAACTCCTTGCGAATGCCGGGGCCACGGTTGGTGCGCTCATCGCACTCATCATGATGTTCGGCCCGATTTCTGGAGCCCACTTCAATCCGGTCGTCACTGCCGCCGACTGCGTACTCAACGGGCGACCATGGCGCGATCTCGCCCCGTACTTCGTGGTGCAATCACTCGGCGGAACTGCTGGCGCGGCAATCGCCAACATGATGTTCGATCTCGACGTCCTCGGACCGTCGAGCAAGGTACGCGATGGTGGTGGAATCTGGCTCGGAGAAGTAGTGGCAACCCTGGGTCTGTTGCTCGTGATCTTTCTCATCGGGAAACATCGCGCCGAATCGGTTCCTCTTGCCGTTGGTGTGTGGATTGGTGGTGCGTACTGGTTTACTTCGTCCACATCGCTGGCAAACCCTGCGGTCACAATTGCGCGCGCCTTCAGTGAGTCATTTGCCGGCATCGCTCCCCAATCGGTGCCGATGTTCATCGTCATGCAACTCATCGGCCTGGCGATTGCATTGCCGTTGCTTCGATTTCTGCGCAACTGAGCACTCGAATCGTCCGACTCCCCACGCTGCAATGAAAAAGGCCCCGGGCTTTCGCCCGGGGCCCTTCATCACCTCGCGGGGGGCGAGGTGTCATTCAGGCTCGCTCAGCCGGCGCCACACTTCTTGGCGAGCTCGAGTCCCTTGGCAGCAGTTGCACTCAACAGCGGTGTGTAACCGAGGGCTTCGGCGTTCTTCGGACCGAAGTCGGTAATCAACCACTGGAAGAACTGCGACACTGCCTTGTTCTTGGCGTCTGCACTCGTCTGGCACAAACCGTACGTCACGGCGCCAAGTGGGTACGCAGTGCGATTGGTGGTCTGCTTCCAGTCGAACGAGATCAAACCACGCGCATCCTGGGTTCCACCCGCGAGGTGCGAGTTGTAGCCCGCAGCCGTGGGGGCGACGAACGCACCAGCGGCATTACGGATGTTGGCTGCCTTGATTCCCTTCGCCGCACGGAGCGGGTCGGTGATGTACGCAACTTCGGCGTAACCAATTGCACCGTTGGTATCGGCAATGTAGTTGGCTTGGTTGTTGTTCTGTGGTTGTCCAACGAAACGTGACCCGAGTCGAGCAACGCCGCCCGGAATGCAGGAGGTGAATGCGTCATTGACCACCCAGTCAGGGTTGATCGCGTTCTTCATGTACTGGCAGAAGTTGTTGGTCGTTCCAGACGGGTCGGCACGGTACACCACTTGAATGGCGCGGTCCGGCAAGGTAACCGGAATCTGCTTGAAGGTTGCCACCGTCTTGCCGCCCACCTTGATGGAGAACGTGTCGCTGGGCTTGATTGGCGAGGTCATGTTCACTTCGGCCTTGGTCCCCACCGTCAGGGTCTTCAGCACCTTCTTGGTGGTGTCGTCGATCCACTCGATTTTCTTGCCCTTGTTTTCCTTCAATGTGGAGGGAAGCAACGAGACCGTGATCTTGGCTTGAGTGCGAGAGACGTTCTCCCACAGCGCAGTAGCTCCGCGAACGTCCGACTTCTTCTTGGTATTTGCCCACGGTGGGTTTGCCTTGATGTCGGCTGCGATGCTCGGGTGGTTCCACTTCTCCACGGTTCCACCGAAGATTCCGTTGATGGTTTGTGGGCTCAAAGAAATCGTCGCGCCCTTGGCTTCGTCCAAACGGTATGCGATTCCAATTGCACCCGCCACGTACGGCACGTAGTTCCAAGCGAAGGTGGGCAATTCCGTTGCACCAACGGCGGAGTCGGTTCCAGCGAACTTGAACGTTTCGTTGCGGAAGTTGCGCTTGCCGGTTCCCGACCCGGTCGAGGTGTAGGTGAAGTTGTGGTTGAACGTCCTGTTGAACTCGGCGATCGCCGGGGTCAAGAACTGCACGGGGAACGAGGCTCCACCGCCGGTCACGTCTTCTGCCTTGGCAATCGACGCGCTCGAAAGGACGCCTGCTGCCGTGATGATCACTGCAGCAAAACGCTTGATTCGCTTTTGCATGATTTCTCCTGTTTGGGTTGGATACTGACGAGGAGAAACCTAGGTACGCGCGGTGACTACCACCTAGCAACTGAACGACTATTGGGCGTCGAATTGGTAAACAGTGCGTGAACGATCAGCCGAACTTGCCCTGGACGTAGTCGGCAGTTCGTGGGTCGCTGGGATTCGTGAACATCTTTCGTGTGGAATCAGCTTCCACGAGGTATCCCGGACCACCATCGGTCAAGAAGAACGCGCAGTAATCGCTCACGCGACTGGCCTGTTGCATGTTGTGGGTAACGATGATGACCGTGATTTTCTCGGCCAGCTCCTTGATGGTTTCCTCGATTCGTAGCGTGCTACCCGGATCGAGAGCCGAACACGGTTCGTCCATGAGCAACACTTGCGGCTCCACGGCCAAGGAACGTGCAATACAGAGACGCTGCTGTTGACCACCCGAAAGTGATCCTCCCGAGGCATCCAAGCGGTCCTTTACTTCCTTCCATAGTCCGGCGCGGGTGAGACATTGTTCAACGATGTCATCGTGATTGTCACGCTTGAGATGTGCGAGCTTGATTCCCGCCAGAACGTTCTCCCGAATGGTCATGGCCGGGAAAGGATTCGGTTTCTGGAACACCATGCCCACCTTGAGTCGAATCATGGCCGGATCCTCGGACGGGTCGTAGATGTCGGAGCCATTGAGCAACACCGAGCCAGCCATGGCGGCAGAAGGAATGAATTCGTGCATGCGATTGAGCAGACGAATGAACGTCGACTTGCCGCAACCCGACGGACCAATCAATCCCGTCACCGTGCGCTCTGGAAATCGCAGGGACACACCTGCAAGTGCGTGGTGCTTACCGAACCAGGCGTGGACGGCGCGTGTCTCGAGTCCGCGAAAACTGGAGTTGTCGCCTTGCACGTCCTCCAGCTTGTTCGTGGCTGAAAGATCGGAAGTGGTCATGGTCATGGTCCTTTGGGTCATTTTGTTCCTACTGATGTACGAGCTGCTTTGCCAACACCTGCCTTGGCGCGCTTTTCACTGCGTCCTCCAAGACGGCGTGCCAACACGAAGAAAAAGAGCACGATGGAGAGCAGCACGACCGAACCCGACCACGCACGGGCAACGGAGAACTCCGATCCGTACATGAACATGGCAAAAATGTAGGTGGGCAACGAACCCAAGGTTCCACCGATGGGGTTCCACATGAACCCGTTGGTGTTCAGCGAAGTGAGCAGGAGCGGAGCAGTCTCCCCGATGACACGGGCAATTCCAAGGATTGCCGCGGTGGTCAAACCAGCCTTCACCGTCGGCAACACCACCATGAGCGCCGTGCGCCATTGGCGTGCACCGAGTGCGTAGCCGGCACTTCGCAAATCGTCCGGAACGAGTTTCAACACTTCTTCTGCGGTTCGAGAAACCGTTGGCAACATCAACACGGCAAGTGCAATGCCACCAGCCAGGCCGGAATATCTCCCCATCGACTGCACGACGGTTGCGAAGATGAACAATCCGGCCACCACCGATGGCACGCCAGCCATCGACTGGACGATGAATCGCACCATGAACGTGAGGCGACCGCGAACCTCCGTGAGATAGATCCCGCTCAAGATTCCGAGAGGCAAGGTGAGAATCGTGGCGATGGCCACCATGATCAGCGAACCAACGACTGCGTGGCCAACGCCGCCGAACGTCAATTCATCGTCGTACGACGTGATTCTCATGTCGTTGAACAAGTAACCCGGATACAAACCCTTGTAGCCCTTCAACGCCGTCGAAATGAAGATGGACAACCAGGGAACGAACGCCAAGAAGGCCAACGACGACACCACTACCCGCACGATGGCATCCCGACGTTCCTTTGCGCCGAGGCGCACCGCAGTCGCAATGGTCCATGTCAGATTCACCACGAGAAATGCGAGTGCCCAACCGTCGGCGTTGGCGAGAGGCGAAACCAGGGTGATTCCAGCTGCGAGAGCGGCAAACAACGCCAATCGACCTGCGTTGGTGGCGCGAACGACGCGCTTGACCGCCCAGGGTCGCTGCGGCTCGATCGTCACCTGGTCGGAGGCTTGGACAACGTTGCTCATGCGCGAGGAGTGGTCCGTTGCACGATGTTGGAAGCGATCATGTTGACGATGAGGGTGATGACGAAGAGCACCAAGCCGGATGCGATGAGCGCCGAAATCTCTTTGTCCGTTGCTTCGCCGAACTTGAGTGCAATCATCGATGCAACGTTTCCACCAGTTGAGTCGAGAATCTCGTAGGAGTAGGTGAACACCAAATTGAGCATGAGATAGATGGCCACGGTTTCGCCGAGCGCACGGCCGAGTCCCAACATTGCACCAGCGATGACGCCACTGCGACCGTACGGCATGACCACCGAGCGAATGGCACCCCACTTGCTTCCGCCCAAGGCGTAACACGTGTCGATCAAGTCGCGCGGCGTTCGTGAATACACCTCGCGGGCAACTGACGTAGTGATCGGCACCACCAGTGACGCCAACACACAGCCGGCCACAAAGGGACTACGTCCGAAGTTCTCGAACTCCACGGAAAAGATCGGGATGAAACCCAGGCGATCGTTGAGGAAGGTGGCCCAACGCACGCCGAACGACGTAAAGATTTCGATTCCCCAGAGACCGAATATCAAGGAAGGAATGGCGGCTGCAAGGTCCAACATGGCAACGAGAATTCGATAGATCGATCGCGGTGCATAGAACTCGATGTAGAGAGCCCCACCGATGGAGAGAGGAATCGCAAACAACATCGCGATGGTTGCCACCACGAGTGAGCCGACGATCATTGGCCCAATGGAGAACACGCTGTTGTCCGCCCTCGATTCGTCGCCAACCTCGCGGAATCCGTCGGAGAACCACTCGGTGCCAGTGATGAAGTTGATGCCGAATTCGCGGAAGGTGCCCGCACTTCGGAAAATGAGGAACGAAGCAATCAACCCAAGGAGCAGAAGTGACGTCAGTGCACCTGCCGTGACGATGCCACGGAAGATTCTGTCCGCACGGCTATAGATGACCGTCATCTCGCGGGGTGTCGGGGTTTCCACCGTGGTCACAGCCCCCTACTCTCGCCGTATCGCCTAGCGCCGTGCTGGCGCAAAGGTAAACGGAAGGTGAATTATCGAGCCAGGGTGGCCAGCTTTTCCTTCACCTTGGCCAGCGACGGGTTGGTCATGGCAGTTCCGTCGGCAAACACCAAGGTGGGCACGGTCTGGTTGCCGTTGTTCACCTTCTCCACTATCTCGGCCGTACCGGGGGTGGTTTCGATGTCGACTTCGGCAAAGGAGATGCCGTCGTCCTGCATCATGCGCTTGAGGCGTTTGCAATAACCGCACCAAGTGGTGGTGTACATGGTGACGGCGGGTGTCGCGCTCGTCGGCGAGGACGACTCAGCCACCAGACACCTCGGACACCTTCTTTTTGCCCTTGGAAATCCACGGCATCATTGCGCGCAGCTGTGCTCCGACCTTTTCGATCGGGTGGTTCTTGCCGGCATTGCGCATTTCGCTGAATCGCTTTCGACCTGAGTCGCTCTCGGCAATCCACTCCTCGGCGAACTTGCCGGTTTGAATCTCCTCGAGGATGGTCTTCATGCGCTTCTTGGTATCGGCGTCGATGATGCGCGGACCGCGCGACAAATCGCCGTACTCGGCGGTGTCGCTGATGCTGTACCGCATGCCGGCGATGCCTTCTTCGTACATGAGGTCGACGATCAACTTCACTTCGTGCAAGCACTCGAAGTACGCCATCTCCGGTTGATAGCCCGCTTCAACGAGCGTCTCGTATCCCGCTTGCACCAGTGCGGTGAGGCCACCACACAGCACCACTTGTTCTCCGAACAAGTCGGTTTCGGTTTCTTCGGGGAATGTCGTCTCGATCACGCCCGCCCGACCGCCACCAACTGCTGATGCGTAGGACAGTGCCAATTGCTTTGCCTTGCCGGTTGCGTCTTGTGCCACGGCGATGAGGGCCGGCACGCCACCACCTTCGGTGTACGTACGTCGCACGAGGTGACCGGGACCCTTCGGGGCAATCATGATCACATCCACGCCCTTGGGTGGCGCGATTCGCTCGAAGCGAATGTTGAACCCGTGCGCGAAGGCGAGTGCCTTGCCGTCGGTGAGATGTTGTTTCACGTGCTCGTCGTAGATCTTCTTCTGCTCGGTGTCGGGCGCGAGCAACATGATGACGTCGGCCCACTTGGACGCGTCGGCAATCGACATCACCTTCAGGCCGGCATCGGTCGCCTTGGCGGCTGACGAAGAGCCGTCACGCAAACCGACGACGACGTCGACTCCGGACTCCTTCAAGTTCAGCGCGTGAGCGTGACCCTGGCTTCCGTAGCCGATTACCGCCACCTTCTTTCCTCGGATGATGGAGATGTCCGCATCCTTGTCGTAATACACGTTCGCTGCCATTAGCTTGCCTTTCCTTTGGGTGATTTTGCCGCGCTCGCTGTGGCTGCGCGGTCGAGTTTGGGGAGCGCCACCAAGCCGGTGCGCTGTGATTCCACGATGCCGTACTGGTTGAGGGCAGTCATGAAGTCGTCGATGTTGCTGGGGCTTCCGTCCAGGCTCACGGTGATGGCGTCGACACCAACCGAGAGGATCTTGCCCTCAAAAATGTTGGTGAGTTCCACGATTTGTCCGCGCTGCTCTGCCGTTGCCTTGACGGTAACCATGATCAGCTCCCGCTCCACGGAGTGTCGAGGGTCGAGTTCGCTGATGCGCACCACATCGATGAGTTTGAACAACTGCTTGGTCATCTGTTCCAGCGGTGCACTCGCCAGGTCGACCACGATGGTGATGCGGCTGTAGTCGGCCTGTTCGGTTGGCGCGACTGCGAGCGAGAAAATGTTGTAGCCACGACGAGCAAACAGCGCCGATACGCGAGCCAACACGCCGGGACGGTTTTGCACCAACACCGACAGCACGTGGTGTTGCGAGTCTTGACCGTACGGATTGTTGCCGCTCATCGTCGAGTCCGCGCTCACTTCAGGAACTCACGACGTGCGTTTTGCGAGTGGTGCAACAGGATGTCGTCGTTGCTCTTTCCTGCGGGCACCATCGGGAACACTTTTTCGTCCTCAGCCACGCGGAAGTCGACCACAACCGGACGATCGTTGATGGAGTTGGCTTTGTCGATTGCTGCTTCGGCTTCCTGGGGATCTTCCACGCGGATACCGACACAACCCATCGACTCGGCCCACTTCACGAAGTCGGGCAGGGTGCCAGAGAGGTTCACTTCGCTGTATCGCTCGTCGTAGAACATCTCCTGCCACTGGCGAACCATGCCGAGGTACGAGTTGTTGAGAATGCCGATCTTCACCGGAATTCTCTCGAGCGATGCAGTCACCAACTCTTGGGCGGTCATCTGGAAACAGCCGTCGCCGTCGACTGCCCATACGGTTTTGTCGGGTCGCCCAACTTTGGCGCCGATTGCTGCCGGCACGGCGAAACCCATGGTGCCAAGACCACCGGAATTCACCCAGGTGTAGGGCTCTTCGAAGTTCCAGTACTGACTGGTCCACATCTGATGCTGACCCACGCCGGACACCACGATGGTGCCCTCCGGCGCGCCGTCGCGCAATTTCTCCAGACAGAACTGTGGCTTCAGTGCCGCACCCGGTTCGCTCTGGTCGTAGGCAAGTGGAAACTGCTCGCGCCAACCACTCACGCGACTGCGCCATGGGCCGACGTCTGCCTGTTGTTCACCGGACTGCAACAGCTCCTTGATGGCTTTCAGCATTTCTTCGATCACCAATCGGCAGTCGCCAACGATTGGTACATCGGGGCGGCGAACCTTGCCTTGTTCGGCGGGGTCGATGTCGACGTGGATGATCTTGGCGTCTGGCGCAAATGCCGACACCTTTCCGGTGACGCGGTCGTCGAAGCGCGAACCCAACGCAATGAGCAGATCGCTCTTTTGCATGGCGGTGATTGCCGTGGCGGTGCCGTGCATTCCCGGCATTCCCAAGCACAGCGGGTGCGAGTCGGGGAACGCGCCGCGCGCCATCAAAGTGGTGACCACGGGGATTTGCGTAAGTTCAGCCAACTCGCGCAACACCGCGGCAGCTCGTGCCTTCAACACTCCACCACCCACGTACAGGATTGGTTGACGCGCAGCCAAGATGAGCCGTGCGGCCTCCTTGATCATCTTGGTGTGACCCTTCACGTTGGGTCGGTAACCAGGCAAGCTGTCGAGCACTTCATCGTCGCTCGGCCAATACCACGTCATTTCGTTTTGCAGGACGTCCTTTGGAATGTCGATCAGTGTCGGACCGGGGCGACCAGTGGTGGCAATGTGAAACGCTTGGCGCACCACCATTGGCAAATCCTGTGCACTCATCACCAACTCGTTGTGTTTGGTGATGCTGCGGGTGATGCCCACCGTGTCGCATTCCTGGAATGCATCCGTGCCGATGGCGGCGGTGGGCACCTGACCAGTGATTCCCACCATAGGTATGGAGTCCATGTACGCATCACACAGCGGCGTGACCAAGTTGGTGGCGGCTGGACCGCTCGTCACCATCGCAACACCCGGTCGACCAGTGACATGTGCATAACCCTCGGCCATGTGACCAGCGCCCTGCTCGTGACGCACGAGGATGTGACGAATCTTGGATTCAATGAGCGGGTCGTACGCCGGAAGAATGCATCCACCCGGAAGACCGAACATCACTTCCACGTTCTCGTGCTCCAACGCACGGATGAGCGCCTGGGCTCCGGTAAGTGTCTCTTTCATTGATTCCTCTTTCTTCAGTCTCGCTGTGATTTTCGGATTTCGTGTTTTTGGGTATAAAAAAACCTCCCCTGTGGGGAGGTGGCGCGCACGTATATGTAGACGTGCGCTTAGACAAGTACTACGAGGGCGACGGCAACGTGGCGTCGAGCGGTCATAGTGGTCTCAAGTCTGCCAGCGGGTTTTTGGGGTTCGCAACCTGCCCGCGTGGCCGCCCGCTCAGCGCACGGCCAACTCAGCGCAGGGTATTGAACGCCCAGCCACCGGGTCGGGCGACCACCAACACGCGTCGTGACAGGTCACGGGCAGCAATGCGCAATGGAGTTGCCGTCTGGGATGACGTGGTTTCGGCCACCTGGATCTCGCCCGTGATTGCCACGTTCACCGCGATGCGCACACCCGGCACTCGCTTGGCGAGCAGCTGGCACACGGCGGTAGCTCGTACTCGAGCAAGGTCGCGGAGGAGTTTGACCGGACCATCGCCTGCGCCACCAACACACGTGACGTCGTCGCCAGTGTTGAGTGCCTGCGCGAACGCATGCACCTGACGGCGTTGCGCCGCGCTGAGCGAAGTGGTCAGCGGAGCAAACGGTTGGATGAGCAG
>JAFMJP010000137.1 GCA_017853375.1 Actinomycetota bacterium
TGGTTCAACACCAACTTCTACGGCTACAACGCCTACGGCATCAAGGCTGCTGCGGAGGTGTACTTCGGAAAGAACGTGACCGACCTCACCATCGAGGAAGGCACATTCTTGGTCGGCTTGGTACGCGCACCTTCGGCGTACGACCCGATCAACAATCGATCACTGTCGCTCTCGCGCTTCGTCACGGCGTTGCGCCGCGTGCGCGACGAGGGGTACATCGACCTCACCGATGACGAACTCGTTCGCCGTGCGGCGGATGTGCTGCCAACCGGTGTGCGTAGTCGGCCGGACGAGCCGGTGCAACGCACACATTTCACCGAGCTCGTGAAGGATTACTTGTTGAACCAAACCACGATCCTCGGCGCAACGTATCAGGAGCGGTACGCCAAGTTGTTCCGCGGTGGTTTGCGTATCTACACCACCGTGGATCGTGATGTCCAAGCGTCAGCGGATGAAGCGGTCACCTTGCTGCCCGACAACAGCGTGAATGCGCAAGCCGCACTCGTCACCGTCGACAATGCCACCGGAGCCATTCGCGCAATGGTGGGTGGCAAGCCCTTCAAGGCAGGTGAAAACGAAGTGAACTTGGCGATGCGACGTCGTCAAACCGGCTCGAGCGTGAAGATGTTCATCCTCGCTGCTGCTCTCGAAGCTGGAGTGGAGAGCGACGATCTCATCGACGGCACCTTGCCGTGCACGCTGCCAAATCCCGAGAACCTCGACGAGCCATTCGTCGTCACCAACGGTGTCAGTGAGCCGGTTGGTTCCCTGCGGAGGATGACGTGGCTTTCCATCAACTGCGCCTACGCCAAGCTGTCCCAGATGGTTGGTCTCAACCGTGTAGTGGACCGCATCTACCAAATGTCATCGAGTGAGTGGCTGACACCCGAGAAGTATCCGGTGTATCCCTATGCGTCGCTCGCTACCGGCGCCAATGAGCTCAGCGTGGTCGACATGGCTGCTGGTGCCCAAACCATCGCCAACTTGGGCGTGCATCACGAACCGTATTTCTTGGAGAAAATTCTCGAGCGTGACAATGACACGTTGGTGTGGGAACGTCAAGTCAACGTCGAGGGTACTGAAGCACTCACCACTGCTTCGGCTGCCAAAACCGTCGACATCATGAAGGGTGTGCTGACGGGTGGCACCGCCCGACGTACTGCACTCGCCGATGATCGTCCGGCCGGCGGAAAAACCGGAACCCAGGCGCGCAATACCAATGCGTGGTTCGTGGGTTTTACTCCGCAGTACTCCACCGTGGTGTGGGTTGGTGATCCGCGTGGATACACGCAAATGGCGGGCGTTCCGGAGTTTCGTAATCAGATCGTGGGGCAGTGGGGATTCTCGCGCAACACGGTGACAGGTGCGACCTATCCCGCACATATCTGGAAACAACACATGGATGCCATCCACGTAGGGCTGGAGATCGTGGACTGGGGCACCAAGAAGGACGAAGCGTGGAAAGCACTGCTCGCACCGCAACGCGGACCCGCACGCTTGTATCTGCCCGGCGTGGAGTGTGTGGCGCAAGTGGTCTCGGGAACGCCACCGTCGCCATCCACCACGTTGGCGCCGGGTCGCACCACCACGACCACCATCGATCCGTCGGCTGGCACCGTTCCAGCCACGGTGCCGGTGCCGGTGGTGGTGTCGGTGCTGCCAACCGCGACCACCATCGACCCCACCGAGAAGAATCCATATGCTCCGTTGCCATCGGTGCCGATCGCAGGTCACATCGTGTACGACTGCGACAAGGGTGTGCCGGCTTGGGCGCAGACCACCGTCGTGGGAGGCTGATCACCATGGACTTTCGCTCACTGCTCCCGCTGCAGGCAGTCGATCAGCGCATCGCGCAGCTGGAGCACCGCAAGGTTCAGTTGCCAGAGCACGCCGCTGCATCTTCGGCAGCCGCAGCATTGCACACTGCCCGCGTGGAAGCGGAACGACTGGTGAAGCGTCAGGGAGATATCACAGGGGAAATCAACCGCCTTGAATTGCGCGGCAAAGAACTGGACGCCAAGAAGGCCAAGTACGAGGCTCAGTTGAAAACCGTCATCGCGGTTCGCGAAGCCGAGGCACTGCAGCACGAAATTGCCGGAGTCGCGGGAGAACACTCGTCTTTGGATGATGCCGAATTGATCTTGCTGGACGAAAGCGAAACCTTGGACAAGCGCATCGTGGAGTCGCGCGCTGCCGTACCAACGCTGGAGGCAGCCGCCGAACAAGCCACCACCGCACTTGCCACTGTCTTGGCTGCAGTTGATGCGGAAATTGCCGCAGCCAATGACGAGCGAAATCGACTCGCCTCGGCAGTGGATGGTGAAACTCTCGCGCTCTACGAACAGGTCCGCACGCGCATGTCGGGTGCTGCCGTGGGGGAAATCTTGAAGGGTTCGTGCGGGGGTTGCCGCACGTCGTTGTCGGTGAAGGAACAAGCAGAGATGAAGAAAGTGGCCGACACCCACGATGCGCGGTGTCCATATTGTGGCTGCTTGCTTGCGGTGTAGATGTTCTTCTGGTTTCTTGCCACCGCGATTCTGACCATCGCCTGGGTGTTCAAGGATCCCCGTTTTGACTACCGACTCCTTGCCGTTGGTGCGGTCCTTCCCGACGTCATTGACTGGCCAACCGGCTGGCGCGTGATGCACTCGGTGGTGACCAGCATCGTGCTGTTGGCTCTGGTGATGTTGGTGTCGCTGGGTCGAAAGCCGTATCGCAAGATCCTGCTTGGTTTGCCGATCGGTACGTTCTTGCATCTGGTTTTTGATGGCGCATTCACATCGGCACGAATGTTTTGGTGGCCGATCGGTGGCTGGGAATTCTCTGCTGATGCATTGCCAGTGGCGGCTCGAGGGCTGTGGAACCTGCCGCTCGAGATTGCCGGCGCAGCAGCACTGTGGAT
>JAFMJP010000003.1 GCA_017853375.1 Actinomycetota bacterium
CCACCGCGAACAACAACGTCGGTCAGAACTCACAGGGTTGGTGCAACGAGGAAGCTTCCGACTTGCTCCACAACGCCGACTACGAGCCAGATGCAGCCAAGCGCGCCGACATGATCAAGAGTGCGCTGAAGCTCATGGCCGCCGACCACGTGATGCTGCCACTGATGCAGTTCCCGAAGTCGGGTTTCTGGCGCACGGACAAGGTGGGTGGACCGGTTGATGCCGAGCTCCGTAACTACACCTCGTTCATCAACAACCACTTGTGGACCGACCTCGACGGCGACGGCAAGATCGTCATCGGCGCCGAGCAATGGCCAGAGTGTTTGAACCCGGTCACCGAGTGTGCCAACTCGTCATGGATGGTATGGACGACGATCAACCAGGTCATGCCTGGTGCGTTTGCCACCACCAACGATGGTGCATACGTCGTCACCAACCTGCTGACGGGTGAACCAACGGTCACCTTGAAGTAAGTCGAACGTCGTTCTTCGAACGACTCTCGCGCGACGCGCGGGTCTTGCCTCCGGGCAGGGCTCGCGCGTCGTCGTGTTTGTGGGGTGTCGGAACCGCAATGCATTTCTGCAGTTCTCATTGTGACCAATGGCTGCCGAGTGACTAAGTTTGTGGGGTGCTGCGTTTTGTTCTGCGTCGTCTCGCATGGGCTATCCCAACGCTGTTCTTGGTGACGTTCCTCGTGTACGTGGCACTACGAATCGGTACGAATCCCGTGGAGAGTTACAAGCGCATCAATCCGCGCGCCACCCCAGCAAAGATCCAGCAGTACATCGAAGTGAATGGCCTGGATCCCAACTATGTGCGGGGGTACTTCCGATGGTTGGTGAATTTCGTGACCCTGGACTGGCCCCGAAGCATCAAAGGCTCGCGCGAAGTGTGGCCCCAGCTGAAGGACGCATTGGCCAACACGCTCCGTTTGGGGGCAGCTGCGATCGCAGTGGGGATCTTCTTCGGATTGATGCTCGGTGTGTATGCCGCGTTGCGACCCGGTGGTCGCCGTGACGTAGGCGTAAATACGGCTGCCTTCATCGGCATTTCGATACCGCCGTATGTGTCGGCAATCCTCCTCCAACTGTTGTTCGCGGTGTACTGGAGTCGTTGGTTCGGTTCCACGTTGTTTCCTACCTCTGGCGTATATCCGCCGGGACACACGGGATTCGATCTCTGGTTGATGCTGAAACACATGGTGTTGCCGGTCTCAGTGGTGGCAATCCAGATCATCGCCGTCTACGCGAGATACATGCGCTCATCATTGTTGGACGTGTTGAGCAGTGAATACATGCGAACCGCTCGTTCGAAGGGCATCAGCGAACGTCGAGTTCTTTTCAAGCACGGATTGCGCAACGCACTCATTCCGGTGGTGACGATCGCAGCCCTGGATGTCGGTTCAATCGTCGGCGGACTGATCATTACGGAGAACATCTTCAGCTATCCGGGAATGGGGAAGTACTTCTTGAGCTCTTTCGGTGAAGGAGACTTTCCGCTCCTGATGCCGTGGATGGTGATCATCGTTGCGTCGGTGTTGCTCTTCAACTTGCTGGCCGACGTATCGTACGCATGGCTCGATCCGAGGATTCGTCTTGAATAACGGATCGAACGCGCCAGTCGCAACGAGTGACGTTGTGTTGCCGACCGTGTCGCCTCGTCGTATGGCCTTCGACCGCTTCGTGAGCCACAAAGCCGCAGTCGTCAGTGTGTTCATACTTGCGGTGCTCGTGGCATTCGTCGCCCTATCACCCTTGACGGCACGTTATGGGGTGAATGAGGCAGTGCAGGCTCCTCCCAACTACTTCCTGTCTCCACGTGCCAATGCATGGTTGGGGACGGACGACATTGGTCGTGATCTCTACAGTCGTTTGATTTACGGCGTGCGAGTCTCGCTCATCATCGGTCTGTTCTCTGCGATCATTTCCGTTGCAATTGGCTGTTTGATTGGATCAGTTGCGGGATTCCGCGGAGGAAGGTTCGACGATGTGGTGATGCGAGTCACCGACTTGTTTCTCGCATTTCCATTCCTCGTGACCTTGTTGGTGATGAGGAGCATGTTGGGTGCAATTTCATGGTTGACTCCGGTAATCGGCGAGTTGTCCTCGGTTCGATTCATCATCGTGTTGTTCGCCATTTTCGGATGGATGGGTGTCGCCCGCATCGTGCGTGGCCAGGTTCTTGCTCTCAAGGAGCGTGAGTTCATCGAGGCAGCACGCGCCGTAGGCGCATCCCGTTGGTACATCGTGCGACGGCATTTGCTACCGAACTCCATCGGGCCGATCATGGTTGCCCTGACGTTCTCCGTGGTGTCGGCGATCATCGGAGAATCGACCCTGGCCTTTTTCGGCTACGGACCACAGGCCGGTGACGGAGCCACATCCCTTGGAATTCTGGTTGGACAGGCAAAGGGTGCGGTCAACACCGGATTTTGGTGGTTGGCACTTTTCCCATGCCTCACGTTGGTGACCATTGCATTGACGATCAATTTCATCGGAGATGCCTTGCGTGACGCCACCGATCCGCGCATGCAGAAGGACGGATGATGTCCACGCCAGTTCTTCAGATCAGGGATCTCAAAGTTACGTTCGCCACTCCACTCGGACCGCTGGTGGCGGTTCGAGGCATTGATCTCGACGTCAATGCCGGGGAAATGACGGCCGTGGTAGGAGAGTCGGGTTCCGGAAAGTCGGTCAGTTTTCTCGCGGCCATGGGATTGCTACCCAAGACCGCAACTGTCGAGGGTTCTGTGATGTTGGACGGGCACCAACTGGTTGGCGCAAGTTCCAAGCTGATGCGATCGGTGCGCGGCCGACTGATGTCGATGATCTTCCAGGACCCGCTTTCTGCGTTGAATCCAGTTCATCGAATCGGAGCCCAAATTTCCGAGATGCTTCGAGCCCATCAATCGATGAGCGAGCGGGCGGCCCGAGTTCGAGCAGTGGAACTGTTGGAGATCGTTGGCATACCTCAGCCGGGGGATAGGGCGATGCAGTACCCCCACGAATTCTCCGGTGGTATGCGCCAACGAGTCGTGATTGCAATGGCCATTGCGAACAGTCCGAAGGTGCTCGTAGCCGACGAACCAACGACCGCCCTTGATGTCACGGTTCAGGCACAAATTCTCGAAGTGATACAGAAGGTCCAGGCCCAGTTTGGTACTGCGGTCGTACTCATTACGCATGATCTCGGAGTGGTCGCGCGCGTATGTGAACGCGTCAACGTGATGTATGCCGGTCGAGTGGTGGAGCGAGCGGGCATCAACGACATCTTCGACTCGCCAACGCACCCGTATACGCGCGGCCTTCTCGCATCGTTGCCGCAAACGGGATTGGATCGTCTCGTTCCAATTGCAGGTTTTCCGCCCAACATGTTGAAACCACCTTCGGGTTGCGCGTTTCGCACCCGATGCTCACATGCCGTAGAGGCGTGCGGTACGAGGTTGCCGGAACTCCAGCCGCTCGGCAATTCCATGACGGCGTGTATACGCGCTGCGGAGATGAAGGTGGGGTCATGAACGATCCGTTGCTTCGAGTGCATGGCTTGGTGAAGGAATTCCATGTGCGGGCAACGCGTGGAATGGGACGCAAGAAGCGAGTGGTGCAGGCCGTGAGCGATGTGTCGTTCGAGGTGGCGCGGGGTGAAACCCTGGGTTTGGTGGGTGAGAGTGGTTCGGGTAAGACGACGGTGGGTCGGTGTGTCCTTCGATTGCTCGAACCCACAGCCGGACGAGTGTTCTTCGAGGGTGTGGATCTCTCGACGCTGACATTCGAGGAAATGCGTGAAGTTCGTCGACGTATGCAGATCGTCTTCCAGGATCCTTATGCGTCGCTTGATCCGAAAATGACCGTCGGAGCCTCGATAGCGGAGCCCCTCGTGGTGCAAGGAATCCAAGGCGACCATCAAGAGAGGGTGGTGAACTTGCTCGAACTCGTGGGTTTGTCGGCCGATCATGCAAAGCGCTTCCCACACGAGTTTTCGGGCGGTCAACGGCAACGGATAGGTGTTGCTCGAGCACTGGCACTGGATCCAGCGCTCATCATCCTGGACGAACCGGTGTCAGCCCTCGACGTCAGCATCCAAGCCGGCGTCGTCAACCTTTTCGACGACCTTCAGCAACGACTCGGCATGTCGTACGTGTTCATCGCCCACGACCTCTCCGTGGTTCGGCATATCGCGGACCGCGTTGCGGTGATGTACCTCGGAAAGATCATGGAGATCGGACCAGCGGAACAGGTGTACGAACATCCGACCCATCCGTACACGAAGGCGTTGTTGTCGGCCGTCCCATTGCCGAACCCGCGAGTTGAGCGGGGCCGTCACCGCATCATGTTGGAAGGCGATGTTCCGTCCCCGGTGAATCCGCCGTCGGGCTGTCGTTTCCGAACACGTTGCTGGAAAGCCACCGAGTTGTGTGCCATGCAAGAGCCCGTGCTGCAGGTTCGTCAAGGCGGGCAGTTTTCGGCTTGCCATCACCCGGAAGAGTGAAGCTCGGGCCTCGGTAGGCTGGAATCATGCGTTCGGTCATCACGGTCGTCACCGTCGTCGTCAATGTCCTGTCCATGATTGGTTTGATCGTGGGCGTGTTGTTGCATAGTGGTCGCGGCGGTGGGCTTTCGGACATGTTCGGCGGCGGCGGGGCTGCCGCCCTCGGTTCTGCTGCAGCCGAGCGAAATCTGAATCGGATCACGTCCGTGTTGGCCTTGGTGTGGATTCTCACCGTGACGGCATTGGGAATTCTGCTGTCTGCGTGAACGCAGGCTGACATGTGGGCAAAGTCCCCGATAGTTTGAAGGCTCCACGACACGTCGAAGTGGCGAAATTGGCAGACGCACCAGCTTGAGGGGCTGGCGCTCGAAAGGGCGTGGGGGTTCAAGTCCCCCCTTCGACACCAGGTGACGCATGTATGCGTCGCACGAATGCGAGAATGAGACGATGAGACGCACCAAGGTAATCGCCACGGTCGGTCCTGCATCGCTGGCGCCCGACGTCATCGGAGCTCTCGTCGACGCCGGCGCGGATGTTTTGCGCCTCAATTGTTCGCACGTCGACACTGCAGGGTTGCTCGAGCGCATACGGCTCGTGCGCGCCGTTCGACCTGAGGTTGCCATCCTCGTCGATATTCAGGGACCGAAGCTTCGTTATGGCGGGGAGCCCCGGGAGCTTCACGACGGCGAAAGGGTCTCGTTCACGTTTGCGGAACTGGGATTGCCGGAGTCTCGAACGACAGGAGATGGGGGACTCAGATCGGGTCAACGGATCTTGCTGCACGACGGTCGACTTGAAACGATCATCGAAGACATTTCCGGGGGCTGGCCGGATGGCACCATCAATGTTCGGGTACTGCACGGTGGCTTGCTGCAAAAGAGCAAGGGTGTCAATCTTCCCGACACGGAGGTGTCCGGAAGCGTTCTTTCGGCGAAGGATCGTGCAGATCTCGAAGTTGCGCAGCGGGAGAACGTCGACTACGTCGCAGTATCTTTCGTGCAACGACCGAGCGACATCGAAGAAGTTCGGGCGATTCTCGGGCCCACGGCACATGTCATTGCCAAGATCGAGCGTCCACAGGCCCTGGAACGAATCGATGAGATTTGTCGTGCAAGCAATGGCGTGATGGCTGCACGTGGCGATCTCGGAGTGGAATTGCCGTTCCAGGTGGTTCCTGCGGCCCAGCACAAGATTGCCAGAACGGCCCTGCGTAACGGGGTCATTGCAATCTGCGCCACCGAGATGTTGGAATCGATGACCACCTCGTCCCGAGCCACACGTGCAGAGGTAGCCGACGTCACGGGAGCCGTTCGGGACGGGTTCGATGCCGTCATGCTGTCGGGTGAAACTGCCGTGGGAGTCGATCCAGTGCGGGCGGTCGAAGTGATGTGCGCGATTTGCGAAGCTGCCGAGCGGGACGTCCATTTGCCGCCGATTTTCGCCGACGCCAATCCGTCGACGGCAGCCGTCACGGCGGCGGCGAGTTCCCTTGCTCGACGTGTCGGTGCGGACTCCCTGCTGTCCCTCACGTACACGGGACATTCGGCGCGACTCCTGGCTGCATGTCGGCCCGGTTCCGCCATCATCGCAGCAACACCGAGCGCGGAGACAGCGCGAAAGCTACGTCTGCTGTGGGGAGTCCATGCCGTGGTTGCCGAACGCGATGCAGATGTCGAAGTGGCCATCGGTGCAGGTTTGGCTGCGGCTCGCGATGCAGGCATGGTTCGTCGCGGCGACAAGGTGGTGGTGTGCGCGTCGCGTCTCAGTCTCCGGTCCGATGCCGACACCATCTGGCTGCACATCGAGCCCTAGCCTGCGGTCATGAACGAGCCCCATGAAAGCCGCGCGGAGCGAGCCGAGTTTCGATCCTTCCAAGAATCCACAAAGGATGACTGGTCGCTCATCATGCGGCACATCGGTGCAACACAGGACCGGGTAGCCGACAATGCACTCCATCTCCTTCGCACTCTCTCGAGCGATCATGGCGGGTTTCCGGTCACGCGACTCGAGCACTCGCTGCAAACGGCAACGCGGGCGGAGGAGGACGGGCGTGACGAGGAGTACGTGATGTGTGCGCTCCTCCACGACATCGGCGACACCTTGGCGCCGTTCAATCATCCGTACATCGCATCAACCATGGTCAAACCCATCGTGAGTGAAGCCAACCATTTCATGGTTGCCCAACATGGAATATTCCAGGGCTATTACTTCTGGCACCACATCGGCTTGGATCGCAACGCTCGCGATGCGTTCCGTGGCTCGCCCTATTACGAGTACACCGAAGAGTTCTGTGCCAAGTACGACTCTCCGGCGTTCGATCCCGATTATGTGAGTGCCCCAATCGAACACTTCGAGCCGATGTTGCGCCGGTTGTTTGCAGACAGGTCGAATTCGCACTGATGCCGAACTGGCGAAACTGGGCTGGAAGCGTGCGGGTTTCGCCTCGTCGGCTGGTGAGACCGAGCAGTATCGCGGAGATTCAGGACATCGTTCGAAGGTTGCCGATTGGTGGGCGCGTGCGAATGACGGGCAGCGGACACAGTTTTACGCCGATTGCAATCACCAACGATGTGTTGATGCAACCGAGCGATTTCGGCGAAGGTATCGGCGTCGACAGCCGTCGCGGCGTTGCCAGGATTCCGGCGGGCATGACCCTCCGTGATGCAAACATCCATCTGGCAGCTGCCGGATTCGCACTGACCAATATGGGCGACATCACCGCCCAAACGATTGCTGGTTCGATCTCCACGTCGACCCACGGCACGGGTCTGGCTTTCACCGGTCTCGCCGGTCAGGTAGAAGGTTTTGGACTGGTGTGTGCCGATGGCAGTCACCTCGACTGCTCAAGTTCTGAGAATTCCGATGTGTGGAGGCTGGGACGAGTTGGTTTGGGGACACTGGGAATCCTCACCTATGTCGATATGAAGGTCGTTCCCGCGTTTCGATTGCATGCCGTGGAGGAACCGCGACGATTGGCTGATGTTCTGGAGAACTTCGACCGAATCGTTGGCAGCGTCGATCACTTCGAGTTTTATTGGATTCCACATACGAAGTGGACCTTGACAAAGACCAATCTGCGCACGCAAGAGCCCCCAAGATCACGATCGAGGTCGGGAAAGTGGTGGACGAAGACCGTCATGGAAAACTACGCGTTCGGCGCGGTGTGCGCTGCAGGGCGAATGGCGCCAAGTCTGATTCCGCGACTGGCTACGGCGTTGCCATCTTCCGGTCGTCAGGAATTCATCGAGTCGAGCCATGAGGTCTTTGCCACACGACGATTGGTGAGGTTCCACGAGATGGAGTATTCGATACCTCGGAGACACTTGGTGGAGGTTCTACGACTCATCGTCGAAGCAGTGGAGCGCTCAAACCTGAAGATCAGTTTTCCCGTCGAGGTGAGAGTGACAGGCCCCGATGACGTGCCGTTGTCCACTTCCTTCGGCCGGGAATCGGCCTACATCGCCGTGCACATGTACCGGGGAATGCCGTACGAGCGATACTTCCGAATGGTGGAGGAAATATTGTTGACATTCGAGGGGCGTCCGCACTGGGGAAAGATACACTTTCAAAGTGCCAATACGCTGCGTTCTCGGTACCCGCAATTCGAGGATTTCTGCGGCCTTCGATCGCGACTCGATCCCCGCGGTGTGTTTCTCAACGAATACGTGGAGCGGGTGCTTGGAATCTGATCGTTGTGCAATGTTGAACGTAGCCGCATTCTGAGCACGTTCACTTCACTCGGAATTGCCGAGAAGTTGGTTGCCGGCATGGCTCATCGGGGAATCACCGAGCCCACCGCCATCCAGACCATGACCATTCCGGATGGGTTGGCTGGCAAGGACGTGTGCGGAAAGGCACCGACGGGTTCGGGAAAAACCATTGCATTCGGTCTGGTGCTGGTTTCCAAGCTCCAGCGCGCGAAGCCGGCAGCACCAACCGGATTGGTGCTCGTCCCTACACGCGAGCTTGCATCTCAGGTGTGTGCAGAAATCGATCTGCTCGATTCCAATCGCAACTTGCGCACCACTGCAGTGTTCGGTGGGGCCGGCTATGGACCGCAACTGCGGCGAATCGGCTCGGCGAGCGTCGTGGTGGCAACGCCAGGCCGTTTGGAGGATCTCATCAGCCGAAGGGACATCGATCTTCGCTCCGTGAAAATTGCTGTGCTCGACGAAGCAGATCGTATGGCTGACATGGGCTTTCTGCCTGCGGTGAAGAAGATTCTCGATCGTTTGCCGGTGTCGAGGCAAGTCTTGTTGTTCTCGGCCACGTTGGATGGGGCAGTGTCCGAGTTGATCAGTCGCTACCAAAAGAATCCGGTGCGTCACGATGCCACCTCGCCGGAATCGGAGCCAGACATCGAACATGTCTTCGAACTGATTCCGAAGGACAAGCGCCTGAGGCGTATCGCAGAGCTATTGGACGAGCATTCTCAGATCATCGTGTTCTGCCGCACAAAGCATGGTTCCGATCGGGTGGCCCGCCAATTGGAGGCCGACGATGCCCGCTGCGCGGTCATCCACGGCAATCGAAGCCAGGCACAACGGGAGCGCGCACTGGAGGATTTTCGTCGGGGTGATGCGCGTATTCTCGTGGCGACCGACGTTGCAGCTCGAGGAATTCATATCGACGACGTTCCTTGCGTCGTGCACTGGGACCCGCCGGATGATCCCAAGGATTACGTTCATCGCTCGGGTCGAACCGGTCGTGCCGGTGCCCGGGGTGTGGTGGTGTCGCTCGTCGACCCTTCGCAACGTCGTTCGGTGGTTCGTGACATGCGCAGCATCGGTATCGACGTGCAGTTCGTCGACGGCAAACCGCCGGCACGTGTACGACCGGGTGAACTTGGTTGGTTGGCTCCTCGGCCACGCGCAATGGATTCAGCTTCGGCCTAGCCGAACACGATGTCCTGCGGGCGCACGGGTACGCGGCTGAGGTCCTTGCCCGTCGCGTCGCGAATCGCAGCAACGATTGCTGGTGTCACCGAGATGCATGGAGGTTCGCCAATTCCCTTGGCCCCGAGTGGAGCTTGAGGCTCCGGCTCTTCGATCATGCTGACCAGCACATCGGGCGCATCCAGTGCAGTTGGCAAGAGATAATCGGTGAACGATGGATTGCGCATCTTGCCGTCCACGAGCACGATCTCTTCCATCACCGCCAACCCCAAACCTTGCGCGATACCGCCCTCGACCTGCCCGAGAGCTGCCAGCGGGTTCAATACCCGGCCGACGTCTTGTGCGGTGGCCACCTGTACCACTTTGACGAGTCCCAGGTCGACATCGACGTCGACCACGGCACGATGGGCCACGAAGGCAAAGGCAACATGGCAGTTGCCTTGACCATTCTCATCCAATTCCTCGGTGGCCCGATGGTGGTGCTCGAAGGTCTCGTCAAACACGAGGTCTCGACTTGCCTCGGCGACACTGAACCGCAGTGATCCCATGCTGTCCACCACATCGGTACCTTCGATGACCAACCGAAGGGGATCCAGCCCGTGGCGTTGAGCGACATGCTCGAACAGTCGTTCACGTACGACGCGACACGCTCCGTCAACTGCACCACCGCTCATCCATGTTTGTCGTGACGCCGACGTGCTTCCTGCACTCCCGATTGCGGTGGAGATGGGTTCCAGGAGAACCGTGTCGACGCCGAGCACCGATCGGGCGATTTGTTGGGCCAAGACAACGAAGCCTTGACCAACTTCGGCAGTTGCGAACTGCAAGGTAACGATGCCATTGGAGAGCCGACAGCGCGCCGTTGCGTAGTCGTCGAATCCTTCGCTGTACATGAGGTTCTTGATGGACACGCCCCATCCGACACCGCGCTTGACGTTGGAACGCCGTGCGGTGAGGCCCGATCCGCCGGGCAACTGGAGCACGTCAGGCTCCTCGGGGAGGAGTGGTGGCAAGGGGAGCGCTGCGGTCTCACGAATGCAGCGTTCAACCGGTGCAACGCTGTCCATCGTCTGACCAGTGATGAGTTTGTCGCCGGTTCGCATTGCATTCTTCAATCGAATGTCGACTGGATCCATTCCACAGGCAACGGCAAGTTTGTCCATCTGTGACTCGTGGGCAAAACACGCTTGCACCACCCCGAACCCTCGCATCGCACCACAAGGCGGATTGTTCGATCGCACTGCGTAACCATCGACGGTGGCGATGTCGCACTTGTACGGACCTTGCATGTGCGTGACGGCATTGATCAGAACCGCCGACGAGGTTGACGCATATGCGCCGCCGTCGAGTACCACGCGGGCCTCGACCCGACGCAACGTTCCGTCACGGTCGGCATGGTGTCGCATGAAGATACGGGCGGGGTGGCGGTGGATGTGTCCGAAGAATGATTCTTCACGTCCGTATTGCATCTTGATGGGTCTGCCGGTTTTGAGGGCCAGGAGACAACAGTGAACTTGCAGGCTGATGTCCTCTCGACCACCGAATGCACCTCCCACTCCACCCAGTGTCAGACGAACCTTGTCGAGGGGCAAGTTGAGGCAGGCTGCAATCTGCTTCTGGTCTTCGTGCAACCACTGAGTTGCCACGAACAGTTCGACACCTCCGTTGTCGTCGTCGGGTAAGGCAAGTGCCGCTTCCAGACCGAGAAACGCCTGGTCTTGCATGCCGATTTCATAGGTTCCTTCCACGACGACATCACCGATGAAGGTTTGGTCACCGCGTACCACCCGCTGGCGTCGGATGACGTTGCCGTCGGGATGAATCGTCGGATGTGAACCAGCGATGGCCGCTTCGGCATCCACGAGTGGGGCGAGCACTTCGTACTCGACTCGTATGGCGTCGAGGGCGCGGCGTGCTGTCTCAGGATGATCGGCGGCCACTGCCGCTACGGGTTCGCCAGCGTAACGAACGACGTCGCGCGCGAAGACTGGCTGGTCGCTGGTGATGAGTCCGTACGTGAGTTGACCCGGAACGTCGTCGGCAGTGATCACCGCACTGACGCCGTTGATCGCGAGTGCCCGGGAGACGTCGATCGAACGAATCTTGGCGTGTGGATGCGGACTGCGCAAGGTCGCTCCCCACAGCATGTTGTCAGCCCAGGCATCGGAAGAGAACGCAAAACGCCCCTGCACCTTGGGAATACCATCGGGGCGAAGTGCCGACACACCGAGGACGCCTCGCGACGAGACGACCCCATTGACGTCACTACGGGTCGAGGTCGGTGAGCTGGAAGGGGTCATTGAGCCCCCTGTTGTCGCGTGTCTCGAGCCTGGCGAACAGCCTCGAAGATACGCCCGTAGCCGGTACAACGGCAGATGTTCCCACTGATTGCTTCGCGAATCTCCAATTCCGATGGCGACGAGTTTCTCTCGAGGAGTGCATGTACTGCGACAATCAAACCGGGCGTGCAGAATCCGCATTGCACGCCGCCGGCATCGACGAACGATCTCTGTACGTCGGTGGGTTCACCGTCCGTCGACAATCCTTCCACGGTGACGATATCCGCGTCGACCGCGGTGGCGGCCATGACGAGGCATGCGCACACCGCTTCACCATCCATCACGACCGTGCACGAACCACATTCTCCTTGTTCGCAGGCCCCCTTTGTTCCCGGCAGGCCCAAACGTTCGCGCAGTACGTAGAGCAGACTTTCACCAACCCATGCATCCTGAACTTGATGACGCATGCCGTTGACCGTAAGGGCGTAGAACTCGTTGCCTTGATCTTGCGATGATGTCATGACGCGCGGTTTCCCGTCGTGTTCGGAGTGGCGGCTCGAAGGAGAAGTCGTTCGGCGAGGACCGACACTGCATGACGACGATATGCGGCGGTCGAACGATGATCGTCGATGGGGGTGCACTCCGTGGCTGCGCGTTCACCGAACTCGCGTGCAAGACGACCAGAAACATCGATGGCGCCGACGAGTTCTACGTTCTCGGCCAACCATGCTTCGGCGTTTCGAGCACGCACGATGGTGGGTGCTACCGCACCAAAGGCAACGCGGATACTGCCTCGTTCCGAATCGTGCACCAGACAGGCAGAGGCAACGGAGATCACCATCGCATTGCGCGTACCAACTTTTGCATAGCCCTGGAAACCACGTGTCAGCTGCATGGAAATGCCTGTAATGAGTTCGTCGGCTGCACTGGCATTGCGTTTGACTCCCACCATGAAGTCATGAATCGACATTTGTCGTGATCCGTCGGCGTTCCGCAGGTGAACCATTGCGTCGTATGCACTCAACACCGGAAGTCCGTCTCCGGCTGGTGAACAGGTGCCGAGGTTCCCACCGAGAGATCCAGCCGCACGAATTTGAGGCGAGCCAACGGTCCGGGCAGCCTCGGCAAGCGCTGGGAGGAGATTGCACAACGGACTCCGTTCCAGTTCGGCGTAGGGAACGCCAGCCCCGAGGTGCAGTGTGCGCGATTCTTCATCGACGTACCACCGTCGGAGCTCGGAAACCTGTCGCAATGCGATGACATCGCCCGCTCCCGCACGATTCAGATTGATCTCCACCATGACGTCCGTCCCACCCTGCAACAGTCGTGCCTGGGGTAGGCGACGCAATGCGTCAACGACTTCGTCGATGGATGTGGCATTGACGACGGTCATATCTGTGGCGACCAACCGGAGAATGCATCGATCATCGCCTTGACGTCGCCGAGCGGGTACAGAATGGGGCAAGTTGCGCCATTTCGCATGTAGTGCGTCACCTGCTCGCGCGCATCTTGAGGAGTGCCGCTTGCAGTGAGCATCTGCACGATTTCGTCCGGAACGTACTTGGATGCGGCCAACACCTGCTCGTGAGTTGCCGGCCAGGTGAGAACGCTGCCTACCTTGTCGAGAATGGACTGGGGCACCCCGGAGGCCTTCATGATGTGCGGCTGTTGCCCGAGATATTGGGTCACCATCATCCTGGCCATGTCGAGTGCCGTGGCTCGGTCCTCGTGGACGCTGCACACCACCAGTTGTGGTCTGTCGATCGAGGCCAAGGAGCGCCCAGCCTTGTCGGCGCCTCGCTGCAAGGCTTCGACTGCTTGGGCGTTGTATTCGGGGGAGACGAGATAGTTGAGCACCACACCGTCGGCTATCTCGCCCGTGAGCTCCATCATCTGCATTCCAGTGGCACCGATGTAAATGGGTACGTCCTTTTTGCGGCGTTCTTGATACACGTAATCCAGTTCGACTCCATCGAGATGCACGAACTCACCATGCATGGTGACGTTTTCATTGTTGAGGAGGGCTCGGACGGCGGTGACGATTTCTCGCATGGCTCGTAGTGGTTTGGTCCGCGTGATTCCGACCTTCGCTGCCAACGGATCCCACCAGGCACCGATTCCGAGCAGAACCCGACCTGGTGCGAGATCGTCGAGGGTGCTGAACGTGGCTGCCAACCGTGCGGGATTGCGACTCCAACAATCCACGACTCCCGAACCGACCTTGAGTTTGGTGGTGACGGAAGCGAATGCAGCCATTGGAACCGTTGCTTCACGAACCAAACGGCTCTCGGCCTGCCACACTGCTTCGAAACCCTTGGCTTCGGCGTACCTCGCGAATTCCATACCTTCGCTAATGCGATGAGCATCCTGCAGGTAGAGCGCAACGCGGCCTGTCGTGGTCATGAATTCTCCATTCGTTGGTGTAATTGCCTGGCTGCGGTTGCGGCTTTGTGTCGAATCTCGTCCTCGTCAACCAACACCGTGGTGCCGTTGTCCACCACCGTTCGAAGTGAATCCGTGGTTTCGTCGTGCACGTCGACTCGTTCCACGCGCATGCCTGTGGTGAAGACCGCATGCCATGGATTCGTCGCATCTGGATAACGCCATGTCACGCGGTCGGAGAGGGAAGCGGGATACATCGATCGGGCGTTGTCCATCCAGCCTTGTACGACGTTGGGGGAAGAGGAATTGTCGAATTCGCGAAGACGCACATATGCGAGACGGAGTTCTTCCATCATGTCGGAGCCGATCCCGTCCGAACCCAGCACCACGGTGTTGTTACGTTGCGTTGGTTTGGCGTATCCGACCCCGTTGTTCATGTTGGAGCGAGGGTTGTGGGCAATGACCCCTGGCAAATCTCGATCGAGATGCACGGTGTGGACGAGAAGCCAATCAGCTGCAGCGTACGGAGCGAGCCGGGCACCGGCTGCAACGTCGTCCATGGCCTCTGCAACGTGGACGTGAACGCCCACGTTGTGAGTGGCTGCGAGTTCGGCTGCAGCCCTGATGGTTTCGTCGCTGCACGTAAAGGCCGCATGAAGCCCGACCATGGCATCGTTGCCGGCACGAAGGTGACGATCGCACTCTTCCAACCCGCGAGTTGCCCCTTTGGTCATCGCGGAAAGCGGTGACACCTTCGCCTGCAGTGATCCGTCGTCGGCCCATCGATCCGTTATGCCGTAACAGGTTCGAACCCGCACGCCAACCTCGCTGCATGCTCGGGCTATTGCATCGAGAGAACCCTCGATGGCATTTGGGGATTCATGATGATCAATGATGCAGGTGGTCCCGGACAGCACGGCTTCGAGTGCACCGAGTTTTGCCGACCAGTAGATGCTTTCGAGTGTGTGGGCCGCGTCGAGACGCCACCATACGAGCTCCAACATGTCGGGAAAGCTGTTGGGTCGGCGTAACGGAGCAGGCATACCGCGAGCGAGGGACGAATACAGGTGATGATGGGCATTCACCATCCCCGGCGTCATACTGGTGGTGTCGCTCGCTGGAACGTTCACTCTTCGTCACTTCCCGCCCGGCGCATCGGTAGACGGTTGCGCCACGTTCCATCCAATTCGTGGAGAGCGGCGGCAACGGCCCCGGCTGTGGGAACCAATCCGATTTCACCGACACCTTTGATGCCATACGGTGCTCGCGGTTGGGGTCGTTCCACCAGGATCACTTCCATCTTGGGTACGTCCTTGGCTCGGAGAATGCCGAGACTGCGCAGCGTCATGTTGGTGGGGAAGCCCGATGTCGGGTCACTGGGAAAATCTTCGGTGAGTGCGTAACCAAGCCCCATGTGAATGCTGCCTTCGATCTGACCCTCGCACAGCGTGGGATTCATGGCACGACCAACGTCGTGTGCTGCCACCACCCGGTCAACTTTTCCAGTCTCGCGATTCATGATGACGAGTTGTGCGGCATATCCGAACGTCGAGTGAATGATCGGATTCGTCACGCCAGGGTCGCCCAGCTTGGTCGTCCAGTCCACTCGGTATTCACCGACGTGATCGACACCACGCGCAAGACCAGCGCTGAGTGCCGCAGCGCATGCAGCCTGTACGGCACCTGCACCCATCAGGGTTCCTCGAGAACCAGTGGTTTGGCCCAAGCCCAATTCTCGAGTGGTGTCGACGATGACGCGAACTTTCGCCGGGTCGATCGAGATATGTGATCCAAGTTCCTCGATGAGTACCTGGAGTGCGATCGTGTTGATGCCCTGACCCATCTCGGTCCAGCCGTGCCGAACTTCGATGGAGCCGTCATCCTCGAGTCGCACGACAGCCCGCGTTATTTCCTTGAAGCCATTGCCAAGTCCGCTGTTCTTGAGTCCCAGACCAAGTCCAAGTGGCAGACCTTCGGCACGGGCTGCGTCGTAGTGCGGCTTGATTGCATCGAGGCAGGCAGCCGCACCTGCACATCCTTCGTCCATGGTTTGTCCCGGACCCCATACCATGCCGGGTTGAATCACGTTTCGATGACGAATTTCCCATCCGCTGATGCCGACGCGTGAAGCGAGCCGATCGAGCATGCCTTCCATGGCGAACTGGGCCTGATTCGCGCCGAACCCGCGGAAGGCTCCACCAACGGGATTGTTCGTACGAACGGCGATTGCTTCGACATCGATCGCCGGCACGTGATACGGGCCACTGGCGTGGCCGGCCATACGTTCGAGAACCTTCATCCCGACGCTGGCGTACGCTCCAGAGTCGCCCACGGCACGCACCCGAAGTGCGGTGAGCATGCCGTGGTCGTCGCATCCCATTTCGTAATGCATACGAATGGGGTGCCGTTTGGCATGCATGAGAAAACTCTCCTCACGCGACAAGACGCACTTCACCGGGGCATCGATGAGCCATGCCGCAAGGGCGGTATGCGCCTGGTTGGACATGTCCTCCTTACCGCCGAATGCTCCACCATTGGTGACGAGTTCCACGGTGACCTGCGAGTTGTCGATTCCCAGAACGCGGGCGATGTCGTTTCGATCGTCCCAGATGCCTTGTCCACCGGAATACACCTTCACGCGCCGAGAGGAATCGACGGAAGGAATCGCCAAGGTTGCTTCGGGCTCCAAGAATGCGTGTTCGATTCGCTGGGTATGGAAGGTTTCCGAGATGACGTGACTGCTCGCCCCAAGGGCAGCATCGACATCGCCACGCTGGTAGGCGCTGGTACTCAGGACGTTGCCATCGGTCTGCCACACTGCTATCTCAT
Source organism: Actinomycetota bacterium (assembly GCA_017853375.1). GTDB lineage: Bacteria > Actinomycetota > Acidimicrobiia > Acidimicrobiales > Ilumatobacteraceae > F1-60-MAGs027. The sequence goes on from JAFMJP010000003.1 coordinate 16,874, forward strand.
TCGTTGCCAGTGCGACGTCCACGTCGGTGATCGGGGTGTGCACGTCATAGTCGACCTCTATCAGCGCAGCTGCCGAACGGGCCTGTTGTCTGGTGTCGGCCACCACGATTGCAAGTACGTCACCGGCGTACGAGGTTCGACCACCGATCGGAATCATGACCGGCCAATCCTTGTAAATGATTCCGACCATCAGTTCACCGGGGATGTCACTGGCGGTGTAGACCGCGCGGACACCGTCGACATGTCGTGCAGCGTCGGTTCGAATGGAGCGGATGGTCGCACGCGTGTGGGCCGTGAGATGCAGGGCGGCATGCAGCATGCCGGGTACTCGCATGTCATCGATGTAGCCACGATCGCCAAGCGCGAGTTCCTTTGCCTCGTACTTGGGTGTGCGAGTTCCGACACCGGCGACCGGGGGAATCGACGGAACATCGTTCTTTGCAACGCACTCGATTGCCTCGAGGATCTTTGCGTATCCGGTACAGCGACAAAGATGGGCCCCGAGATGGCGTGCCATGTCCTCGCGTTTGAGATCGACGCCCTTCTTGTCGATCTGTGCCTTGGCTCGAACCACGATTCCGGGAATGCAAAAACCACACTGCAGTCCGCCACAGGCAGCGAATGCCGAAGCGAATGCCTCACGTTCGCGTTCGGAAAAGCCTTCGAGCGTGACCACGGATTTGCCGGCGGTCTTTTCCAGGGATGTTTGGCACGACACGACGGCTTTACCGTCGATGAGCACCGTGCAACAGCCGCATTGTCCGCTGGGCGAGCAACCGTCCTTGGGGGAGGTGATGTTGAGTTCTTCCCGTAATGCGGAAAGCAGGTGTGGATGCGATTGACGTACCGTCACCTGGGTGCCGTTGACGGTGAAGGCAGTCACCTTTACAGTTTGTCAAAGGCGTACGGCATGTGCAACGGATGCCCGAGCCGGGTCATCGTCGGGTGTGGGCTTACGTCAGGGGCGTGCCGTCGGCACGGAGACGGGGTCCACGTTGACTGGTGAGTCTCGGGTACACCTCGGGACGACGGTAGTAATCCATGTCAAAGAGCGTGTTTTGGTAGTTCTTGCACCATTCCAGGTCACAATCGGCGATGATCACTTCATCACCATTGCCCACCGTCTTGGCCAACACTTCGCCAGAGGGGGCGATGATGTGTGATTCGGCGAGGGAATCAACGCCTTCCTCGCAACCACCCTTGGCAACCCCCACCACGAAGGTGCCGTTCTGATAGGCACCCGCTTGCATGACGAGGGCATTGTGGAACCCAGCCAACCGGTCCTGGCTTGGATCGGGGAGATAGTTCAACGGAGTGTTGTATCCGCACAGGATGAGTTCGACACCTTGAAGTCCCATCTCTCGGTAGGTTTCGGGCCATCGACGGTCGTTGCAGATCATCATGCCGACGCGACCACCGAATGCGGTCCACACCCCGAAACCGTCATTGCTTGGTTCGAAGTAGTAGCGCTCTGCGTGCTGGAACTTTCGCTGTGGTTCGTGAGTGGCATGACCTGGAATGTGAACCTTGCGATATCTGGCAACGATGGAGCCGTCTTTCTGCACGAGAATTTGGGTGTTGAAGCGTCGCCCATCCGGCGTGAGCTCGGCGTAGCCAAGTGAGAATCCAACCTTTCGTTCACGCGCAGCAAGGAACAAGGGAGAAGTAGTCGGAGACGGCATCTCTCGTTCGTAGTAGTGATCGGCTTGCGAGATGTCGTCCACGAACCATCGCGGGAAGAACGTGGTGAGAGCCAGTTCGGGGAACACCACCACATCGGCTCCACCATCTGCAGCTCGATGGAGGAGCGAGCAGAGGCGAGTGACGGTTGCCTCCCGGCTATCAGTCCGCTGAATTGGTCCCATCTGGGCGGCAGCTACGCGCACCACTCGGGGTTCGCCACGAAGTTCACCCCGCATCAGAACGTCGTCTCCGCGAGTTTCAGCATGACATCGAGGAGGAGATTGGCACCAGCCACCAAATCATCTCGATCCGTATGTTCGTTGACGTTATGGCTCAAGCCTTTGTGACTCGGGACGAAGATCATCCCAGTGGGGCACATTCGAGACAACATTTGGGCGTCGTGGCCGGCTCCTGATGGCATCCGTTGGACGGAATTGCCGCGATCTTTCGCAAGCTCCTCAACCATCGACACGATCCTGTCATCGAAGACCACGGGCTCGAATCGCGCCAGGGAACGACGGGTGATCGTGACGTGCTCTTCATCGGCCAAACGCGAGCAAAATTCCTCGATTTCGCGTTCTGCCTTTTTCAAGAGATTCTCGTCGGTATTTCGAACATCGAGAGTGAGGGAGACCCGTGAAGGCACCACGTTCGTCAGATTGGGATGCACGTCGATTTTCCCGACGGTGCACACCTGATTGCCCCCGAATCGTTGGGCGAGCTGCCTGAGAAAAACGGTGAGCGACGCAGCAGCAAATGCGGGATCCTTCCGCAAATGCATCGGAGTGGTTCCTGCATGATTGCTCTGACCATCGATGGTGACGTGTTGCCAAGAGATCCCTTGAACGCCCGTGACCGCTCCAATGCGGACCGAGTTCACCTCCAACAAGGGTCCTTGTTCGATGTGCAATTCGACGAACGCGTGGGGTACGGCACCAGGGCACGGAGTGGGGCCGAGATACCCGATTCGTTTCAATTCGTCTCCGAGTCGAGCGCCATCAATGCCGATGACGTCGTGGGCATCCTCCACCGACATGCCTCCGGCGTAGACGAGGGACCCGAGCATGTCGGGGGCAAATCGTGCACCTTCTTCGTCGGTGAAGATGCCGACCGACAGCGGACGTGCCGGAGTGATTCCGTGACGCTGACACGTTTCGACGACTGCCAAACCTGCAAGAACGCCGTAGTTGCCGTCGTACAGACCACCGGTACGTACCGTGTCGATGTGCGAACCAGTCATCACGGCCGCACCTGAACCAACGTGCCAGGTTCCGATGACGTTGCCCACGGCATCGATGTTCACCTCCATGTCGAGGTCGCGCATCCACGACACCACGAGATCGCGACCATCTCGGTCGGCATCCGTGAGCGCCAGACGATTGCAGCCGCCACCTGGAAGGCCTCCAACCTCGCCGAGTGACATGATCCGATCCATCAAGCGCGACGCGTCGATACAAATATGGTTTGCCGTCCGCACGAAGCCATTCTACGAATGGCAGTATTGTCACCTGATGACGACGCGGGGTGCCACGTGACCGGGATTCGGCGTGAGCGACTCTCTGCGTTGATGGAGCAGGAGACGGAACGATTCATCGATCTGCATCCGCGCTCCGCTCGCCATGCCGATTCCACCTCATCGCTCGTGGCAGGCGTGCCGATGCCATGGATGCGACGTTGGCCCGGGCCTTTCCCCCTCGTTTTGGACGAGGCCAAGGGAGCTCGATTCACCGACATTGACGGCATTGAATACGTCGACCTTTGCCTCGGCGACACCGGTGCAATGACGGGTCATGCGCATCCCGAAGTGGCGCAAGCGGTGCATGCGCAGTTGCAGCGTGGCGCGACGGTGATGCTGCCGACTGCGGATGCTGCTTGGGTGGGTGACGAACTTTCACGTCGTTTCGGATTGCCGAGGTGGCAATTTGCGCTCAGTGCAACCGACGCAAATCGGTTCGTTCTACGTTTCGCCAGGGCGATTACCGGAAAACCAAAGGTGTTGGTTCACGACTGGTGTTATCACGGAACCGTCGATGAAACGTTGGTGGTGGCGCTGGGAGATCGGACGATCAGTCGTCCTGGCGCCATCGGACCGCAGGTGAATCCATCCCTGACGACACGCGTGGTGCAATTCAATGACTTGGTCGGACTCGAGCAGGCAGCGGCACATGGCGACATCGCCTGCATGCTGATCGAGCCGGCACTCACCAACATCGGCATCGTATTGCCGGAGCCCGGATATCTGGAAGGCGTGCGCGAGATCACCCGCAAGCACGGAATTCTGCTCATCATCGATGAGACACACACCATCTGCGCAGGACCCGGTGGATGCACCGCTGCGTGGAATTTGGAGCCGGACATCCTTGTCATCGGTAAGACGATTGGCGGGGGAACACCGGTTGGTGCATACGGGTTCTCTGCCGAGATCGGTGCAAAGGTCGACGCGCTGCAACTCGACGACGGAATCGACGTGTCGGGAGTGGGCGGGACCCTCGCAGGGAACGCACTTTCCATGGCTGCGGTTCGTGCAACCCTCACCCATGCCCTCCTGCCGGATCAGTTCACCTACACCACCGGACTCGCCTCGAAATGGACGGAAGGGGTGCAGAACGCGTACGAGCAGCGCAGTCTGCCGTGGAGCGTCCAGCAACTGGGTTCTCGCGCTGAGTACTGGTTCTGCCCGCCACCGCGTACCGGTGCCGACGCCGCTGCGGCGGTCGACCATGAATTGGATGCATTCATGCATCTGTGGGCAATCAACCGGGGTGTGCTCTTGACGCCGTTCCACAACATGGCCTTGTTCTCACCATTTCATGTGCAAGCAGATGTCGACAGACACTCCGAGCAATTCGATGCCGCGCTCGATGCGCTCACTTCTGGTTGACGGATTCGTCGGCATGCCGATGATCGACATCGTGTGGGTATTGGCGGTGATGTTCTTTGCGTCGTTCGTGCAATCGATCGGCGGTTTTGGTTTTGCACTCTTGGCGGTGCCGTTGGCCGCGCTCATCGTCGATCTGGAGCTTGCCGTGATTGCCGTCAGTATCGGTTCTCTCTTCAACGTCATCATTCTGAGTCTTCGAACGCGTCGTGACGTGAACCGTGAGGTGGCGGTGCGCTTCAATGTGGCGGCGTTGTTGGGAATGCCGATCGGGGTGTACGTACTCGAAACGACGCCACAGCGTCCGCTCAAAGTCGCACTCGGAGCAGTGATCATCCTTGCAACCCTGGCATTGATCGAGGGAACCAAGCGGCTGCAGAATCTCGGTTCCTCTTGGCCGTCCCCAAAACGAGTGGTGGAGATCACCGCAGGATGGATTTCCGGTGTGTTGTCCACGGCAACCGGGACCAACGGTCCGCCGTTGGTGCTGGCACTCAACTTGCGACGGCTCCAACCAGACGTCTTCCGCGCGACGCTCGCCATCACGTTCGCAGTTTCTGGTGCAGTCAGCATGATGTTCTTCGTTGCATTCGGAATGGTCACCCGCCAAGCAGTGCTCCTCGCATCGGCTGCCGTCCCGCTGATTCTGGCTGGTCAAGCAATCGGACTACGGGTGCAACCACGGTTGTCCGAGAAACGATTCGATCGGTTGGTGTATGTGCTCCTGCTCGCGAGTGGTCTCTCGGTGGCGATGTCGGGGCTGCTCGGCTGACGGGGACGATCACGCACCAAACCAACCGAGCCACGCCTCCTTGGTCTTTGGCTTGAAGATCGCATTGGAGCGCCGGATGTTCGCCATGACACCGCTCGCTGCGGGGGAATATTGGTGTCCGGGAAATATCACGGTGTCATCGGGTAGTGAAGCAAGTGTCTGCAGACTGTCGTACATGTCATCGGGATTGCTGCCCGGGAGGTCGGTTCGGCCGCATCCATCGAGAAACAACGTGTCTCCCGATACCAAACGCCCGTCAACCATGAAGCATTGACTACCAGGCGTATGACCCGGCGTGTGCAAGAGCGTGACCGCTATGTGACCTGCACTGACAACGTCGCCCGGTTCGTGCGCAACGAGGCTCGATAGACCGACACCCGTCACTTTGGTCACCCATTCCACCTCTGTTCGTTGAACGTGGATCGGTACCGAACATCTCTCCAGCAACGCTGCTATGCCGTCGATCCGAAATCCCATCATCGAGCCACCGACATGGTCGGGGTGGTAGTGCGTGGCCAGTACGCCGCCTACCGTCATGCCATCGAGCTCGACTTCATCGACAAGGGAATCGACATCGTAAGCAGGATCCACGAGCAGACATTCACCGGTTTCTCGATCTCCGATTGCGTAGACAAAATTGACCATCTGTCGTGCGAGATCATTGTCTCGCGCGAAGTCCCGCCCCGAGAGAAACTGTCGAAAATACAGACGTGGTTCGCTCACTTCACTGAAACTAGTGGCAATTACCCTTGAGGCATGTCCCGAGCGGGTGATGTACCAGACAGGACGTTGAGGTACGCAATCGTTGGTTCGGGAATGATGGGCAGGGAGCACATCCATGCACTCGCTGCGATTCCCGACTGCGAAGTGGTTGCAATTTGCGACCCTGATCCCGAGAGCTTGGAGCAAGGTTGCCGAGCCGTTGCGCGATCGTGGGATTCCAATCGAGGGCAACATGGCGGCAAATCCGAGATTGCTCGATTCGGGAAGGTGCATGAACTGGTTGCCGCAGGTGGCTTCGATGTCGCCGTGGTGGCCACACCGAACTACACCCACAGGTCGGTGGTTGAGCCGCTACTCAACGCTGGCGTACATCTCCTGATCGAAAAACCTTTGTGCACCACCGTCCAGGACTGCAAGGACCTCATATCGCTGGAGCGTCGGACGGCCGTGTCCCACAAAGTGGTGTGGGTTGGCTTGGAATACAGGTACATGGCACCAACCATGCGCCTACTCGAGCATGTCTCCAGCGGCGTACTCGGCCGTCTCCACATGTTGGCGATACGTGAGCACCGTTTTCCGTTCCTTCCCAAAGTGGGGGATTGGAATCGTTTCTCCAACAACACGGGTGGAACACTCGTGGAAAAATGTTGCCATTTCTTCGATCTCATGCGACTCGTTCTGCGTAGTGAGCCTTCCCGAGTCTTTGCATCCGGCGCACAGGATGTGAATCATCTCGACGAAACGTATGACGGTCGTGTGCCCGACATTCTGGACAATGCACTGGTGATCGTCGATTTCGAGAACGGGGCACGGGCGTCATTGGATTTGTGCATGTTCGCCGAGGCAACCAAGAACGAGCAGGAAATTTCCGTGGTGGGGAGTCTCGGAAAAGCAGAAGCACTGGTGACCGAGGGTCTCGTGCGACTTGGTTTGCGAGCAAACGGATGGTTCCAGTGCGACGAGGATCATGTGGGCCACGGAGCGGTCCCTTCTTCGGTACTCGAGCACGGCGCACACCATGGCTCGTCATGGCGCCAGCACCTGGCGATGCAGCATGCGATTCGTTCCGGAACAACGGCCACCGTGTCGACGCAGGACGGATTGATGTCGGTCGCCATGGGCGAGGCTGCCCATCGGAGTATCTCACTCGGGCGGGCGGTTCGGATGTCCGAGGTCCTCAGTTCGTAGATCGGCGAACAACGTCAGCCCTACAGCAATGAATCGAAAATCCGTCTACGGACTGGCGGTGAAACGCCGTGCGTCTCCTCGTGTTTGTCGAGGCTGTTGGAGAGTCGAATGAGTGAATTCACGCCGACAAACCGGAAGGGTTCAATTTCCCATTTGGGTGATCGGTGATTGATGAACGGGAGTTGGGAAACGGGCGTCCTTGTTTCGTGCCAAGCATCGACCAGCATTCGTGCAAAGAGATTGGTTGCAGCCACGCCATCACCCGCGTAGCCGCCAAGGCGTGCGAATCGTTCCCGTCGATCCAGTTCGACACTGGGTATCCAGTCCCTCGGCAGACCCAGCGGTCCACCCCAACGATGCGTAATCTTTGCGTGAGCGGCGGCGGGGAAGTGCCGGGCTATGGAAGCTGCAATGTTCAGATGCGTGTTGTCGTCGAGATCGAAACGATCCCGTACCCTCGATCCGAAGTGATACGGGGCACCACGGCCTCCGAATGCAATCCGGTTGTCGGCGGTGAGTTGGGCGTAGATGATCATGTTGCCGCCGTCGTTGAAGGTCGCGCGCTTTGTCCATCCGAGTTGGTTCACCACATCGACATCCAGCGGCTCGGTGGCAACCATCAACGAATACAGGGGAACCAGTCGGCGTCTGGTCCGACGCAAGACGTGCGAGTAGCCCTCGGTGGCTTGCACGACGAGGTTGGCGCACAGATGCCCGTATTGATGTGTGACGGTCCCTCCATCAATCGCTTTGACGGTGGTGTGTTCCCAGATCGACACTCCTCGTTTGCGAACCACGTCAGCCAAGCCAACGGTGAGCAAAAACGGGTTCACCGTTGCACAGTGGGGGCTGTACACCGCACCATGAGTCTCGGCGACTCGGATCTGATCGGCCACGCGCTGGGGCGACAGCCATTCCATGTCGTCACTGCCCAGACCGAGCGCATGCTGCTGAGACACCATCGAGTGCAGACGCTCGGCCTGCAACGACGTCGACGCCGACTGCACCGTTCCGCCACGATGCCAATCGCACCGTATTCCTTCCTGGCGTAGCACTCGTTCGATCTCATCCAGCGTTCGAAAACTCTCCCGGTACGCCTCAAGTGCCTTGTCCCCGCCGAATACGTCGGCCAATTCGGTTGGCAAGAGCGGGAAAAATCCACTGCACCAACCTCCGTTTCGTCCACTCGCACCAAAGCCGACACGACGTGCCTCGAGAACAGCTACTCGAGCCTCGGGGCGAAGTTGCGTCAAGTAGTAGGCAGTCCAGAGCCCGCTCAGTCCGCCACCGATGATGGCCACGTCGACGTTGGCAGAAGCCGGAGCTACCTTCGGTTCCCAGGCAATGACGCCCGCGTCATGCCATACCGGATACTTCGCCGCAGTGGTAATGAAGTTCATCTGGGCCCGTGATCAAGGGTTCCAGAGGTCGTACAACTCGCGTTCCGGATCGATGAGCGTCGCGTTTCGCTCATCCACCTGCAGTGTCGTGCGTGATCCATTGGTCGGTTGCCAACTCGGATCCCCCGAACATGCAAAATCGAACAGCGAGCCCGCCATCGTGTCGGCGAGATGACGATGTGCGGGCGACACGCCGATGAAATGTTCCACGTTCGGCGCAGCCACATTGTCGAAAACGAAGGGAATGTCGAGTCCGTGACAGGCTCCGAGGATTCCATCGAAGACGGGCGTAGGCCATGTGAAAAAGTACGACCATGTGGCAGAGCCTGCCTTGTCACGCGCATCGATCACCCGCCATGCCGGAACACGAAACGATTCGTCGCTTTGCATTGCCGCCAGCATCTGTGCTGGCGAGGACCTTGGACGCAACGATTGGTACGCGTTCCACGCCTTCTGTGCCGAGGTACCGAAACGTCGTTCAAACTCGTTGAGAACGTCTTCCTGGGTCATCGCAGCGGCATTCGGATTGAGCGCAACCCACAGTCGACTCTCGTCACGCATGGTTCCAATGACCAAAGGTCGCGCGTCCCGAGCCACAACGTCGTGCGCATTCGACGACACCACGTTCCCGCCAATCGTTGGACTGAACATGGAGACCACATCCTTGGGATCCCGTAGTAATCGACCTTGTGCAGCGATCAGCTCGCTATGGGGCGTCATCGCCACGCGGTCGATCGAAGAGACCCCGAATTCCGACAGAAGCAGTCGTTCGGATTGGTCCGCGCGCTCGGTTGTGCGCAGCTGGCCGAGTGAAGGACTCATCGCCCAGCCCCGATGAAACAGCAGGTCGGCAGCAGGGGAAGCGTAAAGGGCCACGACGCTGCATCCGCCCGCGGATTCTCCGAAAATGGTCACGTTCCGAGGATCACCACCGAACTGCTCGATGTGTCGTTGAATCCACGTGAGCGCCGCAATCTGGTCTTGAAGGCCCACATCCGACCGACCGGTGAACCCCAAAGCGCCGAGTCGGTAGTTGATGGCAACGACCACACAACCACGCGAAGCGAGATTGCATCCGTCGTACCAGGATGCATTGCCCGTTCCATTGGTGAAGGCACCACCGTGTATCCATACGAGGACGGGAAGCAGCTCGGTTGCTCGGGCTGGTGAGAAGACGTTGAGGGTGAGGCAATGTTCGTCCATGGGAAGGTCCCCGGTACCCATTGCTTGTTCCAACAATCCAGGAACTTGCGGGCACTGCACGCTTGTCGGCAGGGTGACGAGCTCGTCGGTCAACGTTGGTGGTCCGAATCTTTCTGCGCGGGCGTACACCACATTTCGGTGTTGCTGTACCGTGCCGACCACGTGTTCAGAGTAGTCAGACGGGGCTGAGCGCTACCGTGTTGTCGTGTTTCCCAAAATGTTCGAGAAATTGATCGCCGGTGTCGTAGCGAATCGTTGGGAGGATTGGCAGTTTTCCGCCTCCATAACGAGGGACACGGCTCGCGGGCGTCGCTTCAAGAGTTTCGGGTCCGGATCACTCATCGCGTTTCCCTGGGTGACGATCTACAACGAGCACTACATCGAAATTGGCTCCGACACGATGCTCGGACCGTACTGCGCGTTGTCCGCTGGAATGATGCCGGGCCAGGAGTGCGTCACTTCACCGGTGGTGAAGATCGGCGATCGTTGTCTCATCGGAAGGGGAAGTGGCATCGTCGGTCATCTTGCCATCGATATCGGCGACGATGTGTGGACCGGGCACCACGTGTACATCACGGATCAGAATCATGGATACAGCGATATTCATCGGCCCATATCCCTCCAAACCCAACCCGAAAAGCCGGTCGTCATTGGAGCGGGATCCTGGCTCGGAACGGGCACTGTGGTGTTGCCAGGCGCAACGATAGGGAAGCATGTTGCGGTGGGAGCGAATTCCGTCGTCACGGGGCAACTTCCCGATTACTCGGTGGCGGTTGGCGCACCAGCGAAGGTCATCCGTCGCTACACGCCTGAGTCGGGTTGGAAGCCCAGCGACGAATTCTCGAACCGTTGAACCTGCAACGAGCTCGATCGTGAACTTTCAGACGGAAAGATCGATGGGAGGCGCACACGCCGGCATGCGGTTGTCCCCGGCAAACGTCGCCAAACGTTCTGCCAGCGGCAATCCTTCGAACGTCGTTTCGGAGAAGGGTGCGTTGTTTCCTGCGCGAAGTTGCGCCGCGTAGGAACGTCGGTCAAGTACGTATTGTTCGTACTCATCCAGCCACATTGGAACGATGGCACGTCCCTTCTCATCGTTGGGCACGTCACCTCGTAGTGCGGCAAGCATCGTGACGATGGTGTCGGTAGCTCTGTCCACCAGATCGGCGCGCTGACGCAAGCCATCAGCACCCACGTCGCTGATCAATCGGTAATCAGCGAGAGCTTCGCGTTGACGTTCTGCTTCGAGACATCGACGCTCGGCACGTTGAGTCCAATCGATGTCCCCAATCTTGTTGACGGCTTCCTTGGAAGCGAAGAACAATGCATAAACCCACATAGCCGCAATGGCACTACACACGAGTGCCAGAATGATTCGTGCCATCAATCGCATCTGTTCGGAGACGCTACCTGTGACATCCAAAACGAATCGTTTCCAAGTGGCATCCAATTTGCTGCGTGCACTCGTGGGTTTTCACAAGGGATATTTCGTCATTGCAGTCTCGGGAGCGGCAGTCTTTGCCACCGCAACAGTGGTGTCGTCGTACGGGGTGAAATTGGTCATCGACAACGTGATCCTCCCAGCCTTCTCGCCGCAAGGGGTGTCATTCACGACCTGGGGACTCACTTCCGTGGCGGTCGTCGCTATTGCACTCATTCGTGCCGTCGGGGTGGTGATCCGACGCTCGTTTGCCGGAAAGCTGCAGTGGGCGACGGCGCAGACGATCGCCAATCGTGTGCTTCGTCACATGATGTCTCAACCTGCTTCGTGGCATCGAAAGCGAATGACCGGTGACGTTGCAGCGCGTGCTGGTGTCGACACTGATGCCGCAGTCGGAATCTTGGCGCCGCTTCCGTTCTCGACGTCCGTTGCGGTACTGCTCTTGGTGGCGGGAAGTTGGTTGATCATCACCGACGTGATGTTGGGGTTGTTTGCCACCCTCGTCTTTCCGGTGATGTTGGTGATGAACGTGTTGTATCAACGAAGGGTGGATCGTTTCTATCGCACGGCGCAGGATGAACTTGGTGCGCTGTCGGAAGCTGCCCACGAAAGTTTCGACGGTGTGCTCGTCGTGAAGGCCTTTGGCGCCGAGGAAAGAGAAACGGAGCGCCTGGCGGAAATTTCACGCCGCCTTCGTCGTGCACGAAAAGAGGCGGTGAATCTGCGCTCGACATTCGAGTCGATCATCGATGCAACTCCGTCCCTCGTGAACATCGCCATCATCGCCTTCGGAGCACTTCGGGTCAGGAGCGGTGACATGACCATCGGTGACCTGTCGTCGTTCGTCTATCTTTTCACTCTCGTCACTTTGCCGCTGAGAATCGTCAGTTATCTCTTCTCGGAGCTGCCACATTCGATCAGCGGTTGGGACCGGGTACAGGAAATCCTTACGGAACCACTTCTGCCGTCACCGCAGGCGGCGATACGACGGGTGTCGTTCAGTACGGACCGAAGTGCAATGGTGGAGATGCAGCACGTGTGTGCCTCGCATGGCGAATCCGAAGTGCTCTTCGATCTGAGTCTTCATGTGCAGCGAGGATCCACCTTGGCGGTGGTCGGAGCAACGGGTTCCGGCAAGACGACGTTGCTGCACGTTCTCGCCGGACTGGTTCCGGTTCGTACCGGGTCTTTGATTCTGGGAACGAGAAAAGTCGGTCTGGTGTTCCAGGAGGCGTTCTTGTTCGCTGAATCCTTGCGGTACAACCTCACACTGGGTACGGACACAGGTACGGAAGTGATTCAACGAGCTCTCGATACGGCGTCGGCGTCGGATTTCGTGCGCGAGATGGACATCGGATTGGACACCGAACTGGGGGAACGAGGTGTGAGTTTGAGCGGAGGTCAGCGGCAGCGGTTGGCCCTCGCCAGGGCACTCGCCATGGGAAGCGAGTTGCTGCTGCTCGATGACACGACGTCGGCGCTTGATCCCGCCACCGAAGAACGTGTGCTCACGAATCTGTCGAACCTGCACCATGAGATGACCACGATCGTCGTTGCGTCTCGTCCTTCCACCATTGCCCTCGCAGATCGTGTGCTGTTCATGGACGAGGGCCGTGTGGTCGCCTTGGGTAAGCATGACGAATTGATGCTCACCAACGACCGATATCGAGGACTCATTGCCGCTTTTGAGCATGATCGAGCGGAACCTTCCCGATGAACCTTCCTGACGACATCACCGAGGGAATGCGTCGGAGGGGAGCCGTTGACACCATACGGGCCGGAATTGCCCAGGCTCCCGCTCTCGGGAAGGGACTCGGCTTTACATTCGCACTCGCGTTGTTTGGCGCTGCCGGACGCGTCACCATTCCTGTGGTGATGCAACTCGCGATCGACAACGGATTGGCCCCCGAAGAGGTACGCGTAAGTTACATCTTCAAGCTGTGTGCTGCGGCTGCGGTGGTGGTGGTCGTAGCTGCAGTCAGTCAACGCATGGCCGTGTACCGTCTCGGATCGGCAGCCGAAGAAGGCTTGTACGGCCTGAGAGTACGGCTGTTCAACCACATTCATCGACTGAGTCTTGCCGACCACAACGACGAGCGCCGCGGAGCACTCGTTGCACGGGTGACGAGCGATATCGAGACCCTCACGTTGTTCTTTGCGTGGGGTGGTCTTGCGTGGATGCTCAACCTGTCATTGATGTTCGTCGTGGCATGCGTGATGCTCGCCTACGACTGGGTTCTGGCGCTCGTTGCTTTTGCCGTAGTGGCACCACTGATTCTGGTGTTGCGCCTTGTTCAACAAAGACTGGTTCGGGCATACGACGGTGTGCGAACGAACAATGCGGGAATGTTGTCGCTCATGAGCGAAACCGTCTCGGGTGTGGAAACCCTCCAGGCGTACGATGCGGTGGAGCCGGCATTGGAGCGAGTCGAAGCGGCCACCGCGAAGCGTTCCCGCACTTCGATTCGAGCCGGGATCATCGGTGCGTTCCTGTTTCCTTCGGGGGAAGTGTTCAGTGTGTTCACCGTCGTGGCGGTGGTGGGAATCGGTGTATGGCGGGGGGAGACTGCAGGTCTCTCGGCGGGAGCTCTGGTTGGCTTCATGTTTCTGACGTACCGATTCCTGGAACCGATCGCCGAGTTCACCGAAGTCATCGACCAAACCCAAACCGCGGTGGCAGGATTGCGACGGGTGTTGGGAATCCTGGACACCCCGATCGGTCCTCCAGCAGCAACCGACCCCGTGGCGTTGCCGACTGGTCGACTCGGCATCACGCTCACCGACGTCGCCTTTGCCTATGCGCCTCGCGAGGAAGAAGTGGCACCAACACAGGTGTTGTCCGCTCTCACACTCAACATTCCGCCTGCACAGCACATTGCATTGGTGGGGGAGTCCGGCTCCGGAAAAACCACGATTGCCAGGCTCATCGCACGTCTCGCGGATCCCACTTCGGGTCGAGTGGCGATTGGAGGTGTGAATCTCAAGCATGTTGCCAACGACGACTTGCGTCGACGGTTGACGGTCGTTCCTCAGGAGCCGTTTTTGTTCGCCGACACCATCTCCTACAATTTGCGCTTTGCACGACCCGAAGCCACGGATTTGGATTTGTCGAATGCCGTCGCGCAATTGGGATTGGAAGATTGGGTTGGGGGGTTACCGAACGGTTTGGAAACCCAGGTGGGTCAACGCGGTCAGGCGCTGTCTGCGGGCGAACGCCAGATGGTTGCTCTGCTGCGGGCGTCACTCGTGAGCCCCGATGTGTTGATTTTGGACGAAGCTACGTCGTCCGTCGACGCATTGACGGAAGTCCGCCTCGCCCGTGCATTGCAAAAGCTGGCATCGGGCAGAACGACCATCTCGATTGCGCATCGTCTGTCGACTGCAGCCCGTGCCGACCGGGTCATCGTTCTCGCGGATGGGAAGATCGTCGAGGATGGTCCGCACGATGCGCTGATGCAGCGCGGTGGGGAATACCGACGTATGTACGACTCGTGGTTGGCGGCCACCAACACATGAGACTGAGCTGGAACCGGGCGATTGGAGGAGTGATGCTGACCATCGGTCTCGTTGCATGTTCCGGGGGCTCTGCCAGTGATGCCTGCATCGAAGGTCCACTGTTTTCCAATGCGCGAGCCCGAGCGGAGCGTGCGGTTGCGGCGCTCGACCGCACCACTGCAATCGAGCTGGAGGAGGCAGTGCTGGCAATGGTCGATCAGGTGTCCGTCATGCGCGAGGTATCACCAGGAACGTTGCGCGATCCGCTCGGTGTGGCACTGGCTGCCTACGGTCAATTGGTGGTGGCCTTGGACACCGTGGGCTGGGATCCCGTGACTGCATCCACGGACGCCAAGGTTGCGTCGGCTCGACGCGCATTCACGGACGTTTCCGTGTCGGGCGCACTCCTGGAAATCGAGGAGTTCTTGGAAGTGCAGTGTGAGCAGGTTCGCAGTGAATCGAATCCCAACTTTGCCATGACGGGTACCACGTTGCCCATACCCGTCATCTCGGAGGAACCGAGCAGGGACGCCAATGAAGACGACGTTCCGACTCGCTCCGAGTTGGAGGCGTTGGGGTTTGCGATAGCCGAGTCGTACGGAGTAGCGCTCACGAATACGGAGGCTGAATGTGTGGCGCGGGAGTTGGGCACGACGTTTGCCGGAGGCAACGACATTGACGTAGGAGATGAGGCGCTCTTTGACACGGTGAAGACGTCATTTCTGTCGTGCGGTATCACCACCCCACCGATCACCACACCCGACAACTAGAGTTCTGCCGTGTTCATCACCCTGATACGTCATGCAGAACCCGAGTGGGTACGCGATGGTGTCAGTCAGGACAATCCACCGCTCACCGTTCGCGGACATCGTCAAGCCCGAAGATTGGCCGATCGACTCGAACAAGAGCATTTCGACCACATCTACGTCTCGCCTTTGTTGCGAACCAGGCAAACCGCGGCACCGATTCTCGACGCCCAACGTCGTGGCGAAGTAATCGAGCCCTGGTTGGAGGAGATTCGCAGCCCGATTTGGCAAGGCAATCCGGCTGAGAAGGCCGAGGCTGCATATCGCGAAGACAAACGCAAACCGGCTCTCGAACGGTGGAAAGGATTGGACGGCGGGGAACCGGTGAGTGACTTCACCAAACGAATCCACGCCGGTGCCACCAAGTTCCTGTCTGAACGCGGAATCTTTCGGACCGAGCACGAGTTGCCGGTCTGGCACATCGAGGAACCGGGCGATCGCTTGGCGTTCGTGGCCCATGCAGGAACCAACAGTGTGTTCATCTGTCACTTGCTCGGACTATCGCCAACGCCCTGGGAGTGGGAGCGTTTCGTCATTGGACACGCAACGATCAGTCGAATCGAGGCTTTGAAACTCGGTGACGGATATACGTTCAGCTTGACCCGGCTGGCGGACAATACCCACCTGTCGGAGAGCGACCACACGTACTAACCCTTCGCCGCAGAGCAACGTGGTTCTCACATCGCGTCGCTCTGCGGCGGGGGCTCGATCCGATGTCGTCACATCGGATCGGATCTCGTTACGGCTGTGGGCGTACTTCCGTGACGTGGCAGGCGTTCACTGCGGCAACGATTGGCGTTGGGTCAATCGCTGCGCCACCGCGGGGGTGCACTTCGAAATGGAGGTGAGGCGTCGTGGTGTTGCCGGTTGCACCGTTGGTGCCGAGGATCTGTCCGGCCTTCACTGCAGTGCCGACGGTGATGTTCGGTGCGATGGTGTCGAGGTGGGCGTAGAAGAAATAGGTGCCGTCCGGTTGGGTGAGTCGCACGCCATTGCCGGTCAGGCTGGCGTTGTTGTACACCTTGGTGATGGTTCCGTCGACCACGGCGTAGATGAGATTGCCCTTCGGGGCGATGATGTCGACTCCCTCATGCAGACGAGTGCCGCGTGCTTCTTGCCAGGTGTTGCTGAAGCTGCAGCGACCTTGCACCGGGAACACCTGGATGGTTGGAAGTCCGAGCGATTCCAACGATGGCACGAGACCGAGCGCTTGCGCAGTAGCGAAGTCCACCGTCTGCGACGGGTTCAGTCCACGACCGGCCTGGAAGTTGCCGAGCGCAATCGAGGTGGCAAGTCCGAACACACCATCGGCTCCACCCTTGACCTCGATTCCGTTGTTGATCAACGTTTGTTGGAGGAGACGCACGGCGTCGCTGCGTTGCCCGCGAACCGGCAAGGCATTGGCGTCGAGCTGCGTCGAAGAGGTCGTGACGATTGGTGCAACCGCAGGAGCTGCGACCGGGGCAGCAGGTGCCATTGCAGGTGCTGCGACCCGAGTCGTTGCTGCGGGTGCCGCCGCAGCGACGAGGGCCGGAGGAGCCACGCTGACGAGGCCGAGTGAAAATGCAGTGGCGTGATCGAGGACTCGTGTAACGGGCAAACCTTTGCGGCTCTGGTACGAAGCCAGAGCCACGGTGGTTGCCAGGCCGAAGGCGCCATCAGCGCCACCCTTCACCACGACACCGTTGTTGATCAGTGCCTGCTGCACCGACCAGACGGCCTCGCCGTTATCGCCCGGCTTGGGCAATGCGTCTGGGCTCAAGCGGGACACGGTGATGAGCCCAAGGAAACGGGCGGTGCGCTCGTCAACGACACCCGTCACGCGAAGTCCCACAGCCCGCTGCATGTTGCGCAGTGTGGCTTGCGTGCGAGCCGAGAACTGACCGTCAACGCCACCCTTCAGGGTGAAGCCACGAGCGACCATTGCTTGCTGGAGACGAACGACGTCATCGCTCTGATCACCGAACTTCGGGTATGTCGCGGAAATTTGGGACGCTGATGTGCTGTTGTTCGAGCGCTGAGCACTGGTGACCACCGGGGTGGACGATGCCACCCCTTGGGCGCCGAGGCTAAGAACGATGGTGGTGGCAAGTGCGGTGAGAACCATTGGTGTTGCTCCTTGGTGAGATCCGCACAAGGGATCGGCTTCACCAGGGCAAACATGAGGAATTTCTCACTCAAGGCGCATTTGTGACCACGCAGAGTGACATGCGTCTACGCTGGGTGGGGCTGGAACCACTGGTCGTGAGCTCTCCAGCGGAGGGTGAGGAAGGCGTGACGCCCGTTAGTCCAGCACCTCGTAACGACGTCCTGCAAGGAGCCACCCTTGCGGGGTGCGTTCGTATCTGTCGTGCAGTGTGGCAATACGACTACCGATGACGCCATTGCGCCGCTGGAACCTTTCGGTCACCGTTACCCGCCCAGTGGCATGACCCGACGCCTCATCTGCAAGCAACACCACCACTTCGGGACTTTGCAGTGTCCATCGGTCGCTGCCGAAATGCTTGGCGAACACCTCACTCAACATCTCGGTTCCTCTCGCCGTGGTGCCGTCTGGCATCACCAATTCGCCTTGGGGAATCCAATGTCCCAACCAGCTTGAGGCGTCTCCCCGGAGTTGAGCGTCCGATACCAAAGCCAGGAGTTGCCGCAGTGCGGCATCGGTAATGGCCGTTGGCGCAACGCCGTTCGGCGCCGGAAGGGATGTGGGAGGGGTGGTCCGCGTTGCAGCCGGACGGGGAGTTCTTTTTCCGTCACGAATGTCGTCGGGCGACAATCCGGTTTCGAAAGCGGCGAGAGAGCGAAGGGTGCGCATGAGTTCTTTCCTCTTGACGACACCTTCGTGAGCGGCAAACTGCACGGCCAACCCATCGATGAGCGCGGTGAGACGCATCGCCGACACTCGCGGTTGATCACATCGGAATTCACCGGTTTCGTTTCCGCGGCGCAGAACGCGCTCGAGGAATGTGATCGACTGTTCGTCGAGTTGTTGGCTGATGCTCTTCATCAACGGGTTTCGTAGCGCTTCGCCCCATGCATCGATCCACAACATCCACTCGACGTCGTCGCTTCCCTCGGGCACGTAGCTTTCGAGGAGACGCCACAGCTGCGCCGTTGCCGATTGTCCAAGTTCGATGTCGCGCTCCATTTCCGAAAGGTCCTTGCGCGCGTAATACTCGAAGGCAGCCGCAAGGAGCGCCTCCTTGCTGTCGAAGTGGTAGTGGATCAGGCTGTTCGACACGTTCAGCCGTTTGGCTACATCGGCAATGCGAGTTCCGGCGAATCCCCGTTCGATGACGACTTCGCACGTGGCTTCGAGGATTTCCACCCGACGAGCTTCCACTGCGTACTTCTTCACAAGCAGAGAGAGTAGTCGCGAGGCGAGTACGTAGCCTCGGGGTCGTGGGTTTCGACAACTTGTTGCGCAGAGGTCTCAGTGTTTCGCGATACCGCATCGTGGTATGGATTGCATTTTCGTCCCTGTACATCATCATCATTACGGGTTCACTCGTACGGCTCACCGGATCAGGGTTGGGTTGCATCGATTGGCCTGCGTGCAACGAAGAACGATTCGTTGATGTTTCCACGCCCCATGCGGCCATCGAGCAGCTCAACCGACTTTTCACCGGAGTCGTTGCAGCGAGCGTCATTGCGGCAGCACTTGCGGCGCTCCTCGTTCGCCCGCGGAATCCTCGACTCGTGCGTTTGGCGCTCCTGTTGGTGCTCGGCGTCGTCGGGCAGGTGATCCTCGGTGGCATCGTGGTGCTCACTGGTTTGCACCCATTGTCGAATATGGGGCATTTTTTGTTGTCGATCGTGTTGATGACCTGGGCATTGTGGCTCGTCCACGCGACGCGTGAAGGTGCGGTGAGTTCACAAGACTCCCGGGTACTGGTACTCAGTCGATTGCTCGTGGCGGCGACGTTCGTCGCCATCGTTACCGGAACCGTGGTTACCGGCACTGGCCCGCATGCGGGGGACGAAACCGCCCCGCGTTTCCCGTTCGACATCAGCGACGTTGCCCGCGTTCATGGTGGATCGGTGCTGGTCACCCTGGCGCTCGCCGTAGTGCTCGGGTTCTTGCTGCGGAGAACGCCGCACCGGAGGGCTCAGCAGGCTTACGAGTCATTTCTGTTCTTGGCGCTCGTGCAGGGTGGTATCGGGTATTTGCAGTACTTCACGGGTGTTCCCGTGGCCCTCGTGGCAGTGCACATTGCGTTGAGCGTTGCCGTATGGCTCGCTGTTCTTCAATTGGCGCATGCCGCCAAGCGGAGCCATCTGCCGATTGTCCAACCCCGCCTCGGATCCGATGTGGCACACTAGGACGATGCCAAAACGATGGTCATGGCAACGCTGGCTGCTCGTTGGCTTGGTGTCGGCAGGAGTCTTTGGTGCAAGCCCGTCGGCGGGTGCCCAAGTGTCAGACGACCTTGGTGTCATCGGTCAATTGCAATATACGGATGCCAGTGGAACCAAGATCTTGGTTCCCGGCGTGGATCTGTCCATTGACGACGTTGGTGGGGCAACCACCGACAAGGACGGCAATTTTCGTATCCCTGTTCCCGGTCCGGGGGAGTACAGCATCACTTTGGATACCACCACCTTGCCCGAAGGCGTCGCGCTACGTGATGCAGAGCGCTCCAGTCTGACTGCGAAGGTGAGCCCGAATGGCGATCAACGCATCATCTTCCCGCTCGTCACTGCCGACACCGTGGTGGCGGCGTCGGAAAGCAACGTATCGGGCCGACGCATCGCCCAGCTGACACTCGAGGGGATAAAGCTTGGGCTGTATTTGGCCATGGCCGCCATTGGATTGTCGCTGATCTTCGGGACCACGGGTTTGGTCAATTTTGCCCACGCCGAGCTCATCACGTGGGGCACGTTGATGGCGTATTTCTTCAACGTGTACGGGTTGGTGGGGACGTTCGGCTTCCTCAGTGTGCTGCCTGCGCCGTTTGGTGGCGGTGTCAACTTCATTTTTGCAACTCTTCTCGCAACCGTGATGGGAGGAGTTCTCGGTTACCTCCTCAATCGTGTGGTGTTCCGAACCTCCCGCAATGCCGGGGTGTCGCTGCTGGCGCAAATGGTGATGACCATCGGGCTCTCCATCCTCCTGCGATACGTTTTCGTGTACTTCTTTGGTAGCCGCTATCGCGTGTACCTCGACTATGCCGCCCAACGGGCGAACTCGTTCTGGGGTCTTGAGCTCACCAGTCGGGACGCAACCGCCATGGTGGCATCCGTCATCATCTTGGTGGGCGTCGGCATTGGCTTGACGAAAACCCGAACGGGTCGCGCAATGCGGGCGGTATCCGACAACAAGGATCTCGCTGAGTCATCGGGAATCAACGTGGAGCGCGTGATCTCCCAGGTGTGGATTCTCGGAGGGGCGTTGGCCGCACTCTCCGGCACGTTCTTTGGATTCGACACCGTGAAATGGGACATCGGAGCACGAATCCTGCTCCTGGTGTTTGCGGCAGTAACGCTCGGTGGTCTCGGCACGTCGTTTGGCGCGTTGGTCGGCGCCATCATCGTGGGGATCGCCATCAACTGGTCGACGTTGGTCATCGATACCGAGCTGAAGAACATGACCGCGCTGATCGTCCTGATTTTGGCCCTGTTGCTACGGCCACAAGGCATCCTGGGTAAGAAGCAAAGGATCGGCTGATCATGGATTGGGGATTCATCTTCGAGCGATCGTTCTCCGCGATGATCGGTCCTGAGGTGGTGGTGTACGCCATAGCCGCCGTCGGTTTGAACGTTCATTTCGGCTACACGGGATTGATGAACTTCGGACAGGTGGGATTCATGGCTGCCGGCGCCTACGGAGTGGGCGTCACCGTCTATTGGTTGGAATGGAATTTCTGGATCGGCATTCTGTTCAGCTTCGTCTACGTCGCAGTGCTGGCGTTGCTCCTCGGACTACCGACCCTTCGTTTGCGAGCCGACTACCTATCGTTGGTCACCATCGCCGCTTCGGAAACCATCCGGCTGCTCGCCCGTTCACGCGTGATGAAGCCGTACACGGGTGGCGTGGAAGGCGTGAATCAATTTGCGGGTCCCTTCTACGACCTGAGCCCCTTCGAATTGGGCAAGTTCTATTCGTTCGGGCCCTTCAAGTACCTCGGTCGTGACGTATGGGTACTGGTCGTCGGCTGGACGTTGTTGATTCTTATCACGTTGATGGTTCGTCAGCTCATGCGTTCGCCATGGGGTCGCACGTTGCGCGCGATTCGCGAGGACGAAGATGCTGCAAGGGCCCTCGGTAAGAATGCCTACTTCTTCAAGATGCAGTCGTTGTTGCTCGGAGGAATGATCGGTGGAGTAGCGGGCGTCATTCAGGTGATCCAGAAGGCATCCGTCCAAGCCGACACCTTCAACCCGGTGATCACCTTCACCATTTGGACGATTCTCATCGTTGGCGGTCCGGGACGAATCTGGTCTCCGATCGTCGGTTCTTCGATCTACTGGACGCTGATCGTCTTCATCGAGAACACCCTTCGTCAACTGCCGCCCGGGGTCCGCTCCACGCTGGAGGACACCGTGCAGTTGTCGGACTTCAACATCGCCATGTTGCGATTCATCTTGGTTGGATTGGGGCTCCTCCTCCTTGCACGCTTCCGACCACAGGGCATCTTTGGCTCCCGAGAGGAGATGGCACTTGACCGCCGATAGCACCACTTCCTCCGCCATGACGGATGGCCCGATCATCACCGCCACCGGCGTCGTGAAGACATTCGGTGGATTGCGCGCAGTCGACGTCGACAAGTTGGAGATTCGTCGCAACAAGATCACGGCACTCATCGGTCCGAATGGCGCCGGCAAAACCACGTTCTTCAACCTGTTGACGGGTTTCGATCAAGTGGACGCGGGCGAGATCACCTTGGATGGCCAGAACATCACGGGAACTCCGCCGCATCGTTTGGCGGCCAAGGGCATGGTTCGTACCTTCCAGCTCACCAAGGCTCTCGCGAAGTTGTCGACACTCGAGAACATGAAGCTGGGTGCGCTCCATCAACGCGGTGAGAAGTTCTGGCAGGCGCTGATACCCGGACTTTGGACACGACAAGAGCGCGACATCGAGGCTCGAGCCGAGGCCATTCTGCAGCGGTTCAATCTCACGCACATGCGCGACGAGTTCGCAGGCACCATGTCCGGTGGGCAGCGCAAGCTCCTCGAGATGGCACGTGCCCTGATGACCGATCCACGCGTCGTGATGCTTGACGAGCCGATGGCGGGCGTGAATCCGGCGCTCGCTCAGAGTCTCCTGGAACTCATCAAGATGTTGCCGGCGGAAGGCCGAACGGTCATCTTCGTGGAGCACAACATGGACGTGGTGCAGGAGATATCCGACTGGGTGGTGGTGATGGCCGAGGGTCGCATCATTGCGCAGGGAACTCCGGCAGAAATCAAGAGCAACAAGGCCGTCGTCGATGCCTATCTCGGAGCACACCACGGCGAGGATCTCTCGAAAGTGGAACTTGCATGAGTAGCGCCATGAACTCGGTGACGAGCGAAGTGTTGCTGGAGGCAAAGGGTGTCACTGCGGGCTATACGCCCGGTGTGAACATCCTCAACAATTGTTCGCTGACGTTGCACCGCGGAGAGATCGTGGGAATCATCGGACCCAATGGCGCCGGTAAGAGCACGCTGTTGAAGGCGCTCTTTGGCTTGCTGTCCGTGCAATCGGGCTCGATCATGCACCGGGGGGAGTCCATCGTCGGAATGCATGCGCACGAGTTGGTGGAACGGGGCATTGGATACGTTCCACAACGCGACAATGTGTTTCCATCGCTCACCATCATGGAGAACCTCGAGATGGGCATCTATCTCAAGCCCAAGCAGTTTCGCGAACGCGCCGATTTCGTCCAGAACATGTTTCCGCGCCTGGCGGAACGTCGCACTCAGCGTGCCGGATCGCTCTCCGGAGGCGAGCGCCAGATGCTCGCCATGGGTCGTGCACTGATGATGAATCCGGAGGTGGTCCTGCTCGACGAACCATCGGCAGGCTTGTCGCCGGTGCTTCAAGATCAGGTGTTCGTACGTACCCGAGAAATCAACAAGGCGGGAGTATCAGTGGTGATGGTGGAGCAGAACGCCCGCCGGTGTCTCCAAATCTGCAATCGGGGATACGTCCTCGACCAAGGCGCAAACGCCTACACGGATACCGGCGACAAGCTCTTGCACGACCCGAAGGTCATCGAGCTGTATCTCGGCACCTTGGCCTCGTAATTCAATTGCTGTTTACATTCGTTCGAGGTACATCAAATACCACGTGTTCGTAGACGCTTGATAAGTGATCGCCGCGTCGCCGCCTACGCCTGCGGGTAACACATTGCGGCCCAATTCTTGGAAGGAAGCACCACCGTTGCTGCTGCGATAGATAACACCATCAGCTCCACCAGGACCGTTGATACTTGCCAAAAGTCGTATCTCTGTCGAAGATACCTTTGATGCGCTCCAAGGGAACGCAGTCGCAATCGGGAGTACGGAATTGGCTGGTTGCTCACTGAAACGGAGACCATCAGTAGAAGTGGCGTAGACCAAACCCGCTGCATTGTCGGAGCTGAACCACATTGACCAACCATTGGCGGTTTGCACCACTGTGGGGTCATACAACCCAAGTGGAGAGTCGAATGCGAATCCGCCATCGAAAGTAAAAACGATGCCGTTCGTTGCGCCAAGCGTGGAAGTCGCCGAGTAGATGCGATTGCCGTTGAGGCGTTGCATCCAGAACAATCGAATGCGGCCATCGCTGAGTTCAACGGCGCTCGGGTCCACACCGTTTGCGCCACCAGGCGCCGCGTTTACACCAGCAATAGATGTCCTGTAGTACTGCCACGTCGCAGATCCCGGTGCCTTCACCGCGACCGACATGATGTTTCCGTTGGCCCAATCTTGAAAATACGCATAGAGCGATCCAGATGAGGTTGCCAGCAAGTTGGGAACACCTCCCTGATCCATGAGTACTTCACGACCCGTGAAGGTCACCCCATCACTCGATGTTCGCAACACAAGGCGAGTCGCCCACGGTCCACCTTGACTCGGAGTTGCATCGGGTGGGGGAGTCTTCAACACACCTACGGTCTGGGGAATCTTGAGAGCAGCAAGAGTGGAGACCGCGCTGGGCACCGTTGTGGTGGGACGGGTTCCACTTGCCTTCTCCGTTTTACGCCAGATCAGTTGTTTGCCACTCCTCACACAAAGGTACGAAACTGATGTTGCCTTTTTGACGGCACCGGCTTTCGGGCACTTGGAACCAGCGGTTGCCCCGACAGTCGATATCGGCAAAACCAGGAGACAGGAAGCAATAGCAACTATTTTCCGCATGGCGACATCATAGACAAAAGAAAAACCCCGCCCGGTTTCCCGGGCGGGGCCTTCCTTTACTGAGACGA
>JAFMJP010000040.1 GCA_017853375.1 Actinomycetota bacterium
GCCTGGTTGTAACTAGCGCTTCGAGATTTTTGCTTGGAGCGCCGCAAGGCGTTCGCGGAACCACGGCTGACGAGTGGACCACACCTGGGGGCCCAACTCGAATTCCACGGCCTCGGCGTGCGACGGCACACGACCAATCTCCAGGATCGTGTTCTTTATCGACGACACCAGTTCCTTCGGGGCGTCTGCCGCCTTTGCGGCAAAGGCCCGTGCAGCGTGCATCAACTCGGCGTCTTCGACGCACTTCCACACCAGACCGGCACGTTCGGCGGCGGGGCCATCGAGCACTTCGCCAAAGGCCACCGATGCCATGGTGGTTTGCAAACCGGCGATGCGAAGTTGCATCCACGTATTGCCGCCACCGGGATGCAAGCCCAATTGCAGGAATCGTGAGTCGAATTTTGCACTCTTTGCTGCGATGCGGACATCGCAACCCAGCGCCAGGTTCATTCCTGCGCCGACTGCAGCACCATTCACGGCTGCAATCGTGGGTAATGGACTGCGAGCCACCCGCAGGAAACCTTCGTAGATTGCCAACAGCGACTCGCGAGTGGCTTCGGCCAAGTTGCCGAGGTTTGCACCCGCGCAAAAGGCCGGCGGTGTGCCGGTCACGATCACCACGCGAACGCTCGGATCGCTCTCGGCAGCATCCATTGCGGCGACGATTTCACCCACCATTTCGGCGGTCATCGAATTGCGTTCTTGCGGATTGTTCAGCGTCAATGTGGCAATGCCGCCACTTGCTTCGTAAAGCACCATCGCCATATCCGACGATTCTCGCACACTTGTAGCGTGAAATCGTGCTCGACCACGTGTTCACCGATGCCATCGGCGCGTTGCGTGATGCATTTGGCAACGCATTTCTCGAACGACAAGCGTTCGAAGAACACCTCCATTCCGACGTGCTCCTCGGCGACTTGGTCTGGGCGACGAGTTACGGCCTGCCGGGCGAAGGACAACCACCCCGCGTCGTCGCACACATCACCTTCACCTGGCCGTCGTGGAGCCAAGCCACGTATCGCGCTTGGTACGTGGAGGAGATTTACCACGAGGCACCAGTGATCGAAATGGAAATCGTGTTTCGCCTGCAGCGCCTCGCGTCGCTTCCTGACGCAATGCAAATTGCCGGAGTTGCTCCACTTACCAGCCCTCGGTTGGGATCCCAGCACCTCACTCGCGACAGCATCAGCAGCGAGACGATCACCACCACCAACACACAACGTCCCACCGACCATGCGGCAGAAATCGTCTATCAAGGGGCCTACGAATTGTCGGAAGAAACGTTGGCTGACGGAACCAATGCAACGCTCGACCAACACTTCGGATCGCTCGGCGGTTGGGTTGCGTCAACGCTCGTCAAGCTCGGCGACTTGCAATTCGCCTACCACCCGGCAGACGACGACAAGTAACGCTTCGACGTCGAGCGAGATCCGAGACCGAACGATTCAGCGCAAGTCTTCGGGCAACAACGTCGCCAACGACACGTGCGGTCGCGGGCCCATGTGCATGATGACTTCGGCAGCACAGATGGTGCCAATCTCGGCGCACTGCTCCAGCGCCTTGCCGTGAGTCAAGCCGTACAAGAAGCCGGCGGCGTACATATCGCCTGCACCGGTTGCATCGACGATCGGATCCACCGGCAGCGCAGGAACCTGAATGTAGTCGTCAGCGGTTACCACCACACTGCCCTGCTTGCTACGAGTCACCACGGCAAGCGGGCACTTCTCGCGAAGCACGCGAACCGATGCCGCAAAGTCATCGGTGCCGAACAACACGGCGAGCTCGTGCTCGTTGGCAAACAGCAAGTCCACCTCGTCACACACGAGTGAATGGAAGTCGCCATGGTGTCGCTGTACGCAGAAAGAATCCGACAGGGTCAGCGCCACCTTGCGGCCTGCCTCGTGGGCGTACTGGGCGGCAACGCGAAACGCCTCTTTGGCGTCGTCCTTGTCGTAGAGATACCCCTCCAGCAACACCCACTCGGCACTTTGCACCGCATCCTTGGAGATGTCACCCGGGCACAACACTGCGCCAGCCCCGAGATAGGTGTTCATGGTGCGCTGACCGTCAGGGGTCACCACGATCACACAACGCCCGGTAGGGAGACCGTGGTCCTTGGGAGCCGGAAAGAACGACACTCCCGCGTCGTGGAGATCGTTGGAGAACACCCCACCCAAGTCGTCGTCGGCAATCTTGCCGATGAAGCCGGCACGACCGCCGAGGCTCGCCAACCCATGACTGGTGTTGGCCACCGAGCCCCCACTGGACATCACATTGGGGGCAATCTTCGAGCGCAGGAAGGCCGAACGCTCATCGTCCACCAACATCATGGAAGCTTTCGTGAGGTTGTGCTCGGGAAGAAAGTCCTCATCCACCGAGGCGATGATGTCCACCATGGCATTGCCGATGGTGACGGCATGCAGCGTGGCAGGTTTCACGACCCCACCACCCTAGATGTTGCACAGGTTGGGCAACCGGCGTCCGAGCCGCAGAAAAAGGTTGAATGAGCGCGACATCCGACGACGAGTCGGACTAAGTTGGGAAGCCGCAACACCAAATTATAAAGTCTAAAAACTGAAGGGAACCCCCGCAATGAAGGCAAAGTCGCTCGCAGCGCAACTCAAGAAAGCATCCTCTGCTTCGGCACAAACTGTCGCTGACCGACTCATGGCATTGCGTGGGGAGCGTGGCTTCTCTCAGGCACGTCTGGCCGAACTGGCCGGAGTCGATCGCAAAACCATCAACAGAATCGAAAACGGTCACTTCTCGCCATCACTCGACACGCTTACTCGCCTCAGCGTGGTGTTGAAGTGTCGTCTCTCTGATCTTGTCGAAGCCAAGCGCGCAAAGCGCTAGCCATTCGCGCAACGCGCGCTCAACGTTCCAGAGATCTCACCAACCGCTGACAGATGTCGGCAACTTCGTGCATTCCTTCCTTGCCGACGTTATGAGGTGCCGCTCCTCGTATCGGCACCTGCGCCACACCGTCGAACAGTCCGAGGACTTCCCCACGTGACATCTGGCTGGGCGACACGGATTCAAGTGCGGCGACCAGCGTTGCGATTGGAATCACTCGGCTCTCCCTGACGTGTGGTGGCGCACCTGCGTTGTCCACGTGTCGACCGCTCCCGATGGTGAGCAAATAGTCGTGACGTTGTGTCGTGATGATCCGCGGGGAGCGGCTACGAATGATTCCTCGTGCCGACACCTCCCGCGAAACAATCGGCCAACGCCGACCGTTCGCGACTCCGATTGCAACTGGAATGTCGTTGTCAATTCGCCCGTTGTTTGCCACGATCAGCCCTTCGCTCAGGAGATGTGAGGCAACCATGGAAACGAAGCGTGCCGTATCGGCACACCAAAGCACGATGGTGTATGAGTCACTCACGCGACATACCACCTCTGCGACCACAACCGATAGGAATCACTCTCAGAGACGGTAGTTGATGGGTGTGCGTGCCAGTACTGGGTCGCCCATGGCGACTCAATTGGCCGGCGAACCACCTGTCTTCGTGCATTACTGCACGAAGTTAAATGCCCTAACGCTGGTCGGCTTTTAAGGTGCCGTTCACGATTTGCTCGCGAAGCTCACGCTTCAGGAACTTGCCCGCCGCATTGCGAGGCAAGGGCTCGCCCATCATCACCACATGAGCCGGAATCTTGAATGCCGCAATTTTCCCATCGAGGAAATTCCACAGCTCGGCCGGGGTGATGTGGTGACCGGCTTTGGGATACAACGCCACCGCCACCTCCTCCCCCAAACGCTCGTGCGGCACACCAAAAACGGCTGCTTCGTGCACTGCGGGGTGCTCATAAATGGCATGCTCCACCTCCGCACCGTAGACGTTCTCACCGGCGCGCAGAATCATGTCTTTGGCACGATCCTCGATGTACAAAAAGCCCTCTTCGTCCATACGTCCGATGTCGCCCGAGCGCAACCAGCCATCCACGATGGTTTCCGCCGTGGCCTCGGGCTTGTTCCAATAACCACGAATCAGCATCGGGCCGAACATCCAGATTTCGCCCGTCTTGCCCGCCGGGAGTGCCGATCCGTTGTCGTCGCGAATCTCCACCAGCATCGGCGGCGCACAACGCCCCGTGCTGGTGGGATGCGATACGTAGTCGTGGCCTCGATTGCCGGGGCCGAATGCGTTGGTTTCGGTCATGCCGTAGCCAAGCTGTGGTCCACCCTTCTTGAAACTGTCGGCCACCTTGTGCACCAGCGCAGCGGGGGCCGGCGCACCACCACCACCCACCGAGCGCAACGACGACGTATCGAACTTGGCGAAGTCCGGGTGGTTGACGAGATCCCAGCTTTGCGTCGGTACGCCGATGAAGTTCGTGATCTTCTCGCGTTCGATGATTTCGAGAGCCTTGCCGGCATCCCACTTGTACATGATCACCAGCTTGAGTCCGGCAACGAAACAACTCATCAACACCGCAACGCACCCGGTGACATGGAACAACGGCACGATGAGAATGAACGACGGCGGGAATGGATCGGGCTCGGGCTTCTCGGTTGCACGTACGCCTTCGATGGCCTGCCGCGCCGAAAACGCCATCAACGCGCTGATGACGGCACGATGCGTGGACACCGCACCCTTCGGGCGACCCGTGGTACCCGAGGTGTAGAGAATGGTTGCGTCGTCATCGGGAACGATTTCCACCGCTGGCGCAGCAGTACCGAGTTCGAGTGCCGTCTCCCAGCGATCATGACCCGCTGACGACGGCAATTCCGACCGCACCAGCAACACGTGAATGCCGAGCTCCGCACACGTCTTTCGAGCATTCTCGAAACGCTGATCGTCGCAGATGAGCACTTTTGCGCCGGAGTCGCGCAGTGCGTAGTCCGTTTCGTCTTCGGTCCACCAGGAATTCATCGACACCGACACTCCGCCAGAAATGAGAATGCCGGCAAAGCTCATCGCCCATTCCGGGTAATTGCGCATGGCCACCGCCACGCGGTCGCCCTTTTTGATGCCATAGACATTCACCAAACGGTTGGCCAGCGCATCAACGTGCTGGAAAGTCTTGGCAAATGACCAACGCTCGCCTTCGTACACGAGGAAGTCCTTGTCGCCGTGACCACGCGCCAATCCGAAGATCTGCGCCAGGTTGGCCGGCGCGTGCTTGAACACCTTCATGTTCACCCCGCGCACATCGGCATCCACCAGTTCGAACATGCCGCCGGGTGAGTGCACTGCGGCGATGGCGTCCTTCCACGAAAGACCAGCCGGTGTTGTCATGATGAGCCCCCTCACCACCATTGGTGGTGCACGTAGTCTCGCTCATCTCACTCGTGGTGCGCCACTCGCAGGTCGTGCCACCCGATGCAATCTTGTGGAGCTGAGGGGAATTGAACCCCTGGCCTGTACATTGCGAACGTACCGCTCTACCAACTGAGCTACAGCCCCGCGGGCGCTTACGCTACCGCTTAGGCGACGCGACGGAATTGTCGGCGATAGCGCTCATGATCGCGCTTCACTCGCCATTGCACCAGCACGTAGCAATAGGCCGCTGTCGCCAGTGCCGAGATGGTGAAGGTCCAGACGAAGAAGATTTCACGCATTGCCAACGCCAACAACAGCGACAATCCGGCGGTGCCCACCAGGCCGAGGAGCCAGTTCACGCGGCGGCGGCGAATCATCTCGCGCTCGAAAAACTCACCCTCAAAGCGGGCATGCTGCCGGGCGCCACGCGGACGCACCACCGATGAGGTGGCGTTGCCCACCTGGCGCAGGGGGCGACCCATGGCGCGGGCGGCTGGGGCAAACGGACGGGCCACATCACGCAACGGGGCGCGCATCGAGCCCAATGGCAACTGACCGGCACGTGGGAGGGGACGTCCATCCCGCTGCAGGGAGGTCAACTGACGGCGGAACTGGGTCACCGAGGTGGTGGGCGAATTCCGGAGGCGGGAACGCACCAACGGGGGGACCAGGACGGCTACCCAGGCGGCAGCGACGATCAGCAAAATCAGGTTGCCCATACGGTTTCGTTCAGTCTATGACGATTTGATGACAGTACCTATCCCCACTTCTCCCTGCCAATCCCCGGCGTGGCGGGGCCGCAGGGACCGCTCCCAGCTATTGCGGGGTCGCCAAGGCCAGCTCTCGCCAGCGTGGCGTTCTTTAGAGGGCTGCTCGGCGGTAGGTGCCTTGCCGGCCACCCGACTTTTCCCACAAGGTGAGCTCACCGATCACCATCTCCCGATCGGCACTTTTGCACATGTCGTAGATGGTGAGGGCGGCCACCGAGCAGGCGTGCAAGGCCTCCATCTCCACCCCGGTGCGATCGATGGTGTCCACATGGCACTCCACCGCCACCCACGTATCGCCGATCTCGAAGTTGATCGTGACGGCACCGATCAACAGCGGATGGCACAGCGGAATCATGTCACTGGTGCGCTTGGCGGCCTGAATGCCGGCCACGCGAGCAACCGCCAACACGTCACCCTTCTTCACTTCGCGATTGGCAATCGCGGCGGTGGTGTCCGGCTGCATGAACACCTTGCAACGCGCCACTGCACGCCGATGCGTGGGCTCCTTCGGAGTCACATCCACCATGCGTGCACGACCGAGCGGATCGAGGTGTGAAAACTGTGCGTCAGACATGGTCGGCCTCCTGTGATGGTTGGTGCAACACGATCAACCTCCTATTTGGCTCATCGATCGGCGTGGACGAACGAACGACACTTGACCGATGCTGTGGCCGGCCCACTTCTCGCCTACTGCGCGACGGAGCAATGCTTCGATCGCATCATCACCAGCACCACCGCGCAGCAGTGCCCGCACATCGAACTCGTCGGTGGCAAACAGGCAGGTGCGGAACTGGCCGTCGGCAGTCAAACGCACGCGATCGCAATCGCCACAAAACGGTTTGGTCACCGTGGGAATCACGCCGACGGTACCTCGACCATCGAGATACCGCCAACGGTCGGCTGGTGCAGCGCCCCTGCTCGGTAGCTGTTCGAGCGGAAACACGTTGTGAATGGTGGAAACGATCTCGTCCTGACCCACGACTGCATTGTTCAGCCAACCACCTTGGGCGTCGAGGGGCATGAACTCGATGAAGCGCACTTCCACCTCGTGCTCGCGACCGAAGGCAGCGAGAGCAACGACTTCATCGTCATTTACACCGCGTTGCACCACCGCATTGACCTTCACAGGACTGAAACCCACGTCCCGTGCCACCGAGATTCCTTCAAGCACCGAATCCAACTCGTCGCGCTTGGTGATCTGAATGAACTTTTCGCGATCCAACGTGTCGAGGCTCACGTTGATGCGCGATAGCCCCGCACGCTTCAGATCGTGTGCCACCAACGCCAGTGTCGCCCCGTTCGTGGTGAGGGCCAGATCCACCGGCTTGCCAGCCAGAGGTGAATCGGCGTTTGCCGGCACCTCCAGCGATGCCAACTTTTCGATCAGCACCGGCAAGTGGGCGCGCACCGTGGGCTCGCCGCCGGTGAGTCGAATGCCATCCACACCGAATCGCTCCACACAAATACGAGCCACACGAACGATTTCTTCGTACGTGAGCACCTCGGTACGCGGCAGCCACTGCATACCCTCTTCGGGCATGCAATAGGTGCAGCGGAAGTTGCAACGATCCGTCACCGAAATACGCAGGTCGCGTACCGTGCGACCGAACGAGTCGACCAACTCGGGCTTGGCCGATGCGGAGCGCCAGTTGTGCGGCGACTGCGGCATGGCGAAAGCCTACGCCCCGAGAAGGTTGACGCGTTCAGCCAAGGAGCATCACGTCGACGGCGCCACCTGCATCAATGCCAGACCCGTCTTGCACGATTGCCAAACCATTCGCTGCCGCCGTCGCCGCCAATTGATGACTTCCTTGTGGACCCGTGTCACGCACATGCAAACGACCATCGACACCAAAGTGTCCGAACACACGCATGAAATGCGTCTTGCCATCGGGTTTGCGGCGCAGTGGTGCATCGGCAATTGCACTGATCGTTGGACGCAGCAGATCGGTGGTGTGTCCCATCATCTTGCGTAATGCCGGACGTGCCAACAGTTCGAAACTGATCATCGACGACACCGGGTTACCCGGCAAACCGAAAATCGGTATGCGCCGCTGCCGGTCGGTGCGCACCACCTCGGTGGCGTTCACTGTCTCATCCACCGTGGCGTTCAGCAATCCGAAGGCAAACGGCTTGGCAGGCTTGATGGCCATCTGCATCCACTGCATGTCGGCGATGCGCGACAACACCGCTTTCACCACGTCGAAATCCCCCATGCTCACACCACCGCTCGTGATGATGGCGTCATGCGTGCGAGCCACCTCGTGCAGCGTGCGTTCGAGCAGCGCTTCGTCGTCGGCGACCACGCCAACGTTGGTGACATCGCAATGGGAGTTGGCGATGAGCACCTCCAACATGGTGAGGTTGCTCTCACGAATCTGACCTCGCTGCAACGGTGAGCCA
The DNA here is from genome assembly GCA_017853375.1 of Actinomycetota bacterium. Taxonomy (GTDB): domain Bacteria; phylum Actinomycetota; class Acidimicrobiia; order Acidimicrobiales; family Ilumatobacteraceae; genus F1-60-MAGs027. Next base: position 8,444 of record JAFMJP010000040.1, read on the forward strand.
TCGGTTACCAATTCGTCACCAGTGGACAACAGCGCAACCTTTGCGCGCGGATACACCCACACGTTGCGGGCATTGATGCTCGACAACACTCCCGCGCCTGCGGCACTCAGCACGGTGCCGGCCGTAAACACGGTGTCGCCCATACGAACATCGTCCGCAATGGGACGAACCGACGTTCCGACAGCCACCGATTTCTTGATCGTTACACGGTTGGGATCCGATTGCTCGCAATCCTCCACCATGACCACGGCGTCGGCACCGTCGGGCATCGGCGCACCCGTCATGATGCGTAGCGCTTCGCCGGCGCCGACCCTCCACATCGTTGCATCGCCGGCGGCGAGCGTGCCGATCACTCGCAGCTGTGCGGGCACCTGTGCGACGTCACTGGCGCGTACCGCAAACCCGTCGACTGCAGTATTGGCAAACGGCGGAACGTTCTCCGTGGCCACCACATCGCGCGCAAGCACCACGCCAGCGGCGTGCTCGCAGGGGATTTCTCGTTCGGACAGCCTGTTGACGGCGGAAAACACTCGTTGTTGTGCATCGCCGAGTTGGATCACCTCTAGGACGGTAGCGGGCGCACGGTGCAACATGTCCGGCTGGGCGCACGGTGCAACAACCTGCTCGTGCGAGGCTGTGACGTGGCCATCTTTGCTCCGTTCCCGCAATCACCACTCAAGGTCGCCTGGCAGGTCGCCGATGGTGACACGAGCGAAGTGGAGATTCGTTTCGAGAACGAAGGCTGGACTGCCCAAGGCACCCTCGGTTCGGATCGAGCGCAATTCGTGTTGCGATACTCCGCCACGCTGGTGGTGCAACAGTTCATGCTCTTTCGCGACATGGACGAACCGGACTTGTGGCTCGGTCGCGATCGCTCGGGACGATGGGGCGAGGTGAACGGTGCGCACCGCACCGACTTGGATGGATGTAGCGACGTCGAGTTACGAATGAATCCGTTCACACCGTCGATCATCATGAAGCGGCTGCCACTGTTGGAGCAGCACGCAGCGAGCATCACCGTTGCAACCGTGAACGTAGAAACTCTCGAAGTGCTTCCCCGACAGCGAACGTATTCGCGCTTGGAATCGAATCGATGGCGCTATATCAGCGCCTATCACGAGCGCGAGGTGGAATCCACGCTGGACGATTTCGGGCTCATCATCGACGAACCCGATGCGTTCAGTCGACGAGTGCTTGATACACCAAGTTCTTGAAGTACGGGCGCAGCGGCCACGTGCTCGACGGCAACAACTGCGTGTAGAACGCAGCAATCACTCCCTCAGCGCGATCGACCCAAAACGTGGTGCTGGCAGCACCACCCCAACCAAAGTCACCGACCGACCCGTGCAACTTGGCGCGCGCCGGATTCAACAACACGGAGAACCCGAGGCCGAATCCGAAACCGTCGTAGGCATTCTCCAAGTCCAACGGTCGACCGTATTCGGTGATGTCGGCATCATTCGGCAGATGATTGGCGGTCATCAAGCGCACGGTGCGGGGCGACAACATTCGAACCCCGTCGAGTTGGCCGTCGTTCGCCAACATCTGCAAGAACCGGTGATAGTCGTACGCCGTCGATACCAAGCCACCACCACCGCTGAGGAACGTCGGGCGGTGCGTTGCGGCCTTGCCCATGTTGTCGAGGCGCTTGGCGCGACGCGTGGCCGGGTCGGGCTGATACAGCCCTGCGAGGCGATGCACCTTGTCCTCCGGCGTAAAGAACCCGGTGTCGTGCATGCCGAGTGGCGCAAAGATTCTCTGCGCAAAGAATTCCTCCAACGTCTGACCCGACACCACTTCCACGATGCGACCCACCACATCGGTGGCCACGCTGTAATTCCACTCGGTGCCTGGTTGAAACAACAGTGGTAGCGCAGCCCACTTGTCGCACGCTTCCTCCAGCGTGACGCCGCGTTGCACGCCCCACTCGAACCCGGCTCGGCGATACAAATCGTCCACGGGTGACTGGTACAAAAACCCGTACGTCAAACCAGCCGTGTGCGACAACAAGTGCCACACCAACATCGGCTCGGTCACCGGTTCGGTGAAGGGCTTCACGACGGAGCCAGAGCGCCAGACTCGTGACGAGCCGAAACTCGGAATGAAGTTGCTCACCGGGTCGTTCAGCAACAACTTGCCTTCTTCCACCAGCATCATGAGCGCCACTGATGTGATGGGCTTCGTCATCGAATAGATGCGGTACATGGTGTCGTTTTCGATCGGAAGTGAAGCCTCGACATCACGCATGCCGTAGCGGTGTTGATGCGCAACCTTCCCGTGGCGCGAGACCACCAAGTGGAAGCCAGGCAGGCGACCGTCGTCCACGTACTTCTCGAAGTGCTCGTCCAACAGACGTAGGCGCTTGGGATCCATACCCACCGCACCTGCGTCCACCTCGTTGGTGAGCACGTTTGCGCGAGCGTTCACGGTCACTGCCCCTTCAGTCGAGTTTCCAACCATCCACGCAATTGCGGACCGACGTCGCGACGCTTGAGTGCGGCGTCGATGGACGCGGTCAACATTCCCATGGGTGTGCCGGTGTCATGACGCGTACATGAGATGAGCACACCGTTCACCTTGCCGGTGCGAGCCATGTTGCCGATGGCGTCACTCAACTGCAGCTCTCCACCTGCAGCCGGCTTCAATGTGGCGAGGAAGCCGAACAGGTCACGACCAAACACGTATCGCCCGATGATGACGAGGTCGCTTGGCGCATCGACCGCGTTCGGCTTTTCCACCACGTCCCGAATACCCACACGACCAGTTGCATCGGGAACACCTTGAGGTGTGATGCAACCGTACGCCGACACCTCGTTGCGCGGAACGCGCTTCAACCCAATGGTGGCCTTTCCGGTCGCGTCGTATTCGTTGATGAGATCCTTCAGGTGCGAACTATCACCCATCAATTCATCCGGCAGCAACACCGCGAACGGTGCATCGCCCACGAGCTCACGAGCGCACTCCACCGCGTGACCCAAACCACGCGGGGAATCTTGGTACACCACGGTGATACGTGCTCCGCCGCTGGCTTTCTCAGCAAACATCTCGATGGCGGGCTTGGCACGATTCGAAATCAGGATGATGTGCTCGATGCCGGCACCGATTGCTTCGTCCACCGTGTGCTGTAGCGATGGCGTATCGAACACCGGCAGCAGTTCCTTGGGCACCACTTTGGTGGCGGGCAAAAATCTGGTGCCGAGACCCGCTGCAGGGATCACGGCTACGCGCACGGGCATTGTCTCATCGTAGACTTTGAAGCCCTATGCCCACCTATGTGTACCGCTTCATTGACACGGGCGAAACCATCGAGATTCGCCAGTCATTCGATGACGCCGCACTCACCGAGGCACCACACCCCAGCGACGGCAAACCACGACCCGTGAAGAAGGTCTTCACACCCGTCGGTGTCACCTTCAAGGGATCGGGCTTCTACAAAACCGATTCCGGCAGTTCGAAGAAGTCCTCGACGGCGGCATCGACCACCTCAGCCACCGACTCCGGAACTTCGGCAACGTCGACGACCGGCTCATCGAGCTCCACCAGCACTGATTCCGGCGGGGCCAGCTCGGCTGCGCCAAGCGCACCGTCGGCGTAACCGCCGCTACGAACGCGTCGCAACTCCCGACCAACGCGACTGTTCGGTAGAGAGATCGAGTGGCGCGACGACTGCGTCAGTGGCATAGCTTCCCCAGTCGCTCTCGGGCACCATCCACATCACTTCGAACTCGATTCCGTCGGGGTCGTGTGCATACAGACTTTTGGACACACCATGATCGCTCTCACCCATGAGCGACTTGGCTTCGACGAGTCGACGACGAACATCGACCAACTCGTCGATGGTGTCCACCTGCCACGCGAGGTGATACAAACCGGTACCCCGACTCCGCGATACATCGCCCACTCCAAAGAGTCCGAGGTCGTGATGATTGTCGGAACCACCCGCGCGCAAGAACACTGCGCGTCCACCAGCCGATTCCTGCACCGTCTCAAAGCCAAGTACATCGCGATAGAACGCAGCACTTCGCTGGGCATCCGTCACGTACAGCACGGCGTGATTGAGTCGGCGAATCTTGGGCACAGCCTCAGGCTACGAAGTGCCGTATCCACTTGACTCGTGCTCCCAAAACTGCTGCACGAATCCTGCTCTCGCGGCACACAGAGGGGTATGAGCAACATCATCCAACGACTGCTGAACATCTCCACGTATCGCCACCTCGATCGGAGGCTCGCCGCCGACACCTCGCTTCGACGCGCAGTGCTGGCATCAGGCGTTGCCCTCAGCGTGGCGTGTTACGTGTTGGCGATAACGGCAGCGCGCTAACTCGCCCCGCGGTGTCGACTCGCTAGCGAATGCCGCTGGCCACGAT
>JAFMJP010000041.1 GCA_017853375.1 Actinomycetota bacterium
TGGAAGTGCTGGAGCGCGTGGGTACGCCGGAGCAGAAGGAAAAGTGGCTGAAGCCACTGCTCAACGGCGAGATTCGATCTGCCTATGCCATGACCGAGCCCGATGTGGCGTCGTCGGATGCCAAAAATCTCGAATGTCGAGCCGTGCGCGATGGTGATGAGTGGGTCATCAACGGAGAGAAGTACTACATCTCCGGTGCGGGGGACCCGCGCTGCAAGATCATGATTTGCATGTTGCTCACCAGCCCCGACGCGCCGCCGCACAAGCGCCACTCGCAAATTCTCGTGCCGATGGAAACCCCTGGTGTGGAGATTCTGGGTCCGATGGAAGTGTTCGGCGAAGACGATGCCCCGCACGGGCACATGCATCTTCGTTTCAACAACGTCCGTGTGCCGGCAGCCAACATGTTGCTCGGTGAAGGTCGCGGCTTCGAGATTTCGCAGGTTCGACTCGGGCCAGGGCGCATCCATCACTGCATGCGCTCGATCGGTGCAGCCGAACGCGCGTTGGAATTGATGGTTCGTCGTGGGTTGTCGCGCGAAGCGTTCGGCAAACCAATTGCGCGACTCGGCAAGAACACCGAAGTGATCGCGAAGGCTCGAATCGAAATCGAAGCGATGCGGCTCATGGTGCTTCGTGGTGCCAAAGCGATGGACACGATGGGCAACGCCGAAGCTCGTATCTGGGTGAGCGCGGTAAAGGCGATGGTGCCGGAACGCGTATGCAAAATCATCGACGAAGCAATTCAGGTGTTTGGGGCAACCGGTATCTCCCAGTGGACTCCCTTGGCACGAATGTATGCAGGTCAACGTACGTTGCGACTCGCCGATGGTCCGGACGAGGTGCACTGGCACGTGGTCGGCCGAGCCGAGATCAGTCGTTTTGAAGAGGACAAGCAACCAGTCACCGACTACGACCAACAAAATCAGAGGTTTTCCGGGCCATCCTGAAGCACGGTTGCTTTGCTACCGTGACCGCTACGGGTGCGAGCACCTGTAGTCGTCCAGGGAGGACCAAGGCACCATGGCAGCAAAGAAGAAGTCTGCAAAGAAGAAGTCAGTGAAGAAGTCGGCGAAAAAATCGGTCAAGCCGAAGTCCGTAAAGAAGAAGTCGGCCAAGAAGCCCGTGAAGAAGAAGTCCGCAAGGAAAGCTCAGGCAACGAAGAAATCCCCACCTTCGAAGGCGCCCCGCACGTCCGGCCCCGTGGTGTCGGCACAGCGAATGTTCAACCTTGCTGCACTCTCCGAAACGGTGTCGGGTCCTGGTGTTGCTGCGTCGCTGCCACAACACGTACTGAAGCGCGGTCAGAAAGCGTTCATCGTTACCGACCACGGCGTGCGTGGAGCTGGAATTGTCGCACCGATCGTCGAGAACTTGGAGAAGGCGGGTGTGAAAACGTTCGTCTTTGACGAAGTGTCACCGAACCCGACGGACGTCAACGTGGCCGCAGGTGTGGCTGCACTCAATCGTTTCGGCGTCGACGGCACCGTGGTGGTCTTCATCGGCGGCGGCTCGGTCATGGACTGTGGCAAATACATCGCGCTCGCAGCCCCGAACGGTGTTGACAATCTGAATCTGGCGTTCGCCCCCAACCTGGATGCCAACGACCGAATCGACTTTGGAACGCTCGCCCCGAAGGCGCAGGCCTCCAAACCTGGTCTGCCGACCATCGCGATTCCCACGACATCGGGAACTGCGTCGGAAACCAATGGCGGTGGTCTCATCACCGACACGCTCACCAATCCGCAGGTGCATCGCAAGTTGACGTTCAGCAACCCGACCGTTGCTCCGGTGGCAATCCTTCTCGACCCAACGCTCACCGTGGGCATGCCAGCGCGTGGAACTGCCGCGTGCGGGATGGACGTTCTTACGCACGCCATCGAGTGCTACACGTCCGCGGGATCGAACCCCTATGCCGACGCACTCGCTCTGCATGCCATTCGTTTGACTGGTCAGTGGTTGCCGAAAGCAGTTGCCAACGGAAGCGACCTCGAAGCACGCGCACAAATGCAGGTGGCTTCGCATCTGGCTGGTCGTGCATTCTCGTCCGGTCCGTTGCTCGGCCTCGTGCACGCAACCGGCCACCCGATTTCCGGTCAGTTGCACCAGGCACACGGCCAGACCCTGGCCACCATGCTGCCGCACGTAATGCGTTACAACCGCGACGTCGTGGCGGAACGTTATGCCGACGTCGGCGAAGCGCTGGGCTCGGAACACGATCCCGAGGCAGGTATCGCAGCGGTCGAGAAGTTGTCGGCAACGGTAGGCACCAACAAGCGCCTCCGCGAGCTTGGCGCTACGAGTGACAACATCGCCGACCTCACGCAGGATGCGCTTCGCGACCTCATCATTTTGAATACGGCGAAGTACCCAACTCGCGGAGACATCCACGAGTTGTACGCCCGCGCGTTGTAGTTCGGTCGGCCATTCGAGGGATGGCTAGACCGCAAGTTCCTTGCGGATGAGTTCTGCGATGTCGACCCAGTGTGCTGCGAGGCCCGGGTGGAGGTCGAAACCCTCCACATCGTGGAGCGGCACCCATCGTGTTTCTGCAGACTCGTGGTTGGCGGCGTATACGCCTGCATCGTCGCTGGTGAGCGCAATCACGGTGTCGTAACGCCAGCTCCCGTGGTCATCGGCAAACACATGTCGTACCTCGATACGCGTTGAATCGACGCCGACTTCTTCGTGAGCCTCACGAATGGCTGCCGACACGATGTCTTCGTGCGAATCGCGTGCACCGCCGGGAATGGCCCACGTGCCGCCGCCATGAGTCCAACTTGCACGCAGTTGCAACAACACATGCGCCGAATCGAGATCGGTTCGCACGAGAAGGAGCCCCGCTGCTCCGTGAAGTCCCCAGTGCTCGCGCCCACAGTCGCAGAAAAGGAAACCGTCGCCGTCACGATGAGCCATTGGTGATTCGCCGCGATGCGCCTTGGGTCCTACACGTGAACTGGTGCAGGGGTCGTACTACCACGCAAATTCCAGCGCTCGCCAGCCAGCAGTCGTGCAGCAACGATGAGCGAGGACATCACTGCACCGGCGATGACGAATGTCGTGGTGCGCCCGAACACTTCATACGACACGCCGGCGAATGAGGCCGACACACCGCCAGTCAGCGTCTGCATGCCGCCCAACACTCCCTGCGCGCCAGCCTGTCTTTCTGTTGGAGCGACCATTCCGACCGAGACACCTGCACCTGTCACGGTCATGCCGTCATTCAAGGTGTGAACCAAGAACACCGCCATCAACAACCACGGAACGGAGAGTGCACCGTACAGCGCCATGCAGGCGGCACCGAACAACATTCCAAAACCACCCGCCCGAAACGGACCAACCCGCTGCACGAATCGACCTCCGTACGGCGCCATGAACACCATCGGCAGCACGAAGAGAGTGACGCCGGTGTTTGCCATCCAGGTAGGGGCATCGAGATCGTTCATCATCAACGCCCACAAGGAGTCGAACGTTCCGATCATGAAGAACACCGCGATTCCGATGAGGACACCAGCAGCAATTCCTCGATTCCTCAACAAGTCGATGGCAAATCGTTCTGTCGGATGGTCTTCAGCAGCAGTTTCGGGAATGGGCATGGTGAAAATGGCAACCGAAACGACCAACAACACCGTGCCGATGAACAGGAACGGTGCGGGTATGCCGAACGAGTCCACGAGAAAGAGAGAAATCACCGGCCCTGCGGCAAAGCCACCTACTTCGCACGACAGCACACGGCCAAGATTTCGGCCGAGATTCTCCGGTTCGCTCACGATGATGACACGTCGCATGGCTGGTAGCGCGCAGCCGAGACCAACACCGGAGAGAAATCGCGCACCGAGCAATTCCACGAACGAGTCGGAGAATGCCATCGCCATGTTGCCGACTATTGCCAGCGACAAACCCACGAAGATGAGCTGACGCGAACGCCCACGATCAGCCATCGGCGCGATGGTGAGCTGGGCAAAAAACGAGGTAAAGAAGCCGATTGCGATCACCAGTCCGAGTGCGCCTTCGCTTATGCCGAATTCTTCGCGGTAGTCGTCCAACATGGTGAACATCACGCCATAGGCCGATGACTTGACGGCGATTGCCACGAACATAGCGATGAGCAAACGCTTGCGTGGCACGCAGCGAGGCTACTGACCCATCTGCGACAATGGAGGCGTGGATGTAATCGAAGTCATCAATCCATTCGACCAATCGGTCGTCGGAGTAGTACCGCATGCAACCATTCGTGATTGCCTTGCGGCCGTCGACTCCGCGGAAGCGGCCTTGCCAAGCTGGCGAACAACGGCACCGCGTGTACGCGCAGAAATACTTCGCAAGGCATTCGAGCTGATGACGGCAGAGCACGACACTCTGGCTCGGCTGATCGTGCGTGAAAACGGCAAGGTCCTTGCCGACGCGAAAGCAGAAGTCACGTACGCCGCCGAATTTTTCCGCTGGTTCAGCGAGGAAGCAGTACGAATCGAAGGCGACTATCGCCGCGCGCCATCCGGTGCCAACTGGCTGCTGGTGTCACGACAGCCAGTTGGGGTCGCACTCTTGGCGACACCGTGGAATTTCCCTGCAGCAATGGCAACTCGCAAGATTGGACCCGCATTGGCGGCCGGATGCAGCGTGATATTGAAGCCGGCAAGCGACACTCCACTCACTGCTCTTGCCATCTGCGACATTCTCCGTCGTGCTGGTGTGCCCGAAGGAGTGGTGAATGTGGTGGTGCCGGACCCACCTGGTGATGCCGTGGCAGCGATGCTGTCGTCAGGCAAGGTTCGGAAACTGTCCTTCACCGGCTCTACACGTGTCGGTGCATTGTTGTTGGCGCAAGCCGCCGAACGAATCATCAACTGCTCCATGGAATTGGGCGGCAATGCGCCATTGGTGGTGTTCGACGATGCCGACTTGGATGTGGCTGTCGACGGTGCCATGTTGGCAAAGATGCGCAACGGTGGTGCGGCGTGTACTGCGGCAAATCGTTTTTTCGTTCACGAAAAGATTCACGACCGTTTCGTTGACGCATTTACGCAACGCATGGCATCACTGGTGCTCGGCAACGGCTTGGATGCCACCACGCAGGTGGGTCCACTCATCTCCCGAGCGCAACAAGACAATGTTGCCTCGTTGGTCGATGGCGCCGTCGCCGGTGGGGCGACCGTGTTGTGCGGCGGTACGCGTGCGAGCGACAAGTCGTTCGGCTATCACCCGACCGTGCTCACCGATGTGGGCTTCGGTTCGGCAATCTTGCAGGAAGAAGTTTTCGGTCCCGTCGCGCCGATCGTGAAATTTCGGGAGGCCGATGACATTCTCACGCACTGCAATTCGGTGGAACACGGACTGGTGTCGTACGTGTTTACGCGCGATGTGGCCAAGGGGCTGCGTTTTGCCGAAGCACTGGAAACCGGAATGATCGGGCTCAACCGTGGTCTCGTGAGCGATCCGGCAGCACCGTTTGGCGGGGTGAAGGCGTCGGGACTCGGTCGCGAGGGTGGGCACGACGGCATCCTGGCCTTCCTAGAAACCAAGTACGTCGCCGGTAACTGGTAGTCACCCCCTCGGGAAGCAAAGCATCGATCTGATGCGTCGAAATGAAGGAGCGCGTCGCTACAGCGCCGCCCGCTGACGTCGTGCTCTGGCGACTGCGTACCAGATGAGTGGAATCTGCAACGGAAGTCGAACGTACGCAACGAGGCGCTCGGAGAGTTCCCGATCTCGCCAATCCCACGCCATGTAGAGATTGGCGGGGTACACCGCCACGAAGAGCACGGCAGCGCCCCACAACGCCACGCGACGCGTTCGCTGGACGATGATGCCGATGCCCACCGCAACTTCGGCGACGCCACTGAGATACGTGGCAAGACGCTCCGACCCGGGAAGTGCCGGTGGAACGATGGCATCAAAGAACTCCGGATTCACGAAGTGCATGATTCCTGCACCGAGCAGGAAGAAAGCGAGTAGTTTCTCTCCACGAGTCATGCGCGAAGACTAGGTCGTCGCGTGCGACCCAATTGCACCTCAGGGTGCCAAGGAACCAGCACATGACCGATCGAATCGACACACGTACCAATTGGTTGGATCCACAGCAGTTGAACGCCGTGCGCGACCAGGTGCCTCTGGTGTACGTGGATGCCGTGCCCGTTCGTATCGACGACCAAGGCAACGTCACCCATGTGGGAATGTTGCTGCGTCAAGCACCGGACGGGTCCATCTCGCGAACCGTGGTATCGGGGCGAGTACTTCTGAACGAACGAATTCGCGAGGCATTGTTACGACATCTGGAGAAAGATCTCGGACCACTCGCCCTTCCCAAGATTCCGCCCGAGCCAGCTCCCTTCACCGTGGTGGAGTACTTTCCCGATCCATCAATCTCCGGATTTCACGACCCACGGCAGCATGCGGTGAGTCTGGCGTTCGTCGTGCCGGTGTCGGGGGACTGTCAACCCACTCAGGCTGCATTGGATCTCGCTTGGTACTCACCGAGCGAAGCAGTGAGTGAGTCCGTGCGCCGCGAAATGACCAGCGGGCATGATCGCCTCATTCGCCTGGCGCTTGCATCCGTTGGTGTACTGCCTTAGCGCAACCCCGACGACACAACGGTGGCGAGACCTACGCCGATCGGCGTCGACGCCGCACCCGTGACCGTCGACGCCCTGGAGGTGGTGCAAACACCTGCAGTGCCTCACCGTCAGGCTGCTCGAGGGTGAGGGAAATCCCGTCGTTGATGTCCTCGGGTTCGGTGGCTGCTTCGATCACCACGGCAGGTTCTTCCTTGGGTTTGCGACCGAGCAGTCGATCAAACGCCACCATGCCACCTGCCAACATTGCGCCGACGGTGCCATAACGCTGGGCAGCTCGGCGCACCATCTGGGCATCATCAGCCTCTCCCGGGGTGGGTTTGTCGTTCACAAGACCCAACCTAGGGAGAAAAGTGACCCATCAATCACCAATCACGATGAGTGTGACGAATACTCTTTGCGTATGCCAGAAGGTGACACGATCTATCGCAGTGCTGCGGCGCTACGGATTGCGCTCATCGGCAAGAAAATGGTGCGATTCGAAGCACCACGGCTGGATGGTGTGGCCCCACGGGTTGGTCAAACCGTCGAGGAAGTGCGGAGCCACGGCAAGCATCTGGAAATCGTGTGGGATGACGGTGTAGTTCTGCACACGCACATGCGTATGACCGGCTCGTGGCACGTGTATCGGGCGGGAGAGCGCTGGCGCAAACCACCGCATCGCGCGAGAGTGGTCATCGGAGTGGCGGATTGGGTTGCAGTGTGCTTCTCGGCACCGGTGGTCGAAACGTATCGCGATTTTGATCCGCGTCGCCATCCGATCCTGGGTCGACTTGGTCCGGACCTGTGCCAGGAGCATCCCGACATCGACGAGTGCGTCATCCGCATGCGCACCTATGACCCACCAGAAACCACCATCGCCGAAGTGCTGTTGGACCAGCGAGTGGTGTGCGGAGTGGGCAATGTCTACCGATGTGAATTGCTGTGGGCGTGTGAGCTGAATCCGTGGGCGAGAGTAAGTGACCTGACCACGGACGAATGTCGTGAATTGATTTCTCTCGCACATGAAATGCTGCGCGCAAACCTGCAGCGGGTACACCGAGTCACCACGTCATCCGTGGACGGTGGTCTCGCGGTCTACGGACGACAAGGAAAAGCCTGCAGTCGTTGCGGAGAATTGATTCGTGTGACGCATCATGGCGAGGCACATCGCGTGTTGTACTGGTGCGCAGGGTGTCAAACGGTGCACACGCCACAGGTCACCGCACCACGTCGACTTGCCGACGACACCCCAACCGATCAACATCCAGCAGCGAAAATCTTCGCGGAGCCACTCGAAGAGCGATAGCTGTCGTCAGTCGGCCGTCACCATGTGTAGTGACGCCGAACGCTACGAGTCACGTCGCAGCAATCGCCTCCACGACGTTGACTTTCGTGGCGCGCCAGGCTGGGTACACCGCAGCCACCACACCCAGGACGAACGAGATGACGACGATCCACAGGGTTTCGTTCACCGGAAGCCGGAACGTAATGTCGCCCTCATCGCTGAGTGCTGCAACCACCACGATGCCCATCACGATGCCGAGCACCACTCCGGACACTGCCCCGAGCAGTGACGTGATGACACTTTCCCAGCGCACCGTCGTTCGTACCTGTGACTTGGTCATGCCCACGGCACGTAGCAATCCGATCTCGCGGCGACGTTCGAACACCGACAACAAGAGCGTGATGACGATGCCGACGATCGCAATGATGATGGACAATCCGAGCAGTCCGTAAATGAGCGCCAATACCTGGTTGATTTGGGCTGCCTGATCGTCGATGAACTCGTCCTTGGTTTGCAGCGTGCCGATGCCCGCATCGCTGCTGATTGCTGCGACCCGGTCACGGACATCATCGAATACCGCGCCCGGTGCAACCTTGATGTAGACGAATGCATCAAAGATCGGTGATGGAGCGTCGGCGAACATGTCACGACTGGCGACGTAGTTGGCAAAACTGGTGTCGCCGGACACGAAGCCACGTACTTCGGCATTCACCTCCACACCATCCACTCGGATGATTTTCAACCGTGTGCCGATGTCCCATCCCTTGCTTTCCGCACGTTCGGCATCCACGAAGATGCCGTCTGCGCCCAGCGAGCCGAGATCGCCCTGCGTGACGCCCAAATCGAAGAGGCCACCGATCGTTTCGGGATTGATGGTCTGTACGAACACTCCGCGCTGTGCCGCGCTTGCTTGTGTGGTGGATGCGGGTTCATTCGGATCGATGAGACGAACGGACGTGAACCCGACACCGGTTGCTTGAGCGACTCCATCAAGCTCCGCAATCTGATCGGTGATGGTCAGTGGAATACCGCCGAAGCCTTGTGAGTCGACGGTGAGTGCGATGTCACCACTGAATGCATTGCCAAACGTGTCACGAATTTCCGAGCGGATACTGGCGGCTAGCGCGGTGAACGCAGTGACCAGGGCTACGCCGAGCAACACCGGGGCAGCTGTTCGTGACGTGCGCTTGGGATTTCTTGCCGCATTCTGACGTGCCATCACTCCGCTTGCGCCACGCAACTTGGCGACAGGCAGACCGATGAAGAGTGCAACTGGTCGTGCGATGGCGGGTCCGAGTACGAGAATGCCGGAGAACACTCCAAGAACGCCGAGACCCAGTACCTGCACCGGCGCATCGTTCATCGCCGCAAACATGCCCACGCCACCTGCTGCCACAAGCACCAATCCGATGACGACTCGGCGCGAGATACTGCCGGCAGTATCCAGCGCGGTGTCACGGAGGGCTGCGAGCGGAGGAACTCGACCGGCTCGACGAGCCGGAAACCATGCGGCAGAGATGGTGACGACCACTCCTGCAATCAGTGTGTTGATGAACGAGTTCGGTGAAATCGCCAGACCCTGCGTTGGAACCTCGAATCCGGTGGCCTTGAGTAGGGCATTCAGCATTTGAGAAAGGAGAATTCCGATGCCGAAGCCGATGACGGACCCGACGATTCCCATGGCCGTCGACTCGATCAGGAGTGCGCGCGACACTTGCCGACGACTCGCTCCGATTGCACGCAACAACGCATTTTCGCGTTGTCGTTGTGCCGCGGTGATGGAGAAGACGTTGTAGATGACGAACGAACCGATTCCGAGGGCGATGTAGGAAAAGATGATGAGGAATGTGGAGAAGATGTTGAGCACATCCTTGATCTGCCCCTGTACTTCGGCGGTGATTTCGGCGCCCGTGAGTGTTTCCAGTTTCAGCTCGGTCGGGAGAGCAGCATCGATGCGCTTTGCCAAAACGTCGTCGCCGACGGAGTCGTCACCCTCGACCAAGATTGCATCGACAAAGCCGGGTTGCAGCAGGAACTCCGACGCAGTCGGCTGGTCGAACAACGCGAACGTTGCACCGCCAGGCGATGAGATGTCTCCGTAGCTGGCGATACCCACCAACGTGAACTCGCGGGCACCGCGCACGGCGACCACACGCACGGAGTCGCCGACGACGAAGGCTCCGTTGTCGGCGGTGGCCTTGTCGAGAATGACTTCGTTTGGTCCAACCGGGAGACGGCCCGAGGTAATCGACCACAGTCCGGCCGAATCCGATGAGGCGATTCCGCCGAATGTGGGTGGACCGTTGCCTTCACTGCCGAGCGGCGTGCCGTCCTTGCCGATGACTCGTGCGAAAGCCTGGATGTCACCGGTTGCCGAGGTGACACCTTCGACATTGCGAACGGCATCGAGCACTGCAACCGGCGTCGCTGCTCGCTGTTCGCCACCAAAGTCGAGTTCCAAGAACGTGGTGGATCGGACGTAGGCATCGACATCGCGGAATACGTCCGCGAACAGTCGATCGAAAGTTTGGTTGATGGTGTCACGGAAGACGAAGGTTCCGGAGAGAAATGCGGTACCGAGGATGACGGCCAGCGACGTGAGTACCAGTCGACCCGTGCGGGCGAGCGTCATCTTTACGGCAAGGCGGAACATACGAGGACTACTCGCCGAGACGCTTCAGGTAGTCGAGAACCTTCTGTGCAGTGGGTGAGAACATTTCGCCTGCTACACGTCCGTCCGCCAAGAACACGATTCGGTCGGCGTAGCTCGCTGCCACCGCGTCGTGAGTGACCATCACGATGGTTTGGCCAAGGTCACTCACCGCGCGACGCATGAAAGCGAGCACCTCCGAACCGGTTTTGGAGTCGAGGTTGCCCGTTGGCTCATCGGCGAAGATGATGTCGGGTTGGCTGGCCAGCGCTCGTGCGATGGCGACACGCTGCTGTTGTCCGCCCGACAATTCACTCGGACGATGGTCGAGCCGATCGCGCAACGAAATGGTGTCAATCACGCGGTCAATCCATGCCGAGTCACCCTTTTTCTTGCCCAGGGTCAAGGGCAGTGTGATGTTTTCGTAGGCGTTCAGCGTGGGGATGAGATTGAACGCCTGGAAGACGAAGCCCACCTTCTCGCGGCGCAGTTCGGTGAGCTGTTTGTCGTTGAGTGACGAAAGGTTGGTGTCCCCAATGAAGACGCTTCCACTGGTGAGCGAGTCGAGTCCCGCGATGCAATGCATGAGCGTGGACTTACCTGATCCGCTCGGACCCATGATGGCGGTGAACTTTCCCTTTTCAAAACTCACATCGATGCCGTCAAGGGCGCGAACCTCGCTGTCGCCCGATCCGTACACCTTGTGGGCTGCTGCAGCTCGAGCGGCCGCGTGCGTAGTTGGTTGCAATGTTGGAGGAGGAAGCGTGGTCACGGTTCCAGACTATTGCTGGGGGCGGATGTCCAGACCAAAGCGCGCGAGAAACTCGTCGTAGTACGCCTCATCATCGAGATGTCGTCCGAACGACACCCATTCTTCATCAGTCATTGCCGCGCGCGCCGCAAGCAGTTCTTCTGCTCCCCAGGAACAATGCCATCGAAGTCGAGGTACAGATGTAGTTGCAGCCTCAAGGATGGTGGCGGCGGCATCTTCTGCCGGTGTGGCATTCGTGATACCTGCGGCATAGAAGGCAAAGAGTCGCCGGTAGTGGGCGTCGTACGCACCCGACTGGTTCGGCGCATCGATGTTCTTGCCGAAGATCGAACTGCGAGTGATTCCGGGTTCCACGATTGCGACTCGAATCCCGAACGGTGCAAGTTCATGGGCGAGACCTTCGCTCATTCCTTCCACCGCCCACTTGGAGACGTAGTACGGCGATTGTGCAATCGCGGTGATTCTTCCGACGACGGAGGACACGTTGACGATCGCACCGCTCCGACGTTCGCGCATCGTCGGCAACACCGCTTGAATGCATCGCACGGAGCCGTTGTGATTGATGTTGAACACCTCCGTGTAGGTGTCAATGGGACACTCCTCGGTGACTGCATTGCCACCAACACCTGCATTGTTGACGAGCACGTCGACGTGCGGGGTGATTGCGAAAATCTGCGCGAATCCAGCGGTGACCGATGCCGAGTCACCAACGTCCATCTCCACCAGTGTGAGTCGGTCGGCAACATCGACATCGCGAGCTTTGGCGAGCAATTTGTCGGCCTTGGCCAGTCCACGAACGGTCCCAACGACGTGATAGCCGGCCCTGGCAAAGGCCAGGGTGGTGGCACGACCAATACCTGAATTGGCCCCAGTCACCACGGCGATTGGCGTATTGGACGAGAGCTGTTGGGTGTTGGGCATGGCCTCCACGGTAGGTGGTGGGCACCCAGGGAAGCTTTTTCGGAAATTCGGAAAATCTTGTTACAGATACGGGGTACCCTGCCGTTAGGTGGTTGTGAGAATTCGTCGGGTGGTGGCCCTGTGCCTTGGAGCGGCATCGCTCATGGCGTTGTTGCCGGTTGCGCCCGTATCGGCGAGCAGCGTGCCGCCCGCATCGATCGGTCGTGGTTCGCCGGCAACTTCTGATGTCGAAGGCAAGGACTACATCGTCATTCTGAAGGATTCGGTGAGTGTTGCCGCGAAGGTGAACAAGGAAACTTCGCTCGGCAACGACGTCAGCGACGTGTTCTCCAGCAAGGTGAAGGGATTCGTCGCCGAATTGGACAGTGCCGACGTTCGACGATTGAAGAATGACACGCAGGTGTTGATCGTCGAACCCGACTCCGTGATGTCGGTCATCGATACACAGGAGCCCAGTACGACGACGGTGGCCACGAGCTCGACGGAGCCGTCCACCACTTCCACGTCGAGCTCGACCACATCCACGAGTTCATCAACAACCAGCACCACTGTGGTGCCGTCGATAGACGACCTCGCCATCGGCGACCCGATTCCCGGTGAATACATCGTCACACTGCGCG
>JAFMJP010000042.1 GCA_017853375.1 Actinomycetota bacterium
CTCGCCAGGAGAACTAGAGCTTGGCGGCTTTCTTGAAGGCGTCGAGACGAGACAACTGTTCCCAGGTGAACTCTGGATTGTTGCGACCAAAGTGACCGTAGGCGGCAGTTTTGCGGTAGATCGGACGCTTCAAATCGAGATCGCGCACGATGGCTGCCGGACGCAGATCGAACGTGTCGCGTACGGCTTGCTCGATCTTCGACTCGTCGATGGCATTGGTGCCGAACGTCTCCACCAAGATGCTGATTGGTTGGGCCATACCAATGGCGTATGCCACCTGCACTTCACAACGGCGTGCAGCACCGGAAGCCACCACGTGCTTTGCAACCCATCGCGCCGCGTACGCAGCCGAACGGTCGACTTTCGACGGGTCTTTGCCGCTGAATGCGCCACCGCCATGACGTCCCATTCCGCCATAGGTATCGACGATGATCTTGCGACCCGTCAAACCGGTATCGGCGTGTGGTCCACCCTTGACGAACTCACCCGTCGGGTTGATGTACACCGCGTAATCATCCTTGGCAAACTGCGCCGGCACCACCGGACGAATGACCTGTTCGATGAGGTCCGGACGAATCACCGTGTCGCGTGAAATACCGTCGGCATGTTGCGTGCTGATCAGCACGGTACGCAAACGAACGGGAACTCCGTCTTCATAGTCGAAGGTCACCTGTGTCTTGCCGTCAGGACGCAGGTACGGAATTGCGCCCGACTTGCGAACCTCCGTGAGCTGCTCGGCCAGGCGGTGCGCCATGAAGATTGGCAGCGGCATCAGCTCGGGAGTTTCGTTGCAGGCGTAACCGAACATCATTCCTTGGTCGCCGGCACCCTGGGAGTTCAGGCGATCTTCGCCGCTCTTGCCCCCGCGCAACTCTTCGCTCTTGTCGACTCCCATCGCGATGTCGCTCGACTGTTCGTCGATGCTGATGATGACACCGCACGTGTTTCCGTCGAAGCCGTAGGCGGCGTTGTCGTAACCGATGTCCTTGATGACGCTTCGTGCCAACTTCGGAATGTCGACGTACGCCGATGTGGTGATTTCACCTGCAACCACGCACAGACCCGTGGTCAGCAAGGTTTCGCATGCAACGCGACCCTGGGGGTCTTCGGCAAGGATCGCATCCAGCACCGAGTCGCTGATTTGGTCCGCCATCTTGTCGGGATGACCCTCGGTGACACTCTCCGAGGTAAACGTGTACTTGCGAACCATGCGCGCGACCTACTCGGGCTGTGCTTCGGCGTCCTGCGAAGCTGCGAGTGCATTGGCTTCGTCTTCCTGGCGCTGCAACTCGGCGATCTCCGCGCGAATCTCTTCCAGCGTCTTGGGCACGAAACGAACCTTGTCGGCGGCAATCTCTTCGAACGCAACCGAA
Source organism: Actinomycetota bacterium (assembly GCA_017853375.1). Lineage (GTDB taxonomy): Bacteria > Actinomycetota > Acidimicrobiia > Acidimicrobiales > Ilumatobacteraceae > F1-60-MAGs027. The sequence continues at coordinate 1,374 of JAFMJP010000042.1, forward strand.
AGATGCTTGGTGCTCACGGATTCCACCGTTGGCCCCACCACGCTTCCCGTCTGCAGGTTGCCGAAGTACTCGGTGATTTCGCGGGCGCGCTTGGCGGCCAGCGTCACGAGGCTGAACTTGGACTTGGTACGACCCATCAGATTTTCGATCGCCGGCGACATCATCGAACTTTCGGGGGTGTTGCTCACAAGGCTCCTTCGCGGGTTGGATTTCGAATGGACCGAGCTCGAGGCTCAGGACCACTAGAGGCTAGCGGCGCGACGTGCCCCAGCGATGATGCCCAACATATCGGCGATGGTCTTGTCGATGGTCTGGTTGACGATGACGTGGTCGGCCAAGGCGATACCCACGGGCTCCTCTTCTTCGGCTTTGCGCAACCGTTGGTCAACTTTGCGCTCGTCGTCACCGCGCACCATGAGGCGCTCGCGCTGCTCTTCGCGGGACGGTGGCAGCACGAAGATCAACACGGCGTTGGGGTGCTGCTTCTTGATCTGACTCGCGCCATCCACCTCGATTTCCAGCACGATGTCCTTTCCGGCTGGTGCGGCAGGAATGGGCGTGCCGTAGTAGTTGCCGAGAAAGTTGGTCCACTCCAGGAACCCGCCGGCATCGATGTTGGCCTCGAACTCGGCGCGGGTGACGAAGTTGTACGCATCATCTGCTTCGCCTGGTCGGCGTTCGCGGGTGGTCCACGAACGACTCAGCCACAATTCGGCATCACGCTTCATGAGCTCGCCAACCACCGTGCTTTTTCCGACGCCACCCGGCCCGGATACCACGAACACCAGTCCGCTCATGACAACGCCGCAACGAGTGCCGCGCGAACGTCACGCGGCACCGCCCCCACTCGTGTGCGCTCACCCAAACCGTGTTCTTCCAGTATTCGTCGAGCTCGTACCTTGCCGACGCCGGGCACTGCTTCGGCAACCTTGACGAGGTACACGAACGAAGCCACCTCGCCGTCGCTCGGCACGGAGTCATCATCAGCTGGGGCGGTGTCGCGATCTGCAATCGCAAACACATCGGAAAGTGAGACATGGCCATCGCGCACCGATGCCACCAGGCGGTCGATTCCGTTGCGTAGACGCGTGAGGCGCTGCATCACTTCATCGCTGCGCCGACTTACCACTGGCGTCACTGCCATATCAGAAGGCTAGTGCGCACTCCCGATGATCTCTTCCCATGACGAGACACTTCGACGATGTGCCCAACGCAACATGCCCCGTTGGATCTTCATCGCCGCACGTGGGTCGGCAAATGTTGCAGTACCGATCTGTACCGCGTTGGCTCCCGCCATCATCAGCTCCAGCGCATCATTGGCATGTGAAACTCCTCCGACTCCGATGATCGGTACGTCACGCAACGCGGCCCGCACGTCGAACACGCTGCGCACAGCCACTGCGTGTATCGCAGCCCCACTCACACCCCCGCCGCCGTTACCGAGCACCGGTCGCCTGGTGTCCGTGTCAATGGCCATACCCAACACGGTGTTCACGAGCACCAACGCATCCGCCCCGGCACTCGCCACGACTCCGGCAACCTCCACGAGACGATCGGTGTTTGGGCTCAACTTTGCCCAGATCGGAGTTTTCGGCAGTGCACGGCGGACGGCCGCAATCACCCGAGACGATTGCGCTGCATCGTGCGCGAACATACTGCGCGCGTGCTCCACGTTGGGGCAGGACAAGTTCACTTCCACTGCAGTGAGTTGTGCCGCTACTTCATTCAGTGCAAGGGCTGCCGCTTCGTATTCACTCTCCCGGAATCCCCAGATGCTCGCCACCACGCGAGCGCCGCGAGCTCGCAATCGCGGAAGGTCTTGGGACGTCCAATCGCCGACTCCCCGACCCTGGAGTCCGACTGCATTGATCATGCCTCCCGACACGGCATGCAATCGCGGTGCCGGATTTCCCTGCCACTCGAACGATGCCACCGACTTCACCACCACGGCGCCGAGGGCCGACAGGTCCATGTACGCAGCCAATTCATCGGAGTGACCTGCAGTCCCGGAGGCAAGGAGCACCGGACTCGGGAGTTCCACGCCTCCAACGCGCGCCTTCGGGAGCGCGACCGAATCAGGCACCGTGATATTCCTGGAGCGACCGGATGGCGAGTGGCTCGTCGCGACGTTCTCGCATTCCCTGTACGGCTGCACGTGCAGCACGAACCGTGGTGACCAGTGCAACTCCCTTCACGTTCGCGGCCTTGCGAATTGCCTCGCCGTCTCGGTGGGTGCCGCTGTCTTGCGGAGTGTTGATGACGAACGCAATATCGCCCGACTCGATCAGCGTCACCGCATCGCCGAGTAGTTCACTCTCGTCCCGCGAAATCGAGCGTTCCGTGCTGCGTTGCGACACCTTCCCGACGATGCGTTCCACCGGCACGCCGCCATCCTTCAGCACCGCAGCGGTCCCGCTCGTGGCCACCACCGTGCACCCCACTTCAACGAGCGCCCGACCAATCTCCACCGCAGCCGATTTGTCGCGATCGTTCAACGAGACGAAGACGCGTCCGCTCAGCGGAAGCTCGGTACCTGCAGCCGACTGCGCTTTGATGAATGCCCGGCCGAAGGTGCGATCTATTCCCATGACCTCACCGGTCGAACGCATCTCCGGCCCAAGCGTCGTATCAACTTCCGGGAATCTATTGAACGGCAGTACGGCTTCCTTCACGCTCACGTGGCCGGTGGCCGGCGGACGCACCAAACCCTCGGCGCGCAGTTGTTCCAGCGTTGCACCCAACATCACACGACTGGCCACCATCGCCAGGGGCACTCCGGTTGCCTTGGCCACGAATGGCACGGTGCGACTTGCGCGCGGATTTGCCTCGATCACGTACACGGTGCCCTCGGACACTGCGAACTGCACGTTGATGAGTCCGCGCACTTCGAGCGCATCGGCAATCTTGCGTACGTAGCTCTCGATCGTGGCAATCGCCTGTGCCGACAGGTTTTGCGGTGGCAGCGCACAGGCGGAATCCCCGGAGTGGATTCCCGCTTCCTCGACATGCTCCATCACCCCACCGATGAGCACTTCGCCCGTCGAATCGCGGATTGCATCGACGTCGACCTCGGTGGCATTCTGCAAGAACCGATCGATGAGCACGGGCCGACTCGCCGACAATCCGCCTTCTCGTCCGAGTGTGCCGAATCGCTCCATCTCGGCCATGGCTTCGTCGAGCTGCTGGTCATCGTGCACGATTCGCATCGCGCGACCCCCGAGCACGTAGCTCGGTCGTACCAGTACGGGGTAACCCGTCGTTGCCGTCACAGCTCGTGCGCCGGCGAGGTTCGTTGCGGTTGCTCCCGGTGGCTGAGCGATCCCAAGTCGATTGCACAAGGCATTCCACTGTTCGCGGTCCTCGGCAATGTCGATCGACGCCGGCGATGTCCCCGCGATGAGTTCCGGCGGTAGTGACGAGGCAAGCTTCAACGGTGTTTGACCGCCGAGCGACACGATCAACTTCGGCGGTCTGCCGGCCGCCTTGGCTTCAGCCGCAATCACGTTGAGGACGTCTTCGGTGGTGAGTGGCTCGAAGTACAGCCGGTCCGAGGTGTCGTAGTCAGTTGACACCGTCTCTGGATTGCAGTTCAACATCACGGTCTCAAAGCCGGCCTCACGCAACGCAAAGCTGGCATGCACACAGCAGTAGTCGAATTCGATTCCCTGCCCGATGCGATTGGGTCCACTTCCCAGGATGATGACACGATCCTTCGCGGATGGCCGCACTTCCGACTCGTCCTCATATGTCGAATAGAAATACGGAGTTTCGGCAGCGAACTCCGCGCTGCAGGTATCCACCGACTTGTAGGTCGGAAGAACGCCCACCTGCTCGCGCGCCAACCGAACGGTCGACTCGCTCACACCCCACAACCATGCCAGCTGTGCATCGCTGAAGCCCAGTCGCTTGACACGACGCCATGCGTGACGATCGAGCGATTGCGGCGAAGCCGCCTGCACTGCTGCGCGCTCCTCGTAGATCGCCTTCATCTGGTCGAGGAACCAAGGATCGATCCCGGTGGCTGCGTACAACTCGTCGAGGTCGAGCCCGCGGCGAATGCACTCGCCAACCTGAAAGAGGCGGTCGGGTGTCGGTGTTGCGATGGCCGTCAGCAGCTGGTGGTCGTCGATCGATTCGAAGTTCTTCTCCGCCGCATCGCAGTTGAGACCCGCACGACCGATCTCCAACGAGCGCAGGGCCTTTTGCAAACTTTCGGGAAAGGTCCGACCGATTGCCATTGCTTCCCCGACACTGCGCATCTGCGTGCCGAGGACGTTGCTTGCGCCATCGAATTTTTCGAATGCCCAGCGTGGCACCTTGGTTACCACGTAGTCGATCGTGGGTTCGAAGCTCGCAGGGGTTTTCTTTGTGATGTCATTCGCAATTTCGTCCAGCGTGTAACCAACCGCCAACTTTGCGGCGATCTTGGCGATCGGAAACCCGGTCGCTTTGGACGCCAGCGCGGACGAGCGCGATACGCGCGGATTCATCTCGATGACCACTTGGTCGCCGTTCGCCGGATTCACGGCAAACTGCACGTTGGAGCCACCGGTCTCTACGCCCACCCGGCGAATACAGGCAAACGCGGCATCACGCATTTCTTGGTACTCGGTATCGGACAGCGTCATCGCCGGCGCCACGGTGATGCTGTCCCCCGTATGAACACCCATTGCATCGACGTTCTCGATGGAACAGATGATCACGCAATTGTCTGCGCGATCACGCATGACCTCGAGCTCGTACTCTTTCCATCCCTTGATCGACGTCTCGATGAGCACCTCGTTGATCGGACTTGCAGCCAGGCCTGCAGCAACGATGCGCGTGAATTCTGCGGGTGTCGTTGCAATTCCCGTACCACGACCCCCCAGGATGTATGCCGGTCGGATGATGACCGGCAGTTTGATGTCGTGGAGGACGATCTCGGCTTCTTCCAGCGAGTGTGCGATGCCACTCTTGGGAACCTTCAACCCGATTTCCAACATCGCCACCTTGAACTTCTCGCGATCCTCGGCCGTAGCGATGGCCTCTGCATTGGCGCCGATGAGCTCCGGTGTCCCGGGGACCCCGGCCAGTCCCCGCTCGTAGAGCGCCATTGCCAGATTGAGTGCAGTTTGTCCCCCGAGCGTTGGCAGTACTGCATCGGGCTTCTCGCGTTCGATGATTGCCGCCAACACGTCGGGTGTGAGCGGCTCGATGTAGGTACGATCGGCAAAATCGGGATCGGTCATGATCGTTGCCGGATTGGAGTTGGCGAGGATCACGCGATAACCCTCGGCTCGCAAAACGCGACACGCTTGCGTGCCCGAGTAGTCGAACTCGCAGGCTTGACCGATGACGATCGGCCCCGAGCCGATCACCAAGATGCTGGAGAGATCGCTGCGCCGCGGCATCAGGAACCGGCACCGCGCATGAGACCGGCGAATCTGTCGAACAAGTAGCGGGAGTCGTGCGGCCCGGGGCCTGCCTCCGGGTGGTACTGCACGCTGAATGCACGTGCTCCACGCACCGACATACCTTCGTTGGTGTTGTCGTTCAGGTTCACGTGCGTCACGCTCACTTTGTCGGCAATCGAGTCGGGATCGACACAGAAGTTGTGGTTCTGACTCGTGATTTCCACCCTCCCGGTGGCCGAATCGCGCACGGGATGATTCGCGCCGTGGTGCCCATAGGGCAGCTTGAAGGTGCGTCCACCAAGGGCCAAACCGAGCAACTGGTGCCCCAAGCAGATGCCGAAGAGAGGAATGTCGGCAGCAATGATGTTGCGGATGTTGTCCGGAGCGTCGAGCACCATCTCCGGATCACCAGGACCGTTGGAGAGGAACACTCCATCAGGCTTGCGCGCGATGACTTCGGCCGCAGGCGTGCGCGCGGGCACCACGTGCACGTCGGCAATCTCGCTCAAGCAAGAAAGGATGGTGCGCTTGATGCCGAAGTCGTAGGCAACCACGGACAACGGCTTCACTCCTTTTCGTGCGCTGTTCGCCACGTCGTAGGGGGCCAACGTGCTGACTTGCGCAACGAGGTCGCGCCCGGCCGTGCCCTGCTCTTTCAGCAAGGCCGCCCGCAATGTCGCTTCGTCGGCCGTTCCGAAGGCACCAGTCATCGATCCGGTGTCGCGCAGTAGTCGCGTGAGTCGCCGTGTGTCGACGCCGGTGATGCCACCCACATTGCGTGACCGCAGAAACTCTTCGAGCGGCTCGTCACTGCGCCAGTTGCTTCGTCGTCTGGCCATCTCCCGTATGACGACACCGCGGGCAAACACCCTGCTGCTCTCGTTGTCGAGTCGAGCCACGCCGTAGTTGCCGATGTGGGGTGTGGTAAAGGTGATGATCTGTCCGGCATAGCTCGGATCGGTCATCACTTCCTGATAACCGCTCATCCCCGTATGGAACACCACCTCACCCGACGCGATAGGCATGTCGGCCCCGATGGCCTCACCCTCGAAGACGCTGCCGTCGGCGAGCACCAAGACTGCCGGTCGCGACACGGTCATCGTTGTTCGCTTCCGCCCGATGACATCATCGTTGTGCATCTCCGTCCAGCACGGTTGCAGTGCCGTTGAAGAACGTGTGCCGCACCCTGCCGCGCAGGGTCATGCCGATGTAGGGCGTGTTCCTGCTCTTGCTGGCCAATGAGTCGGGCGAAACCTGCCAGGTGACGTTGGGATCGAACACCACCATGTTGGCAGGTGCACCAACTTCAAGATCACGTCCATGCCGATCGGCGATTCCGGCAATCTGCGCCGGTCGAATGGACATGATGCGCACCAAATGCACCAGATCGACATCGAGCACTCCGAGCGCCACGCCGAGTGCAGTCTCGAGCCCGAGCATTCCCGGTGGAGCCTGATCCAGGGACAGCTCCTTGTCGCGACGCGGATGCGGGGCGTGATCCGTGGCGAGTGCATCGATGGTCCCGTCCTTCACGCCGGCACGCAACGCCGCGATGTCGGACGGAGACCGCAACGGCGGGTTCACCTTGAACACCGTGTCGAAGGAAGCAAGACGTGTGTCGTCGAGCGACAAGTGGTGTGGCGTCACTTCCGCCGTCACGGGAAGCCCGTCGCGTTTCGCAGCACGCACCAGCTCCACGCTCCGCGCAGTTGACAGGTGCAGGAAGTGCACACGCGCACCGGTGAGTCTGGCCAATTCGATGTCGCGGAACACCATCAGCTCCTCGGCAAGCGACGGCCATCCCGGCAAACCAAGCGACGTGCAGCACTGACACTCGTTCATGACGGCACCTTTGGTGAGGCTGGCCACTTCACAGTGTTGTGCCAACGTCACACCGAGCCCTTTGGCGTATTCCATCGCACGGCGCATGAGCAGTTCGTCTTGTACCCCATTTCCGTCGTCGGTGAAGATCCGCACGCCGGCAGCAGCAAGTTCGGCCATCGGAGCCAGTGCTTCGCCCTTTCGACCCAGCGTGATGCAGCCGCTCGGCACCACCTCAACGAGTCCGGCGCGCTTTCCTTGCTCGCGCACGAAGTCGATGACGGCAACGCTGTCCTGCGGAGGGTCGGTATTCGGCATGGCCACCAGTGCGGTATAGCCGCCTTTCGCTCCGGCACGACTGCCCGTTTCGATGGTCTCTGCTTCTTCCTTTCCCGGCTCTCGCAAATGCGCATGGAGATCCACGAAGCCCGGCGCGACGACGCACCCGGTGGCGTCGACGACGTGATCACCCGTCAACCGTGCGCCAACCTCGACGATCACGCCGTGCTGGATTGCCACATCCGCCAATTGCTCGCCGCGGGAGTCGACGACGCGTCCACCCTTCAGCACGGTACGAGTAGTCGCGCGAACGTCAGCCGAACGATTCATGACGCCACCTGGGAAAGATGCGACGCGGAGGACTCTCCTGCCAACAAGTCGAACAACACCGCCATGCGTACCGACACTCCATTGGAAACCTGCTGATGGATCAGCGAATTGGGCAACGTGGAAGGGTCCACCATCATCTCGACTCCTCGGTTCATCGGTCCCGGATGCATGAGCACTGCGCGTGAAGGCAGCCTGCCGACGCGAACGGCATCGAGACCGAACGTTTCTGCGTACTCGCGCAAATTCGGCACGTGACCCTGCGACATGCGCTCACTCTGCAACCTCAACATGTAGAGAATGTCGGTGCTTCCGAGTACGTCGTCGAGTCGATGCGACACCTCGACCGGCCAGTGGGAGACATCGGGCGGCAGCAACGTTGGTGGCGCAACCAAGACGACCCTTGCCCCCAACATGCTGAACGCGCTGATGTTGCTGCGCGCCACTCGGCTGTGTTTGATATCGCCGACGATGGTGAGGGTCAGCCCATCGAATCGTTCGCGTCCAAGCGCTTGACGCACGGTGAAGCAGTCCACCAATGCCTGTGTCGGATGTTGGTGCCATCCGTCTCCGGCGTTTACTACCGACGCATTCGTCCAGTCGCTGATTTGCCATGGGATGCCCGTCGACTTGTGTCGAACCACGAACGCGTCGACGCCCATGTCGGTGATGGTCTCCACGGTGTCCCGCAAGCTTTCGCCCTTGTTGACACTCGATGTCGACACGCTGAACGTCATCGTGTCGGCCGACAAACGCTTCGCAGCAGTCTCGAACGACAATCGCGTACGGGTGGAGTCTTCGAAGAACAGACTCACCACCGTGCGACCGCGCAAGGCGGGCACTTTGGGAACGGGTCGGCTGTTGACCTCCACCATGTGGTTGGTGAGCTCGAGCAGTCGCACGAGCCCGTCGTGTCCGAGTTCATCGATGCTGCGCAAGTGCTTCATGATTCGACTCCGCGGCTCACGACGACTCCCTCGCTCGTGGCCCGAACGTCCTCGGAGAGACGCGTCGGAAGGTTCTTGCCGACATAGTCGGGCCGAATCGGAAGTTCACGATGACCGCGATCCACCAACACGGCAAGCTGAATTGCGCGTGGACGACCGTAGGTGTTGATTCCCTCCATCGCAGCGCGCACCGTGCGACCGGTGAACAACACATCGTCAACCAGCACCACGGTTGCACCATCAACCGGAAACTCGATTCGACTGATGGCGCCGGGCACCACGGGACGCAGTCCGATGTCGTCGCGATGCATGCTGACATCGAGATAACCGAGCGGCACCCGGCTCTCGGGTTCGATCACGTGCAATGCGCCGACGATTGCGTCGGCCAACCAGGCACCACCGCGCTGCAATCCGACGACGGCAATCTGAGCGGGGCCGTGCTGGCGCTCGAGAATTTCGTGAGCGATGCGGGTAATTGCCCGTCTGACGTCGTCAGCCGACATCACCGTGTTGCTCACCTGATACTCCTGCCGTGCGAGCCTCACAGGACTCACTTGACGGTGGCCTCAGCGTAGTCGTTCGTACACCGTCCACCAGTCATTGCCGTAGACCACCTCAAAGCGGGAACTCTCCCGTTGCCAGTCGAGCTCCGCTTCACCATCCAATTCACGGGGAAGGATCACGAACTGCACCTCGTCGGCGAATGGCAAACGATCACCCTTGGCAAAGACGTCGGGACCGTACAACACTCGGCGAAATGGCACGGGAAACACGTAGATCCGCTCGCGCCGTGCCATGTGCGCGGTCAACGTGTGGTAGGCGGCCACCACGGAGTCGTGTGGCACCCGAGAGATGGCTTCGTGCGCAGCCGAAACCGACGGGTGCCTCGGAGTCCAGGTCGGAGCCTGCACTCGCATCAACGGCAACGGTGTCCATGCCACCGCACAGATGAGAGCCCCGACCAAGACAAGTCCCGCCATCCAGCTGCGGAGGTGCTCGGCAACTCGCGAGATTGCGAACATCGCGCCGATCACCACGATGGGCACGAATTGCACGGCATAGTGGTATTCGATCTGGCTCTGATACCAAAACGTGCTCACAAGATTGGTGAGCAATGGCAACGTGCCGAGCAGTGCAATCTCCGGACGTAGCAGAGCAACGAATCCAACCGGTGCCAGAATCTGCAGCAGGTACAGCGGGCGCTCGCCATCAACCAGATGTCGGATGAGCTTGTCGGGGCGCGTCAACGCCGTTCGAATGAGCCCTCCAAACCCGCCGAACGGCAACCGCCACTCGTTGCGGTATGGCACACCAACGATGCCCCGCATCACCGCAAACAGCATCAATACTGCGAACCAGACCGCACCGAAGATGGTGAGCAAACCGATTTGCCGATCCCGACGGAGTGCGACCCAGGCGCCGAGCGCCACCACGAAGAGCGCCGTATCTTCTTTCACCGCCAGTATGAGCAGCACTGCAAAGGTGTATTGCACCCAGCGATACGTGATTCCTGCATACAACGCCCACGCGATCAACGGCGCCAACGCTGCGTCCGGGTGGAAGTTCTCGAGTCCCGTGTACGTCAGCGCCGGATGCAACAGATACGCCACGACCGCGATGCATGACATCGGTAGTGAGCCCAGCAGATGTCGTGTGATCTTCCAGATAGGCAATGCCCCGAGCCCGAGCGCAATGGCCTGCACGACGAACAACAAGCCAGTCGACCCCACCACCCAATACAACGGAACGAGCGGCAACAGGATGAACGATGTGTGGTCGCCGAAGAGATTGCGGCCCATCAGCGTGACGAACGGTGCCTTGCCCTGCGACAGCAACCACACGCCCTGGTCGTACAAACCGAAATCGTACGCAGAGGTGCCCAGCCCAAAATGATTCCGCGTGGTCCGAACGGCGAGCCACCCCGTGTACAGCAACGTGAGGCAGACGGCAATCGAGTGCCACACCGTGATTCGCCCCCACCTGCGCAACAGTGCGCCGAGCGCGGCGCGCAGGTCAACTGCCATGAATGAGTTCTAGTCGGTGGCCGGAGCAGCGCCCTCGCGCGTGGTTCGGGCTATTGCCGACAACATGCCGTTGACGAACCGCCCCGAGTCGTCGGTGCCGTATCGCTTGGCCAATCCAACGGCTTCATTGAGCACCACCGCAGTGGGAATGTCTGCACGGCCAATCAACTCGTACGTGGCAACTCGCAAGACGTTGCGATCTGTCGTGGCCATGCGATCGATCGACCAGGCATGACTATGCGAGGAGATGAGCTCATCGATGCGCGCACGATGTTTCTCCACGCCTTCCACCAACAGTGTGGTGAGGGCATCCAGTGGCACTTGGATTCGCTCGACCACCTCGCGTGGCGCACATCCACGGACATCGGCCTCGAAAAGTATGTTGAGAGCACGTTCGCGGGCATCCGAACGCGGATCGAAGTCACGATTCCAATCGTCGCCGTCGTCGATTGGCGCCACGGCGCCGT
>JAFMJP010000043.1 GCA_017853375.1 Actinomycetota bacterium
CACTAGGGATGGTAGAAAACAGCCCGAAATTGCGGTTCCGCCCACAACCGGTAGGTGCAGCCTACAGCCGTGTGATTCGTCTTTTTGGTGTCGTTTTTGCGATGCGCAAAAAGTTACGTCGGTGCAACAGACTCGGCGGCCGATACTCCGCCGGCTACGCAGTGACGGCGGCAAGCGACACGGGAATCCCGTTCAGCACCGCATTGCCCGACAACGGATCGATGGCTTCGTGGTCGGTGAGCACGTTGGAATTCACCCCTGCGAACTCTTGCGCAATACCTTGCCGAGTTCCCGGGACATTATGACCCCAACCATGCGGCAAGCTGACGACCCGCGGTCGAATTCCGTCGGTGATTTCGGCGGGCGCCACCACACTGCCCACACGGCTGGTGATCTGCACCGGCGCACCATCCGCCACGCCGAGCCGTGCGGCGTCCTCGGGGTGAATCTGCAGCGTGCAGCGGGGCTTTCCCTTCACCAACACCCGAATGTTGTGCATCCAGGAGTTGTTCGAACGCAGGTGGCGACGTCCCACCAGCAACATGGCGTCGGGATCGTCGTTCAGCGAGGCCTGCAAACGTGGCAGGTCGGCAATGAGTTCGGGTGGAGCCAGCTCGATCTTGCCGGTGGTGGTCCGCAGCACTTCAGGAATGCGGGGCACCATCGCGCCGTAGTCGACCCCGTGCGGGTGACGCTTCAACATGGCGACACTCACCCCCTCCGGGTTGGCTCCGAAGCCCTCGCCGAAAGGCCCGATGCGAAGCGTGAGGTCAAGAACGCGATCGGGTCCTCGCAGTGAACCGTTGGCGGGGCCACTGAGAGCGTCGTAAATCTCATCGGGATTGCGACCAGCGATCACGCAACTATCGTCGCGCACGGTGGACTCGATGATCGAGCGGATGGTGACCTCGTCCACCGTGGCGGGGTCGGCATCGGCCCCGAGACCCTGGGCGATGGCCGCAAGCTTGGCGAGAATCTCCCACTCGTCCGGCACGCCGGGCGGCAGGTCAAAAACCGGTTCGCTGTAGTTGGCGACGCTGCGCATACCGAAGTTGAGCAGAGCCAAGTCGTAATGACTGCGATAGAGGTGCGACGGAGCAGGCAGGATCACGTTCGCATGACGTGAAGTTTCATTCAGGTAGATGTCGACGCTCACCATGAAATCGAGTGATGCGAATGCGTCATCGAGCTGCTTGCTATTGGGGGTCGACAACACGGGATTACCACCGAGGACCACCATCGCGCGAATCTGTCCCTTGCCCGGGGTGGTGATTTCTTCGGCCATGAGCGCAGCCGGATATTCGCCGAGTGCCTCCGGAAAGCCGCGCACACGAGTCTTTCCACGACCGGTCTTGAAGCCCTTGCCGATGCCCTTCTTGCCCCGAGTAGTCGGACTCGCGGCAACCGGCAAAGGGAACATGGCTCCACCAACCACATCGAGATTGCCCGTCACCGTGTTGAGCACGTCCACCAGCCACGATGCCGTGGTTCCGAATGCCACCGTGCACGTGCCGATGCGGCCGTACACCGCGGCACGCGTGGTGTCTGCAAGTTCCAATGCGATCCGACGAATGGTGCCGGCGTCGATGCCCACGATGCGTTCCACCGCTTCGGGTGTGAATGCGGCAAGGGAGCGCTCGATGTCGTGAAGTCCGTTCACATGTCCAACGAGGTGATCCCCGACATTCGATCGACCCGAGGCGAACACTGTGTTGATCATCGCCGCGAGCAACAACGCATCGGTACCGGGACGAATGGCCAACCACTCGTCGGCAGATTCCGCGGTACGACTACGGCGTGGATCCACCACGATGATGCGACCACCGCGTGCACGAATGGCTTCCAAACGTCCGGGCCAGTCGGGTGCCGTGGCCAAACTGCCGTTGCTGGCATACGGATTCGCACCGAGCATTACCAACAGGTCGGTGCGATCCAAGTCCGGCACCGGCACCGATACCGGAGTACCGAACATGAATCCGGCCGACACCTGCTTGGGGATTTGATCCACGCTCGATGCACTGAAGCGCTGGCGACTACCAATGGCGGTGAGCAACACGCGATTGAACGTCATTGCCGACAGGTTGTGCGCACCGGGATTTCCCAGATACGCACCGATCGATTCACGTCCGTGGGTGGCAATCACATCGCTGAGACCGCGATCCACTTCGGCCCACGCTTCTTCCCACGACACTGCGACGTGTGTGCCGTTGCGCTTCACCATCGGCTGACGCAGCCGATCAGGGTCTTCATGCAGCTGCTTGAGCGTGGATCCCTTCGGACAGATGTAACCCTTGGAGAACACGTCGTTCATGTCGCCGCGGATCCGGACGATGGTCTGGTCGACGGTGCCACGCACGGTGATTTCCAGTCCGCAGCCGGCTTCGCAGAGCGGGCACGTGCGAATTGCTATGCGATCTCCGCTACGCACTGCGCCAGCCGACTCGTCCGCGATGGAGGACGACGTGGCGACCATTGCCTTACTTTTTCTTTCGTGGCTTTGCGGCCGTGCGCTTTTCGAGCATGGTGATTTCGCGTTTGAAGTCGGATGCTTCGTCGAAGCCTTTGTACACGCTCGCGAAACGCAGGTACGCGACTTCGTCGAGCTTGCGCAAACGCTCGAGCACGGCTTGGCCCACTTGCGAACTCGTCACATCTCCCCCGGTCAACCGCATCGCATCTTCCACTTGCACCGCGAGTTCGGCCAAATCGGCTTCGGTGACCGGGCGACCTTTGGTGGCAGCCTCGAGACCCATCACGATCTTGGACTGATCGAAGGGCTCTTTGTCACCGCTGCGTTTCATCACGTACACCGGGAGTTCATCGATGCGTTCGTAGGTGGTAAAGCGTGTTTCGCACTTCAGGCATTGGCGGCGGCGGCGCACTGCAGCCCCGTCCTCCGCAGCCCGCGAGTCGAGAACTCGCGAATCATCGTGACCGCAGCTAGGGCATCGCATGTTGCCCCCACGGTAGTTGTGCCTTCGGGGAACCATTCGTGCGACCGACGCACGACATGAAGCGCAGCCGATGCGTCTGACGACTCGCGATGTTGGCCGAAGCACTCGTGATGTACACCAAGGCAAAAAGATTATAGGATTCCCTGCACGGGAGGAACCATGAAAGCAGCCGTATTCCGCGAGGTACTTCAACCACAAACCATCGAGGACATCGAGCTCGACGCACCGAAAGGTCGGGAGATCCTCGTGCGAAACGTGGCAGCCGGCATTTGCCACAGCGATCTGCTCTTCTTCGAAGGCACATGGGATCATCCGATACCGACGATTCTCGGTCACGAAGTTGCGGGCATCGTCGAAGCCGTGGGTCCGGAAGTTACTTCCGTCAAGATCGGCGACCACATCATCGGCTGTGCAGGTGGCCCGTGTTACGAGTGCCGTTACTGCGTCATGGGACGCCCGATCATCTGCATCAACCGAAGTCATGATCGCCCCGCGAGCGATACACCACGAATCCGTTGCAACGGTGCAAAGATTCATCAATACGGGCAGCTCTCGGGTTTTGCCGAGTCGATGCTGATCCACGAACACGCATGTGCGGTGATTCCAAAGGAGATTCCCCTGCATCTCGCCTCGATCATCGGTTGCGGCGTCGCGACAGGGCTCGGCGCGGTGTTCAACACTGCTCGCGTCGAACCAGGCGCTTCGGTCGTCGTGACCGGGGTGGGTGGTGTCGGACTCAACTCGATTCAGGGGGCGCGAATTGCAGGTGCGTCGAAAATCATCGCCGTGGACATTTCGACCGACAATCTCACGCTCGCAGAGAAGTTGGGCGCGACGCATCTGGTCAATGCCGCACAGGTGAACGCGGTGGAAGCAGTGCGCGAGATCACCAAGGGCGGCGCCGACTACGTGATTGAAACCTCGGGATCAGCCAAGGTCGCCGAAACCAGTTTCGACATGTTGGGCGAAGGAGCCGTGCTCACATTGGTGGGTCTGCCACCTCATGGGACGAAGATTGCGTTCGACATGACGAAGTTCATCCCCAGCGAGATGTCCGTGCGGGGCTGCCACGTGGGATCCCTGCGGCCGCGCATCGACCTCCCCCGTTACTGCGAGATGTATCTCACCGGGGCGCTGGATTTGGAGTCCCTGGTAACGCAGACATATTCGCTACCGCAGATCAACGACGGCTTTGCTCGCCTGACCAAGGGCACGAAGGGTCGCGGAGTGGTGGTCTTTTAGACACCACCGAAGGGTTACGGAATGCGGACGAGCTGACCGCTGGAGATCGACGTGCCGTTCAGGCGCACGAGCTCGTCCACTACCTCGGTGATGCTGGCGTTCGGGGCAATTCGCTCGCCGATCGACCACAACGTGTCTCCTGGTTGCGCGACGACGTACTTGGGTGCAAGATCTCGACCTGCGGTGTCACCAGCCATCGCGCTGCTTCCGAACAGCGAAAACACGCTGATGATTGCCGCCAACGCAACAGCCGCCACGGTTGCTACTGCCCCCGTACGACGACGTCGATACACACGCTGAATCTCGCGAGTGCGAGCTGCCGTGTGGACGGCGGCACGCCGGGAGGAACTGCGACGAGTGGTGGGTTGGAGCTGTCCTGCGAACACGATGGTGGCCATGGGAGTTTCCTTTCGGGTGGGTGGTGGGGCGAACAAGTGTTCTCCCCTCGGCTTCCACCATAGCGAACGGGTGTTCGTAGCACAACCTCCCCGGAAACCCAAGCCCAGTAAGGGTTTGCAGGGGCTGATGGAATTTGGCGAACATGTGTTTGACCTTGGGGGCGAACAGGCGTACGCTTGACCGCATGACTGCAGACAACACCAACCCCATCTCCCGACTCGGCGATCGCCAGCGAAAAATCCTCGTCTACATCGACCAGTGCATGCGTGAACGCGGATATCCGCCTTCGGTGCGCGAGATAGGTGAGGCCGTCGGACTGTCCTCCTCTGCCACCGTGCACAACCACCTTGCCAACTTGCAAGAACTCGGCTATCTCCGTCGCGATCCCACCAAGCCGCGCGCCATAGAAGTGCGCTACGACGCATCTTCCGGTGTCACCATGGAACGTCGCCCAGCGAAGTACATCCCGCTCGTTGGCGAGGTGGCTGCCGGTGTCAACGTGCTCGCGCAGGAGAACGTGGAAGATCTCGTGCCACTGCCGATGGACTTCACTGGTGACGGCGAACTCTTCATGCTGAAGGTACGAGGCGAGTCCATGATCGAGGCCGGCATTCTTGATGGCGACTTCGTGGTGTGTCGTCAGCAGAACGTGGCGCGCAACGGCGACGTCGTCGTGGTGGGAATTCCCGGCGATGAAGCCACGGTCAAGACGTTCAAGCGTGACGGCAACAAAGTGGTGCTCGTGCCATCCAACTCATCCATGAAACCGATGGTCTTTGACCCTTCCGAAGTGAGCATCTTCGGCAAGGTCGTCACCGTCATGCGACGGATGTAGTTCGCACCACTAGACGCCGAGGCGTTTGGCAAGCAACTCGATGCGTTCGTCGGGTTGCACGACGGCAACACGAACGTTGTTCGCGCCACCCGCACCATAGAAATCCCCGGGGCTCACGAGGGCTCCCCCGTCGCGTGCAAGACGTTCGGCAAACTCCCATCCGTCGCGTGCATCGAACCACAGATAGAAACCGCCCTCGGGCATGGCAATGGTGATGCCGGACCACTTCGACAACACGTGCGCAGTACGTGCGAGACGTCGCTCGTACACCTCGCGTTGAACAGCGACATGCGCATCGTCGTTCAGCGCCACCACGCCGGCCGCTTGCGCCGGGCCGGGAACCATCATGCCCACGTGCTTGCGCACTTCCTTGAGGTAGTTGACGATGTCGGCGTCGCCGGCGTAAAACGCCACACGCACACCGGCCAAATTGGAGCGCTTCGACAACGAATGCAGCGCCACCACTCCATCGACACCGTGCTGCAAGATGCTCTCCCCGGCGCGACTCCACGTGAACTCCACGTAACACTCGTCGCTGAACACCGGCACACCGTGGGCACGCCCCCACGTGGCGGCTGCAGCGAGGTCGTCGAGAGCCCCCGTTGGATTGCTCGGTGAATTCACCCACAACATGAGCGCTCGTGCAGCGTCCGCTGCGTTGATCGCCGACAGGTCGATGCCGCCACGTGCGTTCATCGGGACTGCGACGGCACGACAGCCAGCGAGGGTTGCACCCATCTCGTAGGTGGGATAGGCGACGGCGGGAAACAACACCGTGTCACGGTCCGGGCGGCGAAGTTTCATGTACTGGGGGGTGGTGGCAACGAACTCCTTGGATCCAACGCACGCAGCAACCTGACCGATTGGTACGTCGACGTCGAACCTGCGCTGCATCCAGCTGCGAGCAGCCGAACGCAACGGCTCCGAGCCGATGCTGGCGGGATACCCGCGTTCGGTGTTGGACGACGACAACGCCGCTACCACTGCAGCGCTCGGCGGATCGCACGGCGTGCCGATGGAGAGGTCGATCACTCCGCCATCGTGCGTAGCCGCAATCTTGGCGAGCGCATCGAGGCGGTCGTAGGGGTATGGCGGTGGAACGAACGGCTGGGCGGTCATCTGCGCGAAACGGCTGCGGGTCTGGTGTTCATTGGACGACAAATTCTGTCAGGCGGCCACGGGCAGCGTCGGCAAGTCGGGCCCGAACCCGAATTCCGGCATCTTCATGGGAGGTGGACACCACTTCGCCTTCGCGATGCAGCGAGGCCATGACATCGCCGCGTTCGTAGGGCACCAGCAACTCCACGACTGCCGTGAGCGACCGCACACGGTCGCCGATGGTTCGCAGCAGGTCCTCGATTCCTTCACCCGTGGCCGCCGAGATGGCCACCGAACCGGGGTTGTCGTACACCAAACGTTTGGCGGCGTCGTGATTGGCATCGCACTTGTTGAACACCAACAGCTCGGGCACCCGATCTGCGGCAATTTCGCCCAGTACTTCACGAACCGCGGCGATTTGTCCTTCCGGGTCAACGGCGCTGGCATCCACCACGTGGAGCAACAGGTCGCTGCGGGTGGCCACTTCGAGCGTGCTCTTGAACGACTCCACCAGCGTGTGCGGCAAACGACGAATGAAACCCACCGTGTCGGTGAGCAGCACTGGCTCACCACCGGGCAACGACAATCGTCGTGTGGTGGGATCCAACGTTGCAAACAACCGGTTCTCCACGAGCACCCCTGCATCGGTGAGGCGGTTCAGCAACGTGGACTTGCCTGCATTCGTGTATCCCACGATGGTGACGTTCGCCAAGCCACTGCGCGAGCGGCCCTTTCGTTGTTCGTCGCGGGTGCGCTGGAGTTCTCGCAACTCGCGCTCCAACTTGGCGATGCGATCGTTGATGCGACGTCGATCGGTCTCCAATTTGGTTTCACCGGGGCCCCGAGTGCCGATACCAGCTCCCTGTTGGGTGAGCTCGGCACTGGCACCGCGGCGAATTCGCGGTAGTCGGTAGCGCATCAACGCCAACTCCACTTGAGCCTTGCCTTCGAGCGTGTGGCTGTTCTGCGCAAAGATGTCGAGGATCACCGCCGTGCGATCGATTGCCGTGCGACCCAGCGTCTTTTCCAAGTTGAACTGTTGTGCAGGCGACAACTCGTTGTCGAACACCACGGTGTCGGCATCGACTGCAAGACACGTGGCCTTGAGTTCGTCCACCTTCCCTTTGCCGATGTACGACGCGGGGTCGGGCGCGTGTCGGCGTTGCGTAAGCCGAGCCACCACATCGGCGCCGGCGGTATCCACCAAGCGCTCCAACTCGTCGAGGCTCTCTTGGGTCTGGTCGTCATCATGGTCATCGAGGGTGACACCGACCAGCACGATTTTTTCCCGAATCGTACGCTCGATGAGCGTGCGGCCAAGCGCTTCCTGATACGGAGTGCTCACGCGGCATTCCTTTCGAGCAGTGCGCTCACGAGGTCGCGTCCATCACGGCCTGCCAGGTCACTTCGTAGGCGCCGACATGCGTTGCGGGGCCGGTGAGCGTCACTCGTCCGCGCGACGGTGCATGCACGGTGACCGTTGCATCGCCTCCCGGCATGTGGACGAGGACCTCCGTGCGTTCGCCACCTTGCGGTACGAGCCCCCACGAAAGTGCGGCCCACGCACTCGCACAGGCTCCGGTACCACACGCTTGGGTGATCCCGGCACCACGTTCGTGCACGCGCATGGTGATGGCGTGCTGTTCGGGTCCCGGCGCCACAACTTCCAAGTTCACTTGCGGAATCATGCGGCCGAGGCCGAGCACGTCGACCACGGTCACGTCGTCCACACCCACCACGGTGTGCGGATTACCGACCGACAGGTGCATCACCGGGCGATCCGGATGCGCGCCGATGGCGTCCCAACCCGTTGGGGCCGACAGCGGCGTAATCTCGCCCATGTCGACGCTGGCAATCACGCTGTCTGCATCGCGCTCGCCGACGGTGACTTCACGAATACCGGCATCGGTGTGCAAACGATACATGCGCTCACCTCGTGCAGCGTCGCCGCGAAACAATGCATGGGCAAAGCAACGTGCGCCATTGCCGCTCATTTCCGCCATGGAACCGTCACTGTTGTACAACCGCATACGCGCGTTGATGTCGTCGAGTCGTTCGAGCAACAACAGTCCATCGGCGCCAACCCCTGTGGTGCGATTGCACCACGCGCGGGCAGCGGCAGGCCAATTGACCAGCATTGGACCACGAAAGATCGGACCAGTGGTATCTCCCTGGGATCGCACGTCGGCAATGTCGAGGACGAGGAAGTCGTTGCCCCAGGCATCGAATTTGTGGACTCTCACGGCGTTTTCCTTACCCGTATGCCTATCGCAGGAACTGCGTCAGACCTTTCGCAGGAGCGACAGGACGTGGGGCACTACCTCGGTTACCGGATCCGCTTGCACCGTTATCCATTGGATTCGGGGGTCGCGGCGAAACCACCGCTCTTGGCGCACCGCAAACTGGCGCGTATGCAACACGATGTCGGCGACCGCTTCATCAAGTGATACCTCGCCGTCCAGGTGAGAAAGGAGTTCCTTGTACCCGAGTGCCTGTCGAGCCTCGCGTGACATATCTCCTGCCCCGAACAGTCCCCGCACCTCATCCAAGAGTCCCGCCGACATCATCGCGTGGACCCGTCGTTCGATGCGATGCGACAGCGTCTCTCGCGGCCAGGTGATTCCGACTTGGTGCACGTCGCTTGGTGGATAGGCGCCGGTGCCCGGCCCGAAGGAGGAAAACGGTTTTCCGCTGCCGATGCAGACCTCGAGTGCGCGTTCGATACGTCGCCGATTCGAGCGCTCGATTCGCGTGGCGGCAACTGGGTCAAGTGACTCAAGGCGAGCAAACAATGCGTCGGTATCGGGCTCGCGCTGCAATTCATCGCGCACTTCGGGCCACTCGCCGGGCAACTGCAGGTTGTCGATCACCGCAGTGAGATACAGGCCCGTACCCGCCACGAACAGTGCAGGTGCACCTGCTGCGGCAATCTCACTACGCGCGCTTGCCGCGTGCACCTTGAATTCGGCAACGGTGAATCGTTCGCTCGGCGCCACCAGGTCGATGCAGTGGTGTGGCACTTCGGCTTGGTCGGCTTTGCTCGGCTTGGCCGTGCCGATATCCATACCGCGGTACACCTGCATGGCGTCCACCGCAACGATGTGTGCTCCAGTTTCGCGAGCCACCGCCATCGCGACATCGCTCTTACCGCTCGCGGTTGGCGCAACGATGGCGATTTCGCGCATGCTCACGCTGACGCAACGGACAAACGCGTGCGGTGCGTCGGCAGCGAGGTGACCTCGAGCAGTCGGCCCGCCAGGTGAAAACGGGCGGCATCCATGATTTCGACTCGCGCATACGTGCCAAGGCGCAACTTCTCATCCGCCGAGAAATGCACGAGTTTGTTCTGACGTGTTCGGCCCGTGAGATGGTCGGGGTTCCGCTTGCTGGTTCCCTCCACCACCACTTCCTCCACACGACCAATGCGCTCGCGATGCTTCTGCACTGCACTGTGATCGAGCACCACCTTCAAGCGGTTGTACCGCTCGCCCACTTCGGCCGGATCACAGAACTTGTCGACCATGTCGGCCGCTGCAGTGCCCTCACGAGGCGAAAAAATGAACGCATACGCGGAGTCGAACTCAGCCGCGGCGGCAACCTCCATGGTCTGCACGAAATCCTCCTCGGTTTCACCAGGGAATCCGACGATCAGATCGGTGGTCACCGCCAAGTCAGGAATGGTGCGACGGGCTTCAGCGAGACGGTCCAGATAACGCTGGGCGGTGTAACCGCGGTGCATCGCTGCAAGGACCCGGTCGCTGCCCGCCTGCAGCGGATAGTGCAAGTGCTCGCACACGGCCGGGGTTTGTGCCATGGCCAACAGCGTGTCTTCACGCATGTCCTTGGGATGCGGGCTCATGTAACGCACACGCCGCACCCCCGATACCTCACCAACGGCACGCAGCAATGCGGCAAATTGGGGTGCGACGCGTACCGATTCGTCACCCGCCCGACGGCTTGCCAATGACAAATCGCGACCGTAGGAGTTGACGTTCTGGCCAAGGAGGAAGATCTCGTTCACGCCGCTCGCGGCGAGTGCGCGAACTTCGTCGAGAATCGATTCGAACGGCCGACTGATCTCCTTGCCGCGTACTGCCGGCACGATGCAGTAGGCGCAGGTGTTGTCACATCCGATCTGGATGGTCACCCAACTGCGGTACGACGTTTCACGCTTCACCGGCAGTGCGGAGGGAAACAACGCGTAATCGTCCACCACTGCTTCGTCGAGAATCTCCGTGATTGCACCATTGGTTCGCGAATGATGCAAGAGATCCACCGTTCGATGCACATTGTGGGTTCCGAGCACCACGTCCACCCACGGCGCACGCTCGCGCACGACGTCACGATCCTTCTGTGCCAGACACCCGGCCACCACGATTTGGCGCGACGGATCGGCGTCCTTCCACTTCTTCAGCGTTCCCAAAGACCCGTAGAGCTTCATGTCGGCGTTCTCACGAATGCAGCAGGTGTTGAGCACGACGACATCGGCGTCATTCTCGTCGGCAACGGGCTCCAGCCCATCGTGTTCGAGCAAGCCAGCAATGCGCTCCGAATCGTGTTCGTTCATCTGGCAGCCGAACGTGCGCACCACGTATCGACGAGTCACAACACGTAGAAGGCTACTGAGACGAAAAGTGCGGGTGCCGCCCGAAGGCAACACCCGCACAAGCACGTCGAGTACTGCGGCGTCAACCGCACCGCGAGTTACTCGAGTTCGATTGGCTCTTCGTCGTCCTTGCTGAAACCCGCGGGAGCTTCAACGACGGGAAGCGCCATGGCCTTTTCGCGTACACGCGCCGACATTTGCATCATCACGTCGGGATTGTCGATGAGGAACTGCTTGGAGTTCTCGCGACCTTGACCGAGCTGTTCGCCGTCGTAGGTGAACCACGCGCCGGACTTCTTGGCGATGCCCATTTCGACGGCGAGGTCGAGCACCGAGCCTTCGCGGCTGATGCCCTTGCCGTAGGTGATGTCGAACTCGGCCTGACGGAACGGCGGAGCAACCTTGTTCTTCACTACTTTGACGCGGGTACGAGCTCCCACCACTTCAGCACCGTCCTTGATCGATTCGATACGCCGAATATCGAGACGTACCGACGAATAGAACTTGAGTGCGCGACCACCAGGCGTGGTTTCGGGCGAACCGAACATGACGCCGATTTTCTCGCGCAACTGATTGATGAAGATGGCGATGGTGTTGGACTTGTTCAGGTTGGCAGTGAGCTTGCGCAACGCTTGGCTCATCAAACGAGCCTGCAAGCCCACGTGGCTGTCACCCATTTCGCCTTCAATTTCCGCGCGTGGCGTGAGTGCTGCCACCGAGTCGATGACCACCACGTCGACGGCGCTGGAACGAACCAGCATGTCGACGATTTCCAGCGCTTGTTCGCCGGTGTCGGGCTGTGAGATGAGCAGGTTGTCGGTATCGACACCGATGGCTGCTGCATAGATCGGGTCGAGCGCATGCTCGGCGTCGACGTAGGCACAGATGCCACCGTTGCGCTGCGCTTCGGCGACGATGTGCATGGCGAGCGTGGACTTACCCGACGACTCCGGACCGAAGATTTCCACCACACGACCGCGCGGCACACCACCAACTCCGAGCGCAATGTCGAGCGCCAGCGCCCCGGTGGACACTGCTTCGATTGCCATGGTTTCCTTCTCGCCCATACGCATGACCGAACCAGCACCGAACTGCTTGTCGATCTGACCCAGGGCTGCTTCGAGAGCCTTGGCGCGCTCGTTGGCCCGGGCGCGATCACCCTCGACCGATGGTTTGGCCTTCTTCTCAGCGGGGCGATCCACCACTTTGTCGGTGGATTTTGCGGCCTTGTCCTTTTTTTCGAAGCTCATTGCTGATGTCCTTTCGTTGTTGGTTGGGGAACGTTGCACCGTAGGGATGGGGTGCTATGTGATTGCTCGTTCCCACTGCTGTGTGCATGAGCCACCAGGAACTGCCTCGACCTTACCTACGAACACCTGTTCGGTCAAGCACCCTACGGGCACACGGGGTGTTCCTGCGCTGCGGCGACCCGCCCTGGATTGGGCTTAGCCGCCGAGAGTCGCCAGCAACCC
>JAFMJP010000138.1 GCA_017853375.1 Actinomycetota bacterium
TGCCCGATGATGCCCGCAGCTCTCCGCATCGTTACGGTGTGGGCATGCACATTCTCCGCACCCCCGACGAACGCTTCACCGGTCTTCACGAGTGGACATTCGAGCCCAGTTACACCGATGTCGCTCAGGGCGACCATACGTTGCGCATCGCCCACTATGACGTGGGTTCACCTGACGCCGCCACGACGGTGCTGTGCATGCACGGCGAGCCGAGTTGGTCGTACCTCTACCGCAAGATGATCCCCGTCTTCACCTCGGCAGGACATCGGGTCATCGCACCGGATCTGATCGGTTTTGGTCGCAGCGACAAGCCTGCGGCGGTAAGCGACTACACGTACGAACGTCACGTCGACTGGATGAGCCAGTGGCTCCTTGCCAACGACCTTCGCTCACTCACCCTGGTGTGCCAAGACTGGGGTGGACTCATCGGATTACGACTCCTCGCCGCATTCCCCGATCGTTTCACGCGATTGGTCGTCGCAAACACGTTCTTACCCGTGGGCGATCGTCCTCCCGGTGATGGCTTCATGAGGTGGCGCAAGTTCAGTCAGGAAGTACCCGAGTTTCCCGTCGGTCGAATCGTGGAAGGTGGCTGTGCGCGCAAACCACTCTCACCAGAGGTGGTTGCTGCATACGATGCGCCGTTCCCCGACGAAACGTACAAAGCAGGGGCGCGAGTGTTCCCCACTCTCGTCCCCATCAGCCTGGAAGATCCCTCGTCGGCGGCCAATCACGGCGCGTGGACCGTGCTCGAAAGTTTCAACAAGCCGGTGCTCACCGCATTCAGCGATTCGGATCCCGTCACCAAGGGCGGCGAGCGTGGATTTCACCAGCGCGTACCGGGAACGAACGGTCAACCACACACCACCATCGTGAATGCCGGACACTTCTTGCAGGAAGATGCCGGCGAAGACCTGGCACGCGTGGTGAACGACTTCATCGCTCGCAACCCCTAGAGCGAGCTAGTGCTGTCGGCGCCATGCCGACAACGTGTTTTCGATCAAACACGCCACGGTCATTGGTCCCGTTCCACCAGGCATCGGAGTAATTGCTCCGGCAACCGATTGCACGGCGTCGAAGTCCACGTCGCCCACGATTCCCGTTTCGCCACGCGAGATGCCGACATCAATCACCCATGCACCCGGCTTGACGTGATCTCGACCAATGCTGTGGGCCTGACCCGTCGCGGAGATCAGAATGTCGGCCTCGCGACACACCTGCACCAAATCCGTGGTGCGACTGTGCGCCAGGGTGACCGTTGCGTCAATTCCCTTGCGTGACAACAGCACCGATAAGGGCAAACCCACGAGATGTGAACGACCGACGACCACCGCGCGCTTCCCGGCGGTCGTTGCACCGTAGTGCTGTAGCAGTCGCAACACGCCCAGCGGTGTGCAGGGCACGAGTGAATCGATGCCACGCATGAGCCGACCCATCGACGCAGTGGTGAGACCGTCCACGTCCTTGTCCACCGGAATCAGCGCCAACAACTTCTCGCCATCGAGGTGCGCAGGCACCGGCTGCTGCACGAGGATGCCGCTCACACTCGGATCACTCGCCAAGTTGCCGAGCAGCTGCTCGGCATCTTGCTGTGTGGCGGATGCTGGCAAGGTTTCGTTGCGACTCGTCATGCCGGCGAGCTGTGCTTGACGATGCTTGTTCCGGACGTACACCTGCGACGGGCCATCATCGCCGATCAACACGGTTGCCAGGCAGGGAATGCTCGACAGGTCTGCCACGTCACGCGCCACATCGGCAACGATGCGGTCACGCAGCACGTTGCCATCCAACAACAGCGCCCCACTTGCCGTGCGTTTGACGTCGGTCATCACCGTCACGCTATTGCGACGACGCGCATAGGCTTGGAAGGCCGCGCCATCGCGCGAAGGAGCAACAATGTCACCATCTTCCTCTGCTTCACCCCGAAAGATTGCCCCAGCAACGGGCAAGTTGGGTGTCCTCACCGTGGGTCTTGGTGCAGTCTCGAGCACGCTCATCGCAGGTGTCGAACTCGCCAAACGCGGCATGGCTGCGCCGATCGGGTCACTCGCCCAAATGGGCACGATTCGTCTCGGCAAGCGCACCGACAACCGCTCGCCGTTGATCAAGGATTTCGTGCCACTGGCCAAACTGGAGGACATCGAGTGGGGCGCATGGGATCCATTCCCGGATGACGCCTACGTTGCCGCACAGCGCGCCGGCGTGCTCGAGGGTCCGCGACACATCGAAGCCATCTCCGACACCTTGCGCGCCATTCGTCCGATGAAGGCGGCATTCGACCGCGAGTACGTGAAGAACATCAGCGCCGACAACACTCTCGGCACCGTCAACAAGCGGGCGATGCTCAACACCATTCGTGAGGACATCTATCGCTTCCGCGATGAGAAGAAGGTCGACCGAATGGTGATGATCTGGTGTGCTTCCACGGAGAAGTTCATCGAGCCGGGTCCTGCACACCTCGACCTGGAAAGTTTCGAAAAGGCAATCGACGCCAACGACCCCACCATCGCGCCGTCGATGCTGTACGCGTACGCGGCGATCCTCGAGGGCATCCCGTTTGCCAATGGCGCACCCAACCTGGCGGTCGACACACCGGTCCTGCGCGACCTTGCCACCAAGCGTGGCGTTGCCATCAGCGGCAAGGACTTCAAGACGGGTCAGACGATGGTGAAGACCGTCATCGCTCCGATGTTGAAGGCTCGCATGCTCGGACTGTCCGGGTGGTACTCCACCAACATTCTCGGCAACCGCGACGGCGAAGTGCTCGA
>JAFMJP010000044.1 GCA_017853375.1 Actinomycetota bacterium
GCCATCACCCCAGGAGCCCGGCCATCGGTATCGTCACGGGGTGCAGATGCACCCCCATTCCCTGCTGCCGCGTCACGCCGACGCCGTTGCAGGCAAGTCACTCGAGCGCGAAACCCTGCGACGTGTGTGGCACTTTGCCCGGCCATACCGAACCACCATCGGCATTTTTCTTGCCGCCATCTTGGTCTCGGCCTTGGTGGCCATCGTTCCGCCCTTCGTGTTTCGGGCGATCCTCGATACCGCCATTCCCGAAGGCAACCGAGCGATGGTCTGGTGGCTGGCACTTGTGGCTGTGGCCGCCGCCCTTGCCGAAGCGGCACTGGCCATCGTGCAGCGCTGGGGCTCGGCACGTGTGGGCGAAGGTTTGATCTATGACCTTCGGG
Source organism: Actinomycetota bacterium (assembly GCA_017853375.1). Lineage (GTDB taxonomy): Bacteria > Actinomycetota > Acidimicrobiia > Acidimicrobiales > Ilumatobacteraceae > F1-60-MAGs027. The sequence goes on from JAFMJP010000044.1 coordinate 384, forward strand.
TAGCACTCTTCAACAAGGTGCAACGCATGCCAATTGCGTTCTTCACCCGAACCCAAACCGGCTCGCTCATCAGTCGACTCAACAACGACGTCATTGGGGCGCAAAGCGCGGTGACTTCCACGCTTGGCACGGCGGTGAGCAACGCCGTGGTGCTCCTCACCACCGTCGCCGCCATGCTGGCATTGGAATGGCGGCTCACCCTGTTGTCGCTCGTCGTGTTGCCGGCATTCATCATTCCCGCGCGTCGCGTGGGTAAACGCCTGCAAACGATTGCAGCAAAACAGATGGACCTCAATGCACAGATGAACACCCAGATGCAGGAACGGTTCAACGTGTCCGGTGCACTCCTGGTAAAACTGTTCGGCCGCCATCGAGATGAGGTGGATGCATTCTCCGGTCGTGCCGCCGGCGTTCGGGACTCCGGAGTCCTTGCCGCAATGTATGGACGGGTGTTTTTCGTCGCTCTCGGTTTGGTGGGGGCACTGGGAGCCGTCGCCGTCTACGGAATTGGCGCCCAGCTCGTGGTGTCCGGCGACATCACCTCCGGCACACTCGTGGCGCTCGCGGCCCTGGTCACTCGGGTGTACATGCCGTTGACGGCATTGAGCAATGCGCGGGTGGAGCTCCTCACCTCATTCGTCAGTTTCGACCGCGTCTTTGAGGTACTCGATGCCCCCACGTCCATCGTCGACCGTGCAGGTGCATTCGACCTCACCGAACCCCGTGGACGAATCGACATCGACCATGTCACCTTTCGATATCCGCCAGCCGCCGAGGTGTCCATCCCGTCCCTCGAAGCACCGGGAGCGCCGACGGGCGATCCCGACCATGACGTATTGAACGACATCACGCTCAGCATCGAGTCGGGCGAAACGGTTGCCATTGTCGGCCCCTCGGGATCCGGCAAGTCGACACTGGCGGCACTGATCCCGCGTCTCTACGACGTGACGTCAGGAGCCATCCGGCTGGACGGCACCGACGTGCGTGACCTCACGATCGACTCGCTCCATGCAGCAATTGGCGTGGTGTCGCAGGACCCCCACTTGTTCCACGAAAGCATCGAATCCAACTTGCGATACGCACGACCCGACGCCACGCTCGAGGACATCGAGGCCGCTTGCAGGGGCGCCCGGATTCACGACACGATTGCGGCGTTACCCGACGGCTATCGCACGGTGGTGGGCGAACGCGGCTACCGCTTTTCGGGCGGAGAAAAACAGCGCCTTGCAATTGCGCGACTGCTGCTGAAGAACCCCGTGGTGATGATCCTCGACGAAGCAACGAGCCACCTCGACAACGAGAACGAATCCCTCGTGCAGGCGGCCCTTGATGAGGCAATGCGTGGACGCACTTCGGTGGTGATCGCGCATCGGCTCTCCACCATCACCAATGCCGATCGCATCGTGGTCCTGGAACATGGCCGAATCGTCGAACAGGGCAAGCATCACGAACTCATGGCACGCGATGGCGCCTATGCACGCCAGGTGCGAGCCGGCGGGATGTACGCGTCCGCCTAGCCCAAGGCTTCGGTGAGCTGCCGTACTGCAGCATCAGCGATGGCGCCCAGCACCTCACCCACACCGACAGCTCCGCCAAGACTCGGTGGAACGGCGTCGCGCAACAACGACGAATACAGAGCCACATCTATCGAGCGAAACACGGTGCACTGAAAGCGTGCGGCGTCTTTGGTGCGCCGCTGAGAAACACCGACCACTTTGCTGCCGCCTCGAACGACTTCGCCCGGCCCAACCGAGGCAAAACACACCACGCGTTCGGGGGCGCTGGCCACGAGTTTGTCGCGCCACACGCGCCACTCTCCTTGCGGATCGACCCGCCGCAACACGTCGCACCAGACATCCCCCAGCCACCAACTGGCTCGCTCGACATCGTCACTCCAGAGTCGATGTCCGCGCGGCACGGTCACGTCGATCCACACGTGGTCATCGGGTTGCAGAATCACCACACCACCACCACTCCGACGCCGCACCACGTCGAAGCCGAGTTCTTCAGCCTTCGACGAATTCACCACGTCGAACGACTGCGTGCTACCGAGCACCAACGCCGGGCGGGTGATACCGAGGACTTCTACGTTGGCAGTGGCAACGATGGGCCGATCGTGCAACTCACCGGCACTCCCCCTCACGAGGCCGCGGAGAGATACTGCTTCCAGGCCTCCGGCACCCGCACCACCGATACGGTGATCCACGCCATGTCACGTGGCGTATGCGGAGCCTTCGCAAGCATCATCCCTGCTTCTTTCGGAGTGCGATCGCGTTTGTGCAGATTGCACGTGCGACACGCAGCCGCCACGTTTTCCCATACGTGTTCGCCGCCGCGAGAACGCGGAACAACATGATCGATGGAATCGGCCGGACGCCCGCAGTATTGACACTTGTACCCATCACGGGCAAAGACCGCTCGACGCGACAATGCGGTACGACGACGGAAGGGCGCCCGAACCACGTAGTTGAGTCTGATGACGAGAGGTGAACGCATCACGAGTGATGCCGCACGCACCTCCGTGCCGTCGTCTTCGACGATCTCGGCTTTTTCTGCCAGCACCAAACACACGGCGCGTCGCGCTGATACAACGCTGAGCGGCTCGAATGTTGCGTTGAGAACGAGCGCGCTTCTCATACGGCTACGCCCTGGCTCTGCTTCTACTCAGTTCGTCCTTGCGGCGTGAACGTACCTCACGCCGGTATGCCCGACACCACGACAAGTACGTGACCACATCGTTGCCTTCAGGGCGGTGCATGGCATCACCGTACTGCGTCTCCATCCGAAACCGCATGTAACGCTTGTCGGGCAACGGGAGAAACGGCACCCGACGCCACCATCCATTTGGTGCGAGACGAAACACTTGCACGACTGCGACAATCCACAAACTCGGACGACGCACCAGGGCGGCAAACATCGTCTCGGGCATCGTGAGACTCAGCCTGGCTTGGGCTCTTTCGGAAGACCGAGCACCATTTCGCCGATGATGTTGCGTTGAATCTGCGATGAACCCGCATAAATCGTTCCGGCACGAGCGTTGAGGAACGTCATGGCCCAGCTCATCGACGAGTTGGGTGCTCCGGCATCGTCGGTCTGGAATGCCGTGCTCGGCTTGCGACCCACGGGGATCATCGCTTCCATTCCGAGAATGTCGAGCGCAAGTTCGGTGGACTTTTTGTGGTACTCGCTCCAATACAGCTTGGAAACGGCACCGTCAGGTCCGGGATGGTGTCCCGCCAAGAACTTGGTGAGCGTGCGACGACCGAGATACTTCATGATCTGCACCTTGGCGTAGCACCATGCAAGACGCTGACGAATACGTGGGTCGTTCACGACTCCACGTTCGGTGGCCAACGCGACCAATCTCTCGAACTCCGCCTCGTAGCGGATCGGCCCGGTTGCCGCCGCTTCGCCACGTTCGAATCCGAGCAACGCCATGGCCACTGCCCAGCCGTTGTTCACGCCTCCCACCACGTTCTCTTTGGGAACCCGAACGTCGGTGTAGAACACCTCGTTGAATTCACTCTCGCCGGAGATCATCTTGATGGGGCGAACTTCGATTCCGGGTTGACGCATGTCCACCAGCAGAAACGAGATGCCCTTGTGCTTTGGCGCGCTCGGGTCGGTGCGCGCCAACGTGAAGATATGAGTGGCCAGATGGCCGGCCGAAGTCCAGATTTTCTGGCCGTTGAGCACCCATTCATCTCCATCGAGTTCGGCCTTCAAACCGAGATTGGAAAGGTCGCTCCCCGCATTTGGTTCGCTGTAACCCTGGCACCAAATGTCGTCCCCGGAGATGATCCGTGGCAGGTAGTAGCGCTTCTGTTCCTCCGTGCCGAACAGCAGCAACGTGTTGCCGAGCATCTGGATGCCAAAGACATCGTTCATTGCCCCCGTTGGCACACCCGCGCGAGTGAATTCTTCGGCAACGATCACCTGTTCGAGCGCAGAGAGCCCACCACCGCCGTACTCAGCCGGCCAGCCTGGCGCGAGGTACCCGGACTGGGCGAGGTGTGCGCGCCACTCGTTGATGAACGTCTCGAGCTCCTTGCCGTCGAGGGCACCAATCCCCTTCCAGTTGGCGGGGAGTTTTTCGGCGAGGAAAGCCTGCACTTTTTCGCGGTAGGCCTCTGCTTCGGGTGTGTAGGTCGGACGCATGGCGGCAACGCTAGTTCAGGCCCTACCGCGCCGCGCCACCGCTGCCGCCCCAACGAGAGGCGCGTTGGCGCCCAGCCCGGTAGGGCGAATTCGTATACCTCGCGCAAAGGAAATGGTGGCGTAGCGATCGGCTTCTGCTTGCGCCGCCTGAAAGAACGGCTCACCAAAGCCGAGTGCGACCGAACCGCCGATGACGGCGAGTCGCAAGTCCAACAACGCTGCCACGGAGGCCACGGCACGACCCACATAGACACCCGTTTGGTGCACCACTTCCGGCGTTGCTTGCGCAGCTGGCTTGCGTGTCATCGCCGCAATGGCACTGCCTGATGCAACTGCCTCCAAACAACCCCGAGCTCCGCACTTGCACAATCGACCGTTGGGCACCACGTTGACGTGTCCGATATGTCCGGCGTTCCCGGAATTTCCATCGATCAATTTCCCATCGGCGATGATGCCGCCACCCACGCCAGTGGACACCACCATTCCGATGACGTCGCGCGCACCCACTGCCGCGCCACACCAAACCTCCCCCAACACCAAAGCTTTTGCATCGTTGTCGACGAAGGTGGGCAGGCCCGTCAATGAGGCAAGCGATGACTGCAAAGGAAAGTCCCGCCACGAAGGGATGCTCAGCGGCGACACTTTGTTTCCGTCATCCGACATCGGGCCACCCGAACCCACTCCGCAGGCAACGAGTTCGTATTCAGAACCCGATGGTGGGGTAAGCGTCGCAACTTGCAATTGGACGCGTTGCACGAGCTCTGCGAGCGCATCCCACACGCCCTCGCTCGGCGTATCGCAACGATCCTGCACCACCATGTGCCCGTCGGCAGAAACGATCCCGGCAGCCAATTTCGTGCCACCGATGTCGATGGCGAGGTAAGCCTTCGACAATTACTGTTCGCGACCCATTTTGTCGCGCAACTGCTTGGCATTTTCACGAGTAGCACGCAGCATCGTTCCCACATCGCGCATGCCAACCTTGCCGACGGCTCGTAATTCGCGCTCGATGACGAGCACGCACAACAACATGAACGCGAATCCGGCAAAGCCTGCCGCAAAGTGGAACTGGAGACCGACGAAGACCAAGGCGAGAGATGCCACGGCCCCGAGGGCGGCCCAGCGCACCTTCTTCACCGCGGGACGATAGAGACCCGAAGGTGATACGGCCTGCGCGAATCGCTCGTCGCTCTCGAGTTGCGCTTCGATCTGGCGCAAGATCTGTTGTTCGTTGTCAGAGAGTGGCACAGCCATCACCTTGCCGAGGAAGGGACATGCAATTCATTGATAGCGAGCGTAGTAGCGATACGCCAAACCGCAAGTTGCTCAACGTTCATGTTGTTCGTCACGCCGCGGGCCCCAGGGCGTACCTCCCGCGACATCGATGACGCCAGTACCAATGGCATCGTCGCCGAACTTCTCGCGGATGCGATCGATGGCATGCGATGCAACCCTCCATTCTTCTTCCGACCGTTGTTTCGGTTCGTCGAACAGGGTCAACTGAGGCTCGGGTGCGCCGAAGTTTCGGAGACTGACTCCGGCCAATCGAATTCCCGCTTGCACATCGACGTCGCCCAGCAACTCATCGATCACCGCAATGACGGACTGACTGGTATCGACCGGAGTTTCGACCGTGTGCGATCTGGTGATGTTGCTGAAATCGCCGTAACGAATCTTGAGCGTGACGGTGAATGCTGCGATGCCGGCATCCCGGCATCGGCGTGCAACGTTGTCCGACATTCGCAACAAATGCTTGCGAAGTTCCCGTCGATCGACCACGTCGTCACCGAAGGTTTCTTCGCTGCCGATGGACTTCGCTTCACGTTCGGGTTGCACCTCACGATCATCGATTGCATTGCTGAGGTCGAACAGATGCCGGGCATGCCCTTCGCCCACGGCCAGTTCCAGGATGCGCATCTGGCAGTTGGCGATGTCGCCAACTGTGTTGAGTCCGATGCCATGCAATTTCTCCAACGTGACCGGCCCGACACCCCACAACATGCCCACATCCAAGGGATGGAGAAACTCGATTTCGCCACCGGGAACGACCTCGAACACTCCCGGACCGGGGTCGATACGTTGACGTGCCGCGCGGGGCTTTGCGAATTCCGTCGCAAGCTTGGCGATGAACTTCGAGGTTGCGATTCCCACACTGCATGCCAACCCGATCTGCGAGTGCACCGCCTCTCGGACGGCACGCGCAATGGTCCGAGCATCGCCGAAGATTCGCTGTGCGCCGGTGACGTCCAAGAACGCCTCGTCGAGCGACAAACCCTCCACGAGCGGGGTGAACTGTCGAAACACGTCGAACACCCGGGCGCTGATCTCGCCGTAGTACTCATGATCCCCGTCCAGAAAGATGGCATGCGGACACAGGCGGCTGGCATGCGCCGATGCCATCGCCGAGCGAACTCCGAATTGTCGGGCTTCGTACGATGCCGCCGCAACCACGCCGCGCTTGGCCGATCCGCCAACCACCACGGCCTTCCCCACCAGCTCCGGTCTTCGAAGTTGTTCGCACGCAACGAAGAACGCGTTCATGTCGACGTGCAAGATGCGCCTCGGCTGCGGCCGATCGTGCGGCGTGACGGGTGTCCCCGCACCAATCGCCGACATGGAGGCAACCTTAGTAATACCGTGTTGGGACGGTGAACGAACGTCCGCTCTCTGCTCTTCCGTCTCGCTTGGCTCGCGCCGTGGCGTTCGCTTCGATCGTGGTGGCTGGACTGGCCGGCGGCACCATCGGCTATGCACTCGTCGATGTGCAGTGCACGGACAACTGTGGGGTCGAGTCGGGTGTCGGCATGTTGATCGGCTCGGTGAGTTTCGCCGCCGGCATGAGCGTGGTGGCGGTACTCGGCTTGCGCGCAATGGGCGAATGGCGCGAGCGCTCGTGACCGCGTCACTTCGCAGGCTTGCCGAGGACCTCGCACGACAGGCCGGAACGCATGCACGAGAAGGTCGGGCGCAAGGCATGCAGGTGGTCGGCACGAAACTCACCGACACCGACATGGTGACCAAATTCGATCGCGAGGCAGAAGCGATGATCATTGCCGGTCTGCGCGCGGCACGACCGAATGACTCCATCGTTGGCGAGGAAGGCGGCGGACACCGCGGCTCCTCGGGGCTGGAATGGCACGTGGACCCGATCGATGGCACCACGAGCTTCATGTACGGCTTGCCCACGTGGTGTGTATCCATTGGAGTTCGCGACGACATCGGCGCAGTTGCAGGTGCGGTCTTCATGCCCGACCTCGGCGAGATGTTCTCGGCCGAACGTGGATCTGGTGCAACGCTGAACGATTCCCCGATTCGCTGCTCCCCACTTACCGATGCAAGCAAGGCACTGGTTGCCACCGGTTTCAGCTACACGCCGTCGCATCGCACGGTTCAGGCGCGGCGTGTCACCGAATTCATTCACCAAATTCGCGACGTTCGTCGCACGGGTGCGGCTGCCGTCGACATGTGTTTCGTTGCCTGTGGACGAGTTGATGCCTACTTCGAAGAAAACCTGCACTCTTGGGATGTGCTGGCTGCCGAGCTCATTGCTCGAGAAGCTGGTGCTCGCAGCGGAGATTTCAGCGGCGGCACGCTACGCCCCGAAGAAGTCCTTGTTGCGGCACCGGGCGTGTTCGATGCCCTCTCGACGCTGCTGGTCGCCGCCCAGCAACTCCATCCGCACACCAACGATTGACCATTCGTCGCTGGAGGCGTCGTCACCAGTGCGGAACATCAGCGCACGACGGGCCGAGCGCCACGGCACTACCTTGGTGCGTCGTGGGCACGCGCATCCTCACCGTTGAAGACGACGAACGCATCCGCGCCTCCGTTCGACTTGCTTTGGAAGACGAAGGTTGGACTGTCGACGAAGCAGCGACGGGCGAAGATGCAGTCACACGATTCAACGAGCAGCCCGCCGACGTCGTGCTGATCGACATCATGCTTCCCGGCATCGATGGATTCGATCTGTGTCGTCAAATTCGCGCCAAGAGCAGCGTCCCCATCGTGATGGTCACGGCACGGAGCGATACCCACGATGTGGTAGCCGGTCTCGAAGCTGGTGCGGACGACTACCTCACCAAACCATTCGCGCCCAAGGAGTTGTCGGCACGCATTCGGGCTCTCTTGCGTCGAGTACGTCCCAACGACCACCCGCACTCGACACTCACATTCGGCGATCTGGTCATCATCCCCGAAGAAGGTCGCGTCACCTTGCGCGGCACGGAAGTGCCCGTCACGAAGACCGAATTCAAGTTGCTCTGTGTGTTGGCCGAGAACCCGAGTGGCGTGTTCAGTCGTGAGGCACTGCTCGAAAAGGTCTGGGACTACGACTACTTCGGCGACGGTCGGTTGGTGGACGTTCACGTTCGACGACTGCGCATGAAGATCGAGGTCGATCCGGCCAACCCGCGTCACGTGGTGACCGTGCGCGGCTTGGGATACCGACTGCAGTCGTGACCAGCCCCATTCGTCCGCCACATGCAACGTTGCGCGCAAGGATCCGCGCATTTCGTAGACGATGGAGCCCGCGTCGTGTGGGAGTACGGACGAGGATTCTCCTCACCTTTTTGGTGGGTGCGCTGGTGCTCTCGGGTGTGTTGTTCTTCTTCACGTACACACTCACACGAAGCAACCTTCGTGAGCGCGAAGGAGAACTTGGCCTCAGCAACCAACTGATTGCCGAGACGCTCGGCAGTGTCCGGGCGTCACTCGTTCTTGCGACGGTGATCACGGTGCTGGTGGGTCTCATGTTGGGAATCGTGTCCAGCGAGCGTGTCGTTCGCCCGCTGGCTGGCGCTGCCGATGCTGCGCGTGCCATCGCCGACGGACGTCTCGATACGCGACTTGAACCCACCGACGACCCGGATCTCAATGCGCTCACCGATTCGTTCAACGACATGGTGGCCCGGCTGCAGGATCGCGTCGAGCGTGACGCCCGATTTGCTTCCGATGTCAGCCACGAATTGCGATCACCGCTCATGACCCTGGCCGCGTCGGTGGAGGTCATGGTGTCGCGACGCGACGAACTACCGGAGCGTGGCCAAGCTGCCCTCGACTTGTTGGCTGCCGACGTTGCCCGCTTCAGCGGACTCGTGGAGGATCTTCTGGAAATCTCCCGCTACGACGCCGGTGCGGTTCGCTTGACGCGCGATGAATTGCAGGTCGGTGAGCTCGTGCAACAGGCGGTACTTGCCAGCAGCATGCCGCGCTCCTCGATTCATCTCGACGAACGTTGTCGCAACGCCAGAATTCATGGCGACCGTCGGCGCCTTGCACGAGTGGTGGCCAATCTCATCGACAATGCGCGCACGCACGGTGGTGGTGCGGCCGCCGTCCATGTGCTTCCTGCCGACGATTCTGCGGGTCACCTGTGGCTCGCCGTGGAGGACTCCGGCGAGGGTGTTTCCGAGTCGGACTCCGAGCGAATATTCGAACGTTTCTCCCGCGGCGCGGGGGCCAGTAAACGTGGTTCGAGTGAAGGCGCCGGCCTGGGGCTTGCGCTGGTGAGGGAACATGTCCGCCTGCACGGCGGTCGAGTCTGGGTGGAACCACGCCGCGATGCAGGTACCGGAGCGCGTTTCGTGGTTGAACTTCCGTGTGATACCACGGCACCGCAGTAGCGCAGCTTCGACACGACCACGCGCCACTATTCTCTCGCCATGGCCGGCGGCGAGGATTCCCCTCGCAAGAGCAGTGGGGTCGTTCTCGCCATCGATGCGGGAACTACCGGCGTTCGTACTCGCGCCGTGTTTTCCGACGGTCGTGCTTCGATATCCGATTATCGCGAGTTCACACAGCATTACCCGCAACCTGGCTGGGTCGAGCATGACGCAGAAGAAATCTGGCAGGCGGTGCGCGCCACCATGCAAACGGTCTGCAGACATATCGACGAACCGATTGCTGCCATCGGCATCACGAATCAGCGAGAGACGGTGGTGGCAATAGATCGACGCAGTGGTGCGCCGCTGCAGCGAGCAATCGTGTGGCAAGACCGCAGAACCGCGCAGCGTTGCGATGCGCTCACCGACCACCTCCCGGCTGTCCGCGCCACCACCGGGCTGGTGCTCGACCCGTATTTCTCGGGCTCCAAGGTGGAATGGCTGTTGCGCAATACCGAAGTGGCCGACAATCCGAACCTGGCTTTTGCGACGATCGACGCATTCCTGATTCATCGCCTCACCGGCGGAGGTTCATTCGCCACGGACGTAACGAATGCTTCTCGCACGATGTTGTTCGATATTCGCTCCCTGCAATGGAGCGCCGAGATGTGCGACATGTTCGGCGTGGATCGCGCAATGCTCCCCGAGGTGGTCCCCTCGAGTGGGCGAATCGGTGCAACGGTGAGCGACGGCCACATACCTGCCGGCATCCCCGTCAGCGGAGTGGCCGGTGATCAACAGGCGGCGTTGTTTGGCCAGGCGTGCTTTACCCCCGGTAGCGCCAAGAACACGTACGGCACGGGAAGTTTCGTCCTGCTCAATGTCGGCACGACATGTCCTGAGCCAACCACCGGCATGCTCACCACGGTCGCATGGAAGCTTGGTGCGGGTCCTGCCGTGTACGCACTCGAAGGAGCAATCTTCGTGACCGGCGCAGCAGTGCAATGGCTCCGCGACGGACTGAACATCATCGATGAGTCGCGGGAGATTGGCCCACTCGCCGAAACCGTGCCGGATGCAGGTGGCGTGGTGGTGGTGCCGGCGTTTGCCGGGCTCGGTAGTCCATGGTGGGACCCGTACGCGCGAGGCGCGATCTTTGGGATTACCCGTGGCACTCGTCGCGCGCACATCGCACGAGCGGTGGTGGAGTCGATGGTGTTTCAAACACGAGACGTCATTGATGCCATGACCCGCGCATCCGGAGTTCCCATACGCGATCTGCGGGTTGATGGCGGCGCTGCAGTCATGAACCTGATGTTGCAGATGCAGTCCGATCAACTCGGGGTTGACGTCGTACGGCCGACGGAATTGGAAACCACCGCGATCGGTGCTGCGTATCTGGCAGGACTTGCCGAGGGGGTGTGGGGCTCGACTGACGAGATTGCCTCGCGTTGGGAACTGGAGCGACGCTTCTCACCACGCAACGCCGACCGTGACGCGGCACATGCCCAGTGGCTACGAGCCGTTGAGCGCTCGCGTGATTGGATTTCCCATTAACCGACTCACCCCAGCGCAAGTTGCACCACGGCGATCGTCACGGCAATCGTCACGACACTGATACCGACGAACAACGTCACGCCTGTCGCGATGATGGTGGAACGAAGTTTCCCCAGTTGTTCCACCGCCCGGCGCACACCGTCGACGTCCTGCTGCAGACGTGCTTGGGCATCTGCGATTGCATCGGCGGCTGGACGTCCGAGCGCGCCACGCAGCGCACGGCGAAGATCGTGTTCCGCAGTCATTGTCGGCTACCTCCCGGCAAATTGGAGCATCGCCACCATGAGCCCACCCAGGCCAACGAAGAGCGAGATTCCTACGGACGCTCCGGTGAGGACGATCGTGGTTCGCAAGTTGCCAAGTGCTCGAACCTCGTCGCGAACCTCGGCAATCTGTCGCTCAAGCCGATCGATTCGCGCCTCCAGGGCATCGAT
>JAFMJP010000045.1 GCA_017853375.1 Actinomycetota bacterium
GTAATGGTTCGTTGAGTGACGCAAAGACCAAGTTCTCTTGAGTGGCGCGTTCCTTGACCAGGGTGCGAAAACGCTCACGATCACGTACTTCTCCGGCACGCACGCCAATGCGCTTCACTTTGTCGGCATAGGCAGGTCCGATGCCCTTCAGTGTCGTACCCAGCTTTGATTCACCGCGCAACGACTCGCTGATGGCGTCGTGTCGTTGGTGCCACGGAAAAATCAGGTGTGCAAGCGTCGATACCCGCAAGCGCTTGCACGACACACCGCGGGCTTCGAGTGTGTCGATCTCACTGAACAACGTCGGCATATCCACCACCACACCGTTGCCAATCACTGGTGTGACGTGGTCATAAAGAACTCCGCTTGGCACCAATTGCAGCGCGTAGCGCTCTTTTCCTACCACCACCGTGTGACCCGCATTGTGGCCGCCCTGGTATCGCACCACATGACTGTGGGTCCCAGCCAGCAAGTCGATGATTTTTGCCTTGCCCTCGTCTCCCCATTGAGTGCCGACTACTACGGTGACGGGCATTGACGCTCCTGCGCTGGTGGAAACGTTGACGAAGCCTACTCGGGTTTTGACCAGAAGCGGGAGAAGAACGTGTGGCTTCACCGATAGTTTCGTGACGTGAACGCTGCGCTACGCCGTCGTGAGTGGGCCACCATGGGCCCAAGTGACCGTGCGATACTCACCAAGCGGTCGATGGAAGACGTCGTTCCTCGTGCTCTGCGCACGCAGATTTCAGACCTTCTTGATGATGTCCGTCTACGTGGGGACGCCGCCGTATGTGATGCCACACGTCGCTTCGACGGTGTTTCGCTGCGACCAGATCAGTTGCGTGTCGGCAGTGATGAAATTGCTTCGGCAAGGGTGAGCGAACACGTCCACGACGCTCTCGTCGATGCAATCGATCACGTTCGTCGATTCAACGAGACAGTTCGCAACCGTATGTCGGACTGGTCGATCGAAATCGAGCCAGGTGCTCGAGTAGGTGAAAGGTTCTCCCCAATCACTTCCGCAGGACTATTCGTGCCCGGCGGCAAAGCCAGTTATCCATCCGTCGCGTATCAACTTGGTGTGCCCGCAGTGGTCGCCGGCGTACCTCGAATTGCGGTCGTGGTACCCCCGCTCCCGAATGGTTCGGGTGAAGTTGACCCTGGCGTCTTGGTCGTGTGTCGCATGCTGGGTATCAGCGAGATTTATCGCGCCAACGGACCAGCTGGAATTGCCGCACTCGGCTTTGGCACACAGACCATCGATCCAGTGCGCAAGATTGTTGGTCCGGGAAGTCCTGCGGTGACCGCCGCTCAAGTGGAAATGCAGCAGTTCGGCGTCAGCACCATGATGGTGTTGGGTCCTACCGAGAGCATGATGGTGGTCGACCACACCACCGATGCACACCGCGCAGCATTGGACTTGTTGATTGAGGCCGAGCATGGTGACGACTCCACCGTGGTGCTCGTGTCCACCGATCGCGGCATGATCGATGCCATCGATGCAGAACTTCAGCGCTTGCTCGTCGAACTACCCACACATCGTGCCGATGCTGCGCGTGCAGCGCTGGGTGTGAATGGTGGTGCGGTGTTGGTGACATCGCTGGCTGATGCCTGCGAAATCGTGAACGAATTTGCTCCCGAGCACTTGCAGTTGGCCGTGCAGGACTCGAGCATTGACGACCTCCTTCAACGGATCAGCAACGCCGGAGAAATACTCGTAGGACAGGACACGCCATTTTCCGCCGCCAACTTCGTTCTGGGATGTCCGGCGTCGCTTCCCACCAGCGGCTTTGCTGCAGTGTCATCGGGGATTACTGCTGCAACGTTTCTCAAATCAACCGCGATTGCATCGGCGGATGCACGCGCTCTGCGTCGGATGTCGCCATCGATCACCGCGCTCTCCGACCACGAGGGCTTCTCCGCACATGGCAACGCCCTGCGCAAACGTTTCAGCTAGCTGAACTCATTCCGGCGTCGGATGGATTCACGGTGAATTCGCCATCCACGACATCGACCCGAATCGTGGCACTGCCGATAGTTTCCGTGACCTTTCCTTCCAGCAAGAGCAGGGCAGCCGGATCCGCGATGACTCGCTGAATCAATCGCTTGAGCGGACGAGCTCCGAACTCGGCGTCATAGCCACGTTCTGCGAGTGCAAGGCGTGCCGCCGGCGTGATCGCAAGCGTGATTCGACGCTCAGCAAGCCGATCGATCAGATGTTGTAGCTGAATCTCCACGATTGCACCGAGATCTTCACGGGTGAGCGGTGCAAAGCGGACGATTTCATCGATTCGATTGACGAACTCTGGCTTGAAGTACTCGATTGGCTCTACCGGCAAATTGCTCGTCATGATCAAGATCGTGTTGGTGAAGTCCACCGTTCGACCCTGACCGTCGGTCAGTCGACCGTCGTCAAGCACCTGCAACAAGATGTTGAATACCTCGGGATGGGCCTTTTCAATTTCGTCCAACAACACGACGCTGTACGGACGACGTCGAACGGCTTCGGTGAGCTGTCCGCCTTCGTCATAGCCCACATATCCTGGGGGCGCGCCAACGAGTCGGCTGACGGAGTGTTTCTCGGAGTACTCACCCATGTCGATGCGGACGACTGCTTTGTCGTCGTCGAACAGAAACGCCGCAATCGAGCGAGCAAGTTCGGTCTTGCCGACACCAGTGGGGCCGAGGAACATGAACGAACCAATCGGCCGATTCGGATCTGACAACCCGGCGCGACTGCGGCGAATGGCATTTGCCACCACGGTCACAGCTTCGTCTTGACCAATCACTCGCTGGTGCAAGAGATCCTCGAGATGCACGAGCTTGTGCATCTCGCCCTCCATGAGGCGAGTCACCGGAATACCCGTCCACTTGGCAACCACGTCGGCGATGTCTTGCGCATCGACTTCCTCTTTCAGCATCCGTTCGCTACCCGTCGTCGCAGTCTCGACTTCGGTCGCTTCAGAGATACGTCGCTCCAACTGAGGAATGCGGCCGTAAATAAGCTCTGCCTTTTTCTCCAAATCACTTTCACGGTCGGCCTGCTGTCGTAGTACGTCCAGCTCCTCCTTCAGCGTTCGCACGGCACTAATACCTTGTTTCTCGGCTTCCCAACGTTGCTTCATCTCCGTGGATTGCGCGACGAGCACCTGCAATTCCGTATCGAGTGCATTCAAACGCTCCTTGCTGGCCACATCGGTTTCTTTGGTAAGGGCAACTTTCTCAATCTGAAGTTGCATGATTCGTCGCTCCACGACATCGATTTCGGTCGGCATCGAATCAATTTCGATTCGCAATTTGCTGGCTGCTTCGTCCACCAAGTCGATGGCCTTGTCGGGCAGAAATCGATTGGTGAGGTAGCGGTTGGAAAGCACCGCGGCGCTCACCAGTGCGTTGTCCTGAATTCGCACACCGTGGTGCACCTCGTAGCGCTCCTTCAACCCGCGCAGGATCGCAATGGTGTCTTCGACGGTGGGCTCACCCACGTACACCTGTTGGAATCGGCGTTCGAGTGCAGCGTCCTTTTCGACATGGGTCCGATATTCGTCGAGCGTTGTTGCGCCAATCATGCGGAGCTCGCCGCGAGCCAACATCGGCTTCACCATGTTTCCTGCATCCATGGCACCTTCTGCGCCGCCTGCGCCAACGAGGGTGTGGATTTCATCCACGAAGGTGATCACTTCTCCACCTGCATCGGTGATCTCCTTCAACACGGCCTTCAAACGTTCCTCGAACTCGCCGCGATACTTCGCACCGGCCAACATCGAACCAAGATCGAGCGAAATCAGCCGCTTGGATTTGAGTCCCTCGGGTACGTCCCCGGATGCAATGCGTTGTGCAAGTCCTTCCACGATCGCGGTCTTCCCGACACCGGGTTCACCGATGAGGATGGGGTTGTTCTTCGTGCGACGCGACAGCACCTGCACTACCCGACGAATTTCTTCATCCCGCCCGATAACGGGGTCGATCTTTCCGGCACGCGCGCGCGCAGTGAGATCGACGCTGTACTTCTCCAGGGCCTGAAACTGATCCTCTGGATTCTGCGACGTGACCCGATGGGACCCTCGCACGGCGCGCAAGGCGTTCAACAACTCCTCGCGTGGTACACCAACCACGTCATGCATGGCGAGCAGGAGTACTTCGACGGAGAGAAACTCGTCACGAAACTCCGTCTGCATCTCCTTGGCTGCGGCGAACACTGCAGCCAATTCACGATTGAGACGCGGCTCCGAGCCTCCCTTTGCATTCGGCAGTTTGGCGAGTGCTGCGGTGCACTTCTCCACCACCTTGTTCACCGGCACGCCCACCTTGGCAAGGAGCGGCGACACGATGGTGCCATCCTGTTTCACCAACTCTGACAACACGTGATGTGGTGTGAGTTCAGGGTGACCCGCCAGGGTTGCGGACTGCATCGCCGCCGACACGGCTTCGGAGGTCTTTGTGGTCCACGTACGAGGATCAAGTGACATGAGGGATCCCTTCTCTCAGCGTTCGCCGATGAAACCAGAGCGACGTGTAAACACCGAGAGCACCTGTCGGGTGGGAACCAACTCGCCGCGTGATGCACGTTGTTGGGCAACATGTTCGC
Organism: Actinomycetota bacterium; assembly: GCA_017853375.1. GTDB lineage: Bacteria > Actinomycetota > Acidimicrobiia > Acidimicrobiales > Ilumatobacteraceae > F1-60-MAGs027. The sequence continues at coordinate 4,589 of JAFMJP010000045.1, forward strand.
GCAAAGCGGAAACTTCGGCGCGCAACTGGGCAACTTCGTTTTCAAGGGCCAACACATGCCGGATACCTTCGAGATTCATCCCCGCGTCCACCAATTGCGCTATGCGGTGCAACCTCGCGATATCGGCCTGGCTATAGCGGCGGTTGCCACCTTGGGTACGCGCAGGTTGCAGGAGTCCCACACGTTCGTAATTTCGCAGCGTTTGTGGGTGCATACCCGACAACTCGGCGGCGACGGAAATGACGTAGACCGCCATTTGATAGTGGTCCCGGTCGGAATGTTGGCTCATACGGTTTCCTCCTTGCCGTATTGGACGTGTGCGTGTGAACCGTTGCCGTCTTGGGTTTGTGCAAACGCAAGAAGTGCTTCGCGTTGTTGTTCGGTGAGCGACGTCGGCACCACCACATCCACCGTGACGATGAGATCTCCCTGCGTCTTGCTGGTGACGATTCCTCGACCCCTCACTCGATGACGACTTCCTGGCTGTGTGCCTGCTCGTAGACGCAACATCACCGTGTCTCCCTCCAGGGTGGGAACCGGGACATCTGCACCAAGTGCGGCGCTGGCAAAGGACACCGGGACTCGAACCAACAGGTTTCGACCATCACGCGAAAACACCGGGTGCGGGTTCACGCGACACACGACGAACAAGTCACCTGGCGGACCACCATTGCGACCAGGCGCGCCGCGACCCTTGATTCGGATTCGTGAACCATCGTCGATTCCGGCAGGAACACGAACGTTCACCTCACGATTGCGCATTTCCACACCGGTGCCACGACACGTGCCGCACGGATGTTCGATCTTCGTACCGCGACCACTGCACTGCGAACATGGCACGGAGAATGCAAACCCGCCCTGGTTCATGTCGGCGACGCCGCGACCACCGCACTGCGAACAACGAACGGGTGACGTTCCTGATCGCGCACCCGAGCCGTTGCAGGTTGAGCACACGGCCTCCGATGTGATGTGCAGACTCGTGGTGAGCCCTCTCGCGGCATCGACGAAGTCGATGGTGAGCGAGGCCTCGAGATCAGAGCCACGTTGCGGCCCCACACCTGCGCCAGCCCGCCGACCACCACCGAACATCTGACCCAAGAGATCACCGAGCCCACCAGCACCAGCCATGTCGCCCATGTCGAAGCGGAATGAGCCGTTGCCCGGTCCACCAAATGCGCCTGGTCCGAGGCGGCGTACCTCGTCATACTCGCGGCGACGTGCCTCGTCCCCGAGTACGTCGTAGGCGGCGGAAATCTCCTTGAATCGTTCCTCGGCCGAAGCATTGTTTGGATTGGCGTCGGGATGATATTGACGCGCGAGCTTTCGGTAGGCCTTGGTGATGTCCTTGGCCGAAGCGTTCTGCGCAACACCGAGCACGGCGTAGTAGTCCTTCTCGAACCACTCTCGTTGTGCAGTCATGGACGCCTCGCTTGTGTACTCAACCCTTCACCTTCACCATGGCCGCGCGAACGACACGACCTTTCCAGCGATATCCCGTGCGCAAAACTTCCACCACCACCGGACCGGCACTGCCCTCATCACCGGGCTCGTGCACCACGGCGTCGGCGGTGGTGGGATCGAATGGCTTGTCGGCAAGATCCAATGCTTCAAGACCTTGCTTCTGCAACGACCCGAGCAATGCTGACCACACCGACTCGATGCCTTGCACTCCGTGTGCCGCTGCTGCCTCGCACGCATCCAATACCGGAAGAACCGACTCGACGAGTTTTCCGGTGGCGCGATCCACATCGTCCACCAACTGCGAGGCAACACGTTTGCGAAAATTGTCGAAATCGGCTTGCAACCGAAGTGCCAAATCCTTGAAATCATCGCGTTCCTTGGTGACGGCAGCCAGCACGTCCGAAACGCCGAGTGCGTCGTTGTCGCCGGTCATCGAATCACCGGAGGACGCCGCCTCGGCGTGAGGGGTGGCGCCGGCGGCGTCCTCCGGATTCGAGTTGGTGGTGGCGTCTGCCATGTCGTACCTGCTCTCGCTGATCGCCGCGACGACTATTTCTCGTCGACGATTTCGGCGTCCACGATGTCGCCATCGTTGCCGCCTGTGGCACCGGCCGACTGACCGCTGGCCGAAGTACCCGCTGCGTTTGCATCACGCGACGCCGCTTCGTACAACTTCTGACTGAATGCCTGGCTGGCAGACATGAGCTTCTCGGTGGCGTTCTTGATCGTGTCGACATCACTGCCGGTGAGGGCGGACTTGAGGTCGGCGAGCGGCTGTTCTACTGCTTTGCGCTCGTCCTCGGTGACCTTCTCGCCCTGCTCGCGCAACACCTTCTCGGTTTGGTACACGAGTGAGTCGGCATTGTTGCGCACTTCGGCATCCGCACGACGTTTGCGATCCTCGTCGGCGTGCGCCTCGGCATCCTTCACCATTTGATCGATGTCGTCTTTTGACAGCGACGACTGACCGGTGATGGTCATCGACTGTTCCTTGCTCGTTGCGCGGTCCTTGGCAGACACGTGCACGATGCCGTTGGCGTCGATATCGAACGTCACCTCAATTTGCGGTACACCACGGGGTGCGGGCGGCAGGTCGACCAGTTGGAACTTGCCGAGCGTCTTGTTGTACGACGCCATTTCCCGCTCGCCCTGCAACACGTGGATCTCCACCGATGGCTGCATGTCTTCGGCTGTGGTGAAGGTTTCGGTGCGCCGCGTGGGGATCGTGGTGTTGCGCTCGATGAGGCGTGTCATCACACCACCCTTGGTCTCGATACCGAGCGACAGCGGAGTGACGTCGAGCAACAGGATGTCCTTCACGTCACCGCGCAAGACACCTGCTTGTACCGCTGCACCAACTGCCACCACTTCGTCGGGGTTCACGGTGCGATTCGGTTCCTTACCGGTGAACGACTGCACCAGTTCCTGCACTGCCGGCATTCGAGTGGAGCCTCCCACGAGGATCACGTGTTGAATCTCACCCTTCGTGAGTCCTGCGTCCTTGATGGCTTGTTCGAATGGCTTGCGACAACGTTCCAGCAAATCGGCGGTCATCTCCTGGAACTTGGCCCGGCTCAGCGACTCGTCCAAGTGCAATGGCCCGTTCGCAGTTGCGGTGATGAACGGCAAGTTGATTTGGGTCTGCGGAACTTGTGAGAGCTCGATCTTCGCCTTCTCTGCGGCTTCCTTCAGGCGTTGCGTGGCCATGCGGTCTTTGCTCAAATCCACACCGTGAGCGGATTTGAACTGGGCGACCAACCAATCAATGATGCGTTGATCCCAGTCGTCACCACCCAGGTGAGTATCGCCGTGCGTGCTCTTCACTTCGAACACTCCGTCGCCAATCTCCAGCACGCTCACGTCAAACGTGCCACCACCCAGGTCGAATACCAACACGGTCTCTTCCTTCGATCCTTTGTCGAGACCATATGCCAATGCCGCGGCCGTTGGTTCATTGATGATGCGCAGCACTTCAAGACCGGCAATTTGCCCGGCTTCTTTTGTGGCGGTGCGTTGTGCATCATCGAAATACGCAGGAACCGTGATCACGGCTTGCGTGACGGTGTCGCCTAGGTAGGCCTCCGCGTCACGCTTCAACTTCATGAGCGTTCGAGCACTGATTTCTTGTGGCGTGTACTTCTTTCCGTCGATGTCGTCAGAGTGCCAGTTCTGTCCCATAAAGCGCTTGATGCTGCGGAAGGTGCGATCGGGGTTGGTGATGGCCTGACGTTTTGCCACCTCGCCGACGAGCACTTCGCCCGACTTGGAGAACGCCACCACCGATGGGGTGGTTCGTGCACCTTCTGAGTTAGGGATGACAACGGGTTCGCCAGCCTCCAAGACGGCGACGACTGAGTTGGTGGTTCCGAGGTCGATTCCGACGGCCTTGGGCATGGTGTTACCTCCGTGGTAGCTGAGGCCGACAGCCTACGGACCCGCGCATCAAAGTTGAGCCACTTTGGCTCAGGATTTATGTCACAATCTGTGGGGGGGGTTGAAAACCCCTCCACGCCTTATGCGGAAAGGGCCGCAGCGATGGCTTCCCAACGTGGAAGTGACGGCACCGCCCCCTTTACCAGGGTGGAAAGTGCTCCTGCGACCGCTCCTGCCCGCAATGCACTGGGCAAGTTGGCGAGTCCGCCGTCGCACGCCAACCGCGCGGAGAGAGCCCCACAGAAGGCGTCTCCGGCGCCCGTGGTGTCGACGGGTGTCACGACATACGGGGCGATACGAGTCTCACCCGTGGAGTTCACCAGCCGTGCGCCACGAGCCCCTTCGGTAACCACCACGTGGTCGACGCCTCGCGACAACAACGATGCAACACCGCCGAGAAGTTCCACTTCATGTTCGTTGGGAGTGATCACATCGACACAACGAACGATTGCATCAGAAAGAACAGCTGCCGGGGCGGGATTCAGCACCACGATGGTGTGTTCGCCCGCAAGTTCTACGGCGCGTTGTACGACATCAAGACGAATCTCCAGCTGCAGCAACAACACTTTTGCGTTGGAAATGATCCGCGAGGCAGAGTTGATGTGGTCGATCGACAATGCATGGTTTGCGCCGGGCACCACGATGATGAGATTCTCCGCATCATCTGAGACCCCGATGAGTGCACGGCCGGTCGGTTCGCTCACCGTTGCCAGGTGCGTGACATCGACATCGTCGTCGACGAACGATCTTCGCAACGTTTCACCGGCAGCATCACGGCCCACTGCTCCGACAAACGCCGTGCGTGCACCGGCGCGTGCTGCCGCAATGGCTTGGTTTGCACCCTTTCCACCACACGCTTCGAAGTACCCGTGGGCAGACACCGTTTCACCTGGGTGTGGCAAGCGTGTGGCGAGTGCAACCAGATCGAGGTTGGCCGAACCCACGACCACCACATCGAATGCATCGTGCATGGTCATGCCGTGGTTCCTTTCCTGAATGTGGCTGGCTCTAGCCTTGCGGCGTGAACGCCACAACGCAACCAGCCGATGCCGTGGGCACTCTCGTGGTGTTGAGACACGGTCAGAGCACCTGGAACGCACTCAACTTGTTCACCGGATGGCATGACGTACCGCTCAGTGCGCAGGGTGAGGCTGAAGCCGATGCTGCGGGTAGAACGCTACGTGACGCTGGAATGCACTTTGACGTCGTCTTTACTTCACTCCTCACCCGCGCAATCGATACAAATCGCCGAGCACTGGCACAACTCGGACAATCGGATGTACACGTCATCACCGATTGGCGTCTGAACGAACGTCACTACGGGGCTTTGCAGGGTCTCGACAAGAAGGAAACCACGCAGCGCCATGGTGCTGAACAAACAAAGTTGTGGCGACGAAGTTTTGATGTGCCACCTCCACCGGTGGATCGCACCAGCCCGGAACACCCAGCGAACGATCCTCGCTACGCGCACCTCGATGCCGCGCTGCTCCCAGCAACCGAATGTTTGAAGGACGTCGTTGCGCGGGTGGTGCCAATGTGGCGCACAGTGTTGGTGCCGCGGCTGCTGGCAGGAGAGAACGTGTTGGTTGTTGCACACGGAAACTCGCTACGGGCACTCGCGATGCATCTGGAAAAACTGAGTGAAGCTGAGATCGCCGATCTCAACATCCCCACGGGAGTACCGCGTACCTACTGCTTTCACCCGGCAACCGATGACGATCGCGCTCACAGCGAGTTACGAGTGTCACAGGTGTTCTATTTGGGCGATGCCACTGCAATTGCTGCGGCGACGAACGCCGTTGCCCATCAAGCCGGCACCTGAGACAACCTTCACCGCATCTTTGTGCACGCTTGCACGAATTTGTGCGTACCGTGAATGACATGCCCCGCAGCGTCACTCCACTCACTACTTTGCATCATGTTCCTCTGTTCTCTTCGTGTTCGAAGAAAGACCTTGCTCGCATCGTGAAGGCCGCCGACCAGGTGTCGTTCAAAGCAGGTCGGGTCCTCATCGAACAGGGCCAACCGGGTCGGGAGGCGTTCATCATCCTCAAAGGAAAAGCCACCGTTCGTCGAAGCGGCAAGAAGTTGGCCTCCATCGGCGCCGGTTCCATGGTGGGTGAACTCTCACTTCTTGACCACGGTCCTCGAACCGCAACGGTCACCTGCGACACCGACTGCGACGTGTTGGTCATCAGCCAGCGTCACTTCCACAGTGTTCTGCACGATGTTCCTGTGCTGGCCAGCAAGCTCCTGGCAACCCTCGCCTCACGAGTGCGCGATCTTGACCGCGCCGTCGTTGGCTGAGGAGTTTCCGCACTGCTTTCTCCCCCGAAATGGGGTCCCCGTCGCCGCGCAACTAGCGTTGCGTGAATCATGTCGGGAGAAACCACTACAGCCACATCACGTTCGCGAAGGCTGAAGCCATACCAACTTTCCATTGTTTTGGGTTGCGGCATTGGCGTGTTCACGTTGGTGTCGGGAATCCTGCCAACCATCACCGGATGGGAAAGTGACTCTCCCGTCCATCGCGAGGTGTTTGGTGGCATCCCCGGCCCACTGAAAATTGCGTTTTACACCGTCATTCCGATGATGTTGGTGTGGGGTTCGTTGCGGTTCGCCGATCGGATTCGCAACTGGGAACGCGGTGCTCCCGACAACCGTCGAACCACCACCAAGAATCTGAAGCGGCGCCTGCGCGATTTCCGCGCCGGCGTGTACATGCGCACTTTGCTGCGCGACTCAGCCGCAGGACTCATGCACTCAATGATGTACTTCGGATTTCTCGTCTTGCTCGGCGTCACCACGGTTCTGGAAATCGATCATCAGTTGCCTGAGTCACTCAAGTTCTTGCATGGCGACGTATACCGGGGTTACGCGTTCGTGGGCGATGTGGCTGGCGTGGTGTTTACCGCTGGCGTGGTCTGGGCCATCTTGCGGCGCTACGTACAAAAGCCGTACCGCATCCGAATCAAGTCGAAGCCCGAACACGCCTGGATTCTCGGTGTCATGCTCGCGATTGGCGTCAGTGGCTTTGGCACTGAAATGTTCCGCATTGCCGCTGAACAGGCTGCAGGAAAGAACGTCGACTACGAAAAGTGGAGCGTGGTCGGCTGGCCTCTCGCCCAAACAGTGAATGGTTTCTCGCTCGACACGTTGCAGCTCTGGCATCAGGGCTGGTGGGTGTTCCACGCGATCACATTCATCGCATTCCTCGCATTGCTGCCAATCACGATGTTGCGTCACATCTTCACGTCTCCACTCAACATGTACTTGCGCGACCGTGATCGCCCAAAGGGTGCCATGCGTGCCATGCCGAACTTGGCGGAAACATCGCTCGAGTCTTTTGGTGTCAACGCCATAGAGAACTTCACCTGGAAACAACTGCTCGACCTGGATGCCTGCACCATGTGCGGACGATGCACCAGCGTGTGTCCGGCACATGCAACCGGGAAGCCGCTCGACCCACGCGAAATTGTGTTGAAGAGCGGAGAGGTCATGGCCGCAACCGCAGCCCATGCGC
>JAFMJP010000004.1 GCA_017853375.1 Actinomycetota bacterium
CGTGGATGGCCACGCTCGTCGGAATACGTGGTTGGGCCGCCCCAATACTGCGACAGGAACAACGCCAGTCGACGCTGCGCTGGTCCCAGGTCGTCAGGCTGCGGGTACAACGCCAACAACACGGGATCGGTGCGCACGCTCACGTAGAACTGCTCGGCCAGTCGATCGAAGAATGCGAGACCGCCGGCGCGATCGAATACGGTGACACCGACCTCGCGCGCGACGCCGTCGTGCGCAGGATCATTCGGCGACGTTGGCGAGGTATCGCTCACGTGAACTGCGGGTCTTCCCAATCCGGGAAGATGTCGGGGAGTTCACGGGAAACCGAATCCGCGAAGCGCGCTTGGCGCTTTTCCAAGAAGCTCGATACTCCTTCATGTGCATCGGCGCTGCGACCCCGCATTTGAATGCCGCGCGAGTCGACACGATGTGCATCCATCGGATGCGAGGCACCCAGCATCCGCCACAACATCTGACGAGAAAGCGCCACCGATACTCCCGACGTATTGTCTGCGATCTCGCGTGCCAGAGCACGGGCAGCGGGCAACAGGTCCTGCGGTGCGTGCACCGAACGAACGAGGCCGCCGTCGTGGGCTTCGTCAGCGGTGAGAATCCGCCCGGTATACACCCACTCAGCGGCCCGTGAGATTCCCACCGCACGAGGCAAGAACCACGATGAGCACGCCTCCGGCACGATGCCGCGTCGGGTGAACACGAAACCAACGCGGGCAGCACTCGACGCGAGACGAACATCCATCGGCAAGGTCATGGTGGCGCCGATACCCACGGCAGCACCGTTGATGGCTGCGATGACCGGCTTCTTGCACTCAAAGATCCGCAGCGTCACCTGCCCGCCGCCATCCCTGCGAACACGATCGTCGCTGGGACTCGACCAATCGCCGTCATCGAACGTCTTTGCACCACCCGACAAATCTGCTCCGGCACAAAATGCCTTGCCTTCGCCGGTGACGATCACTGCACGTACCGAATCGTCGGCATCGATGACGTCGAACACCTCCAACAATTCGCGCATCATCACCCCGGTGAAGGCGTTCATTTTCTCCGGTCGATTCAACGTGATGGTGGCGATTGACTCGCTCACCTCGTACCGAATCTGGGTGAAGTCCGACATCACCACGTGTCTACCAGCCGCAACCGTGCAACTACACGTCGAGGAATCGCGAGGCGGCGATGGCCGAACCGATCGCGCCGATTGCCGCGCCGAGCAAGAGCAACACCACCATGACACCCGACAGATAACCAGCCGGCACCACGAGGCTGGAGATTCCGGTGCCCGGCTTGAACGCCGCCACGCCGCCAGACCATGCGCTGTTCAGCGCCCACACCCCGGCACACGACACCACGCCACCGATCAAACCCTGCAACAAACCTTCCAACATGAACGGGATTCGAATGAACCAATTGGTGGCGCCCACCAACTTCATCACCTCGATTTCACGTCGACGAGCGAACATTGCCGTGCGGATGGTGTTCCAAATCAAACCGATGGCAACCGCCAGCAGCACGAGCGACATGATCAGCGTGACGTTGCGAACGAAACCCGACAACGTAGAAATGACTTCGAACTCGTCTTCGGCGAGTGCCACGGCCTCTACTCCGGGCAACGTGCGATACTGGTCGGCCAAACTGCGCACCAAATCGGTGTCCTCGGTGAGCGGCACCACCTTGAACTGCGTCGGGATGGTTTCCGGCGTGAGCAAACTGAGCGTCACTGGATCCCCCACGAAGATGCGCTGGGCCTCGGCATAGCTCTCGGCTTTGTCGAGGTAGCGAAGCTTGTCCACGTCGATCACGCTCGGCGCAGCACGCAAGGTGCCGTCGATCAGCGCCACCTGCTCTGGCGATGCATCACTGCGTACGAACACGATCATGGCCACGTCACCGCGCCACTGCACCAACAAATTCTCGAACGCACGCTGAATGAGGAAGGTTGCACCAACCAGCAACAGCGCGATTGCCGAGGTGAGCACGGCAGCCATGGTGAGCGTGAGATTGCGGCGGAAACTTGCCCAGGTTTCGCGAAGGGCGTACTCGATACGGGCCAGCATTATTCGTACACTCCGCGCTCTTGGTCGCGAACCACGAGTCCGCGATCCAACTGAATGACACGACGTCGCATCGCATTGACCACGCGATGGTCGTGGGTTGCCATCACCACGGTGGTACCCGTTTCGTTGATGGCTTGCAGCAACGCCATGATGCCCTCGCTCGTTGCCGGATCGAGGTTGCCCGTCGGCTCGTCGGCAAGCATGATGAGCGGACGATTCACGAATGCGCGGGCAATCGACACGCGCTGTTGCTCACCGCCCGAAAGTTGGTTGGGAAATCGCTCGCTCTTGTCCGCCAAACCGACCAGTTCGAGCACGAACGGCACTTGTTCGCGAATCACGTGACGAGGTTTGCCGATGACCTCGAGCGCGAATGCAACGTTCTCGAAGACGGTCTTGTTGAGGAGCAACTTGTAGTCCTGGAAGATGTTGCCGAGCGAGCGGCGCAGGAACGGGACTCTCGACGGTGGAAGTTCGCACACATTGCGCCCAGCCACCCACACATCGCCTTCGGTGGCCACTTCTTCCCTGCTCATCAAGCGAAGCAACGTGGACTTGCCCGACCCCGACGGACCCACCAAGAACACGAAGTCGCCTTTGGCCACGTCGAACGAGACGTCGTCGACGGCGAGCGTGTCGTGACCGTAGATCTTGGTGACTCCGTCGAGTTTGATCATTATTGACCCGCCTCGGTGCGGCGCCAGCGGAGGTAGCCCTCCATGAACTCATCCAAATCGCCGTCGAGCACCGCCGTGACATTACCCGACTCCACGTCAGTGCGAAGGTCCTTCACCATCTGGTACGGCTGCAACACGTACGAGCGAATCTGCGTGCCCCAACCAACCGTGGCTTGCTTGCCGGCGATACGCGCCAACTCTGCTTCGCGTTCTTCGATGATGCGCGCCGCCACCATGGTCTTCAACTTCTTGAGTGCGTTCTCGCGGTTTTGCAGCTGGCTGCGCTCTTGCTGTGACGCCGACACCAAACCTGTCGGCTTGTGGATGAGGCGCACCGCCGACGACGTCTTGTTGACGTGCTGACCGCCGGCTCCCGACGCACGGTACACCTCCATGTCGATGTCGGCGTCGTTGATTTCCACGTCGACTTCCTCCAAGACGGGCCACACCTGCACGGTGGCGAAACTGGTCTGGCGGCGACCCTGATTGTCGAACGGACTGATACGCACCAGACGATGCGTGCCGCGCTCGCTGGTGAGCAGGCCGTAGGCGAAGCGTCCGCGCACGGTGAAGTCGGCGGACAAGATGCCCGCTTCGGTGCCATCGGAGATGTCACCCATCTCCACGGAAAAGTTCCGGCGTTCGGCCCAGCGCGTATACATACGGAGCAACATCGCACTCCAGTCCTGGGCGTCGATGCCGCCGTCCTTGGCATTGATCTGCACGATGGCATCGGTTTCGTCGTGTTCGCCGATGAAAAGACTGCGCAATTCCACCTCGTCGAGTGCCGCACGCGCACGAACGAGGCTGTCGTTGATCTCGGGCTCCTGCGATGCATCGTCCGCCTCGCGCGCCATCTCGTGCAGCACCTGCACGTCCTCCAGCGTCTGGTTGATGCGGTCGAACTCGGTGAGATCACCCTTCACCGCCGCGTACTCGCTGTTCACACGTTTGGCATGTTCCTGGTCGTTCCACAAATCGGGCTTGGCAACCTCGGTCTCGAGTTCGAGCAAACGTTCGCGCAACTGGTCGATCTTCAGGTACGCCCTTGCCTCCGCAACGCGACGGGCAACATCGGAGATGTCTGTCGTGAAATCACGCATGGGTTGCCGCCGTAACGGCCTACGCCACCTTGCCGTGACACTGTTTGTACTTCTTGCCGGAACCGCACGGGCACGGTGCATTGCGCGGAGTCTTCGACCAGTCACTCGCCGAGTTCACGACCGTGCCCTGCTTCGCCGGCACACCCTCGGCTCCGGACGTCGGTTTGGCGTCTTCGGGCCCCGAGGTTTGCACGTTCTGCACCGTCTGTACCTGTCCGACAGCAGCGTCGTTGCGCACCACCTGTACGTGCATGACGTACTTGACGAAGTCCTGGGCCACGCCCTTCATGAGTGCGCCGAACATTTCGAAACCTTCACGCTGCCACTCCGTGAGCGGATCCTTTTGTCCCATCGCGCGCAAGTTGATGCCCTCCTGGAGGTAATCCATCTCCTCGAGGTGCTCGCGCCAACGCTGGTCGATGATGCGCAACATGACCTGCCGTTCGATTTCGCGCATGGTGTCGGCGCCGAGTTCGGCTTCGCGTTGGGCATAGTACGCCGATGCGTCGGCCATCACCGCGTCGTACATGTCGTCGGTCGATGCACATGCCGACAACTGCTCCACGCTCAAGCCGTGCGGCCAGAACGAACGGAGCTCGGTGACCAATCCCGAAACGTCCCACTCATCGTCGGCTTCCGATACACAGTGCGTCTCGATGAGGGAATCCACCGCGTCGGCCAGGTACTCCATGGCGGCAACCTTGAGATCGCTGCCGGAGAGAATCTGGTCGCGACGTTGGTAGATGATCTTGCGTTGCTCGTTCATCACCTCGTCGTACTTGAGAACGTTCTTGCGAATCTCGGCATTGCGTTGTTCCACCGTGTTCTGTGCACGTTCGATGGCTTTGGTGACCATCTTTGCCTCGATTGCTTCATCGTCCGGCAGCGCACGACCCATGACCCACGACAACGCGCCGGTTGCAAAGAGTCTCATCAATTCGTCGTCCAAGCTCAGGTAGAAGCGGCTCGCACCAGGATCGCCCTGGCGACCTGCGCGACCGCGCAACTGGTTGTCGATTCGACGACTCTCGTGTCGTTCGGTACCCAGCACGTACAACCCACCGAGTTGGCGAACCTTTGCCCCGTCGGATTCGCACGTGACCGTGTATTCGCGCACCAACTCTGCAAGACGCTCGTGCGCCTTGCGCCGCGCGGTGATGTAGTCGATCGGCATCTCTTCCAACGCGACGGGTAGCGCAAACTCATCCAACAACGTGTCGGGGTGGTGGCCTTCCTTCAGCACCTGCGCGCGCGCCATGCCCTCCGGGTTGCCACCCAACAAGATGTCGACACCGCGACCCGCCATGTTGGTGGCCACGGTGACCGATCCGATGCGTCCTGCCTGGGCGACGATGGATGCTTCGCGCGTGTGTTGCTTGGCGTTCAGCACCTCGTGTTTCACGCCGCGCTGCTGCAATTTGCGGGACAACAATTCGCTCTTTTCCACGCTCACCGTGCCGACCAGTACGGGTTGGCCGGTCTCGTGGCGTACCACGATGTCGTCGACCACCGCCTTGAACTTGGCTTCCTCCGACTTGTAGATCAGGTCGGCTTCATCCACTCGCACCATTTGGCGATTGGTGGGAATCGGCACCACATTGAGGCCGTAAGTGTTCATCAGTTCTGCCGCCTCGGTTTGCGCAGTTCCCGTCATGCCGGACAACTTGTCGTACATGCGGAAGTAGTTCTGCAGCGTGATGGTGGCAAGCGTCTGATTCTCTTCCTTGATCTTCACGCCTTCTTTTGCCTCGACTGCCTGGTGAATGCCTTCGCTCCACCGACGACCTTCGAGGATGCGGCCCGTGAATTCGTCCACGATCTTCACTTCGCCGTCCTGCACGATGTAGTCCTTGTCGCGGTGATACAGCACCGCCGCACGCAACGCCACCTGCAGTTGGTGCACCAAGTTGCGCTGCACTTCGTCGTACAGGTTTTCGATGCCGAGTTGGTGCTCCACCTTTTCGATGCCTGCCTCGGTGGGCACGACGATTCGCTTGTCCTCCTCGACGTCGAAGTCGGTACCGCGAACGAGCGTGCGAACGATGGATGCAAACTTGTAGTACAGGGTGGCTGCGTCAGCGATACGACCCGAGATGATCAGCGGTGTTCGGGCCTCGTCGATGAGGATCGAATCCACTTCGTCGACGATGGCGTAAAAATGGCCCCGCTGCACCTTGTCGGCGACGGTGGCGGCCATGTTGTCGCGCAGGTAATCGAAACCAAACTCGTTGTTGGTGCCGTACGTGATGTCGGCGGCATAGTCGACACGCTTTTCCGCGGGCGAGGTTCGCACACCCGGCACGACGAGTCCGACGCTGAGACCAAGCCAGCGATGGATTTGCCCCATCCACACCGCGTCACGTCGAGCGAGATAGTCGTTCACCGTGATGAGGTGCACTCCCTTGCCCGCGAGCGCGTTCAAGTAGACGGGCAAGGTGGAAACCAGCGTCTTTCCCTCGCCCGTTCGCATTTCGGCGACCCAACCCGCATGCAGTGCTGCACCGCCCATGAGCTGTACGTCGTAATGGCGCTGCCCAATGACACGCTTGGACGCCTCCCGCACCACGGCAAAGGCCTCCACCATGAGGTCATCGAGGCTTTCGCCTCGCGCCAAGCGCGACTTGAATTCTGCGGTCTTGCCCCGCAGTACGTCGTCGCTGAGGGCAACGATGGCTGGTTCGAGGGCGTTGATTTCGGGCACGACTGCCGCGAGCGCCTTGACCTTTTTGCCCTCGCCGGCGCGCAGGATCCGATCGAGCACCGCCATGAGAGACGTCATTCTACCCGCGACAAAGGTGGTGCTTTTACGTATGCAACCACCGCACAGTGCACCTCTCGAGCCCCTGCCCGCAACAGTGCCTCTCGCGCATGTCGCAACGTGGAACCCGTCGTCAACACATCATCCACCAGCAACACCGTGCGACCACACACGGCGCGACCGTGCACGACGAATCGTGGCCCGCGCAGACGCTCGGCACGAGAGGAGCCCGTTTGTACGCGTTCGTCCAACCGTCGAAGCGTGCGCACATACGGAACCCGAAGTGTGCGCGCCACCGACGCCGCAATGAGTGCCGACTGGTCGTGGCCACGTCGGCGAGTTCGGCTGTTCGTGGTGGGGGCAAACGTCGCGACATCGATTTCACGCTCCTGCACTGCCCTTGCCAAGTGCCGACCGAAGCGCGCCGCAATCCAGCGGGCGTTGCGGAACTTCATTGCATGAATTGCTCGACGCAATTCCCCGCGATACTCGCCGAGAGCCACGATGAGCGACGCACGAACGACGTGTGGTGCGCGCACCACGTGCGGCACCGCTCCGAGCACATCGATGTCACTGCGCGTGAAGTACCGTGGCTCGGTGCTCACCGATCGTCTCGTAGAACGCATCACCCGCTGTGTGACCGGACTTGCGCTCTTTGGTGTGGGAATCTCCCTGCAGATCGAGTCGCGCCTGGGCAATCCCCCGTGGGACGCATTTCACCAGGGTGTCGCCAACCAAGTGGGTCTCGGCATCGGAACCGTCATCATCCTGACCGGCATTGCGTTGTTGGTGTTGGTCTGGATCCCGCTTCGCCAAAAGCCCGGTCTCGGCACCGTGCTCAACGCGCTGGAAATCGGCCTCGTGGCAAACCTGGTACTCGACGCAATACCGAGAGTGGAGTTGCTCGCCTTGCGCATACCGATGTTGCTCGGCGGAATTCTGCTGGTGGCGCTCGGATCGGCCCTGTACATCGGTAGCGGACTCGGACCTGGTCCACGAGACGGCATCATGACCGGACTTGCCGCACGCGGAGTTCAGATTCGAATCGCGCGCACCATCATCGAAGTGACCGTACTCGTGGTGGGTTGGCTCTTGGGCGGCCAAGTTGGCATTGGCACCGTCCTCTTTGCCGTCGCGATTGGACCGCTCGTGCAGCCGCTCATGCCGCGCCTCGCCGTACGACCGCGCAAGGACCAGGACGTTGCGCGTTAGTAGCGGTAGTGCTCCGGCTTGAACGGTCCCTTCGGGTCCATGTCGAGATACTCCGCTTGGCGATCGGAGAGTTTGGTCAGCTTTGCGCCCAGCGCGCCGAGGTGAAGCGACGCCACTCGCTCGTCCAAGTGCTTCGGTAGCACGTATACCCCGATCGGGTACTTGGTCAGGTTGTTGAACAACTCGATTTGCGCAATCACCTGATTGGAGAACGAACAACTCATCACGAAGCTGGGGTGTCCGGTTGCGCAACCCAGGTTCACGAGACGCCCCTCGGCCAGCACGATCACCGCGTGACCATCGGGGAAGGTCCACAAGTCGGTTCCCGGCTTCAACTCGTCGCGCTTGGCACCACTGCGCGCCAAACCCGCCATGTCGATTTCGTTGTCGAAGTGGCCGATGTTGCAGACGATGGCGTTGTGCTTCATCTTGGCCATGTGGTCGACGGTGATGATCATCTCGTTGCCGGTTGCGGTAACGAAAATGTCGGCCTCACCCACCACGTCGTCGAGCGTGTCGACCTGGTAACCCTCCATCGCCGCCTGCAACGCATTGATGGGATCGATTTCCGTCACGATTACTCGAGCACCCTGGCCGCGCAAACTTTGTGCGGAACCCTTGCCGACGTCGCCGTAACCACACACCACCGCGACCTTGCCGGCAATCATGACGTCGGTGGCCCTGTTGATTGCATCGATGAGCGAGTGTCGGCAACCGTAGAGATTGTCGAACTTGCTCTTGGTGACGCTGTCATTCACGTTGATTGCCGGGAACAACAACTCCTTGCGCTCGTGCATCTTGTACAGGCGCTTCACACCGGTGGTGGTTTCTTCGGTGACACCACGGATTCCCTTGGCCATGCGAGTCCATTTGGTTGGATCGGTCTTCAACGTGCGCTGCAGCAACCCGAGCACGATCGCCAACTCCGGGTTCGACGCCGTCGTGGGATCGGGCACCTTGCCTTCCTTTTCGTATTCCACTCCCTTGTGCAGCAGCAGCGTTGCGTCACCACCGTCATCCAGGATCATGTTCGGTCCGTCACCATCGGGCCAGGTCATCATCTGTTCGGTGGCCCACCAGTACTCCTCCAACGTTTCGCCCTTCCATGCAAAGACGGGGACGCCGTTGGGCTCCTCCATGGTTCCGTTCGGACCCACCGCAACTGCGGCGGCCGCGTGGTCTTGCGTGGAGAAGATGTTGCAACTCGCCCATCGCACCTGGGCCCCGAGTTCCACCAGCGTTTCGATGAGCACGGCGGTTTGCACCGTCATGTGCAACGAGCCGGAGATTCGCGCGCCCTTCAACGGCTTCGATGCACCGTACTCCTTGCGCAATGCACGCAAACCCGGCATTTCGTGTTCGGCGAGATGAATCTCCTTGCGACCAAATGGCGCGAGCGAGATATCGGCGACGCGATAGTCCTTGCGTTGGGCAAACGTTGATGACGACATGGCTGACCCCTTTGTTCCTGTATCCCTGTGATGATTGAACCGTGTCGGACTGGGGCCTGCTGGCACCGAATCGGGTCAGCCGACGGTCATGAGTCTATGCGATGTCGAAGCGCAGGAAGCGCGTTACGCGTCGAAGGTCGGCGTGATTCCCTGCGATGACACCTTGGCCATGATGCGTGCGTGCTCCTCGTCGCTCACCGTGGTTGCCTCGTCCACCAACATCACTGGAATCCCATCGCGAACGTCGTAGCGGCGCTGCAATCGGGGGTTGTACAACGCGTCTTCGTCGGCAACGAAATACAGCGGACCCTTGTCTTGCGGACACGCGAGGATTGCCAGGAGGCGGGCATCGATGGTGCTCATGGTCCTGAAGGCTATGCGAACCGCACGCGGCTACGTGTCGTATTCGTCAGGCCGTAATCAACTGCAGCAACTCGGCCACTTGCGTGTCGCACTGTTCCCGTGTCGCAGCCTCGAGGTTGAGACGCAGTAGCGGCTCGGTGTTGGAAGGTCGAACATTGAACCACCAGTCGCCACAATCCACGGTGAGACCATCCAGACGATCTTGCGGAAAAGCCGCGTACCTTTCTGCAACGCGGGCAATGACCGCGGAGATGTCCTTTACTTGCGTATTGATCTCGCCACTGTTTGCATACCGCTCGACGGACTCACGCAACTTGGAAAGCGGCAAGCCGGTGCGACTCATCTCTTCCAACACCACCAGCGCAGCGATGAGACCACTGTCGGCGCGATAGTTGTCGGCAAAGTAGTAGTGGCCACTGTGCTCGCCGGCGAACACCGCCCCGGTGTCGGCCATCACGCCCTTCATGTAGCTGTGACCGTTCTTGGTGCGCATTCCCGTGCCACCGTTCTCGGCGATGACCTCGCGGACGGCGCGGGACGAGATGAGGTTGTAGAGGATCGTCGCACCGGGATGACGACGCAGGAACACCTTGGCCAAGATCGCCGTCGTGGTGCTGCCCGACATGGTGCGACCAAGCTCGTCCACCAAGAACACGCGATCGGCATCGCCGTCGAACGCCAAACCGACGTCGAAACCACCTGCGACCACGCGCGCCTGCAGATCGCGCTGGTTGGCGGGCTGGATCGGGTCGGCCGGATGGTTTGGAAACGTCCCGTCGAGTTCGCCGTACATGATTTCCATGTCGATCATGTCGAGTCGGTCGAACACCGCAGGCACGACCAATCCGCCCATGCCGTTGGCGGTATCGGCCACGACCTTCATTGGTCGCAACGATGACACCTCGATGAACGACAACACGTGGTCGGCGAAGTCGGACAACATGTTCCGCTTGGTCACCTTGGTTGCATCCCCCACCACGGCGGTGGCGAGTGCGGCTCGAGCCAATTCGCGGATGTCTGCAAGACCGTTGTCGATTCCGATCGAACGGGCACCGGCAGAGCACATCTTGATGCCGTTGTACTGGGCAGGATTGTGCGAGGCGGTGAACATTGCACCCGGCAAATTCATGATGCCGCTTGCGTAATACAACAAGTCGGTGCTCGCAAGACCGAGATTCACCACGGAAGCGCCGCACGACGTGACTCCGTCCTGGAACGCCGCCACCAACCCGGGCCCCGACGGACGCATGTCATGGGCCACCACCACGGAGGACGCCTTGGTGAACTGCACGAACGCCACACCAAAGGCGCGAGCCAGCGATTCATCGAACTGGTCGGGTACCGTGCCGCGCACGTCGTACGCCTTGACGATCGCGTCGAGATTCGGCATCGGAGAAAGGCTAGGTCGTCGTTCGTCGGGACGTGCGGCGCCAGCGCACCAGCACTGCGATGCCACCGATGGAAAGCACGTACGCCAACACGTCGAGGAAGGACCACCCGAAACTCAGCTTCACTTCGTTGTCGGTGGGCACCACCACCATCATGTTCGGTGCGATCCGGTACGGACCCTTCGCGCCGGACACGCTCCAATTCGGGAAGTAGCTCGTTCGAACCAGAATTGGTGTACCAACTTTGTCCACGCGGAACGACACGCTGCTTCGTCCTTGCACCACGTCAGTGACCGTTGCCAATTCGGTGTTCACCACGGAGATCGGCTCGCTCGGGACCACTACATCAACACGACGCGCCGAATCGTCGGGCTCCCCGATTCGGCGGTTGAAATCGATGCCCACCGAGATGCGTTGCCATTCATCCGGACCGTCGGCAGCCGGCATCGCCACCCAATCGTTGGGATTTTGGAACCAGCTCGTTCCGACTTCCAGCCAACGCTCCTTTGCGTCGTCCTGGTGGGCCATCGAAGATTCGGCGTCGCTACGCGACCCGACCACCACCGGCTGCACTGCAAGCGGCACCACCAAGTCACTGGCCTCCACCTGATAAATCACCCACGGTCCACTGCGCGCGATCTCGCGCAATGCAGGTTGTGCCGAAGCTTCACGAATTGCCTCGGGCGTGAAGCCCATGTAGTAACGCACCCCGAGCTCCTGCAGATAGCGCACACCGAGTGCCGCATTGTTGTCGTCGTATCGCAACTCTCGCACGGGGTTGCTGCTCTGCTTCGACATCGCGGCAGCAGCAATGAAGTGGTACGGCGTGGTACCCGACGCTTCGAAGAAGAGTCCTTCCATGCTGCCGATGCAGCCGTCCGTCCAGTGGGGCAACAGCATGAGTCCCATCGTGGTGCCGTACTTGTTGAGCTCGCCGTTGTTCTCCCACAACGCGCGACCACAGCCATAACGAGGGTCTTTGCCGATCTGCGCCATGGTTTCCACGAGCGTTCGATATTCGCCGTACGCGTTCTTGCCTTCGTATCCCGTGAAGTTCCAGCGTGCCCAGCCGTCGACGAAACCGTCGTTGGAAGCAGGAACACTGAACGGACCGACGCCGTACCGCTGACCACCGTCCTGCGCGGTGCGTATCGAACCGAATGGCAACTCTTGGAAACGGAACCCGATGATGCCGATACAGATCAACGACACTGCACATGCGGTGGCGATGTTGAAGTTCAGCCGTCCACGTGGAGACGGCGCCAGCACGTGTTCTTCACCGGTTTTGGCCACACGAGCAGCGGTGAATTCCAAATTGGCGAATCGCGCCACCGCCACCACGACTTCGTAGATGCCCACCATCATCAGCATGTAACGCAGGAGATAGAAGAACGGGAGGATTCGCGGATTCCACAACAACCCGATGATCGGCAAACTCTCCCGCGCGACGAACACCCCGATGGCAAGTACCACTCCGTAGATTCCCAACCACGACCCGACGTTGTTGCGCCGCCACAGCGCCGACAAGAACCCGATCACCGCGAATCCGGTGATGAGCACGTCGAACACGGAGTGCAAAGGGAAGAACATGTCGATGAACGACTCGCTGTAGCCGGTCGGCTGCGGTTCGTACTTCATGTCGGTCATGAAGGAGTGGTTGAGCACGAACGGCACCACCCAAAATGCCGAGAGCAAGATCGCAGTTCCGATGACGGGAACACCGAACTTCCACTTGGCGGACTCACGATGCATCGCCAAGATCAGGAGATACCCGAGGAACACGAACAACAAGACGATGCCATGGCTCAACGCAGCCAACGCCAGCAACACCGTGGATGCGATTCGGTACCGGCCGGTCTCCAATCCGCGAATGAACACCCCGAATCCGAGTACCGAGAACGCAAGCGATATGGAAAAGGAGAACTCCCCTGCCATGGTGGAGGCGATGTTGCCGCCGTAGATGGTGAAACTTTCATCGAACAAAAACACCGTGCTCGCAACCACGAAGAGTTCGGGAATCGGAAATGCCAAGCGCGCCAACTTGGCGAACAGCCACGTGCACAGTGGCAGTGCAACGAGTCCGGCAATGGCCACCAACTTCAATGCAATGCCGTACGGCAACAGCACATCGAGAGCCAGGATGAAGAGCGCCGGCACCACCATGTAGAAGCGATAGATCGGCAGGCCGGCATACCAATCGTTGCTCCAACCAGACAAACGAAACGACGTGAGCAGATGGTCGCGTAGATACGCGGGTCCGTACACGTGGGCACCCATGTCACCGCCCGTCGGCGTGTTGTTGCGGAAAATCAACGACGGCTGCAGCGTGAGAAACACCATCAAGGTGGTGACGAAGACGATGACGGCGGCGAAGATCAGCTTCGTGCGACGTTCGAAGTAGATCGCCTCACGAGGTGACACCACTCGGCGCTGATCGAGTACGTCGTCGGCGAGATCAACCGAGCTGTCGTCAGTGATGGTGCCGTCGGTGGGGTTCGTCATGCGGGTAGCGAATGCTGCTCAGGTCAGGGCAAGGAATGCCAGCCCCGTGGCATTGAACGCTAGGTGGGCGATCACCGGCATGCCAAGGCGTCGCGTCATGTGGAATGCAATTCCCAATACCAGCGCAAACGCAAACAGCCCCGGTAGTTCCGCCACCCGCCCATGGATACCCGCAAACCACGCCGCCGTGATGAGGATGGCGACGACATCGTTGATTCGGCTCCGCAGTCCGGCCTGCAAAAAGCCGCGGTACACCAGCTCTTCCACGAGAGGAGCGCCGATCACCACGATGAGCCCGAGTACCACCAGCCAAGGCCCGCGCGCAGAGTCATAGAGCGTGCGTGCTCGGTCCTCCACGTTTTCCGTATTGAACGTGTCGGGAAACCAGGTACGAAACGGCCATGTCACCAACCCGACCAGCAACACCTGCGACAGTACGCCGATGGGCACTCCCCACAGATCCACCACGCGAAACCGGAACGAGAAGTCGTCGAGAAACGAACCCGTGCCTGCGCGACGCGAAAATACGACGAGCAGCACTACTTGTGGTATCCACAGCGAGAGAGCGCCCGCCAACAAGAACCAGTCGGGTTGCCGACTGACGTCCTCGGAGATGTCGAATGCCGCAACGAGAAACACCTGGAGTGCCGTTGCCGCGACATAGGCAGCGATCCATCCACCAATGAGCCACGCGAAGGTGTAACGCACCCGCGAAGTTGCCGCGTGCGGCACCTCGTGAGCAAACACCCGTTGACCATACGGTCGTTCCCCGAACGGAGGGTCCCACGGGGGGCGAGACATGCCGTTCAGCCGGCGAGTTGACTGGGCAACACCACCCGGAAACGGTTGCGACGATCCTCCAGGCGCCAGCCACTCGGCGCCGCGAAACGTTGACCGTGCTTCTCACAGAGGTCATAGGCATGCGGGTCGGCACTCTCACTCATGTCGTCGATCCAGACCGTGGCAGTCGCGTATTGATAGGTCAGCGTCATGGTGGCGGTGTCGTTGCAACAGGCTCGCGAACAATGACGACGCATGTGACCAAAGTACCGATTTTGCGCGGGTTATCGGTGGATACCTCGTGCACCACACGCCTTAGCATGACCCCATGGCGAACCTTCCCCCACCGCCCCCACCACCACCTTCGCGTCGCCCCAAGTTCTCGCGCGACAAGTTCCGTCCGTCAGGCGACGGCGAGAAACCAGGTATGCCCCGTTGGGCCGTATGGGCACTCATCGCCGTGGCGGTTGCCCTGTTCATCGGGCCGCGACTCATGCCCTCGGTCGAACGCACGCGATTGTCGTACACCGAATTCCTGGAGTTGGTCGAACGTGGCGACGTTCGCAAGGTGACCATCAACAACCTCAACAATGAGATCACGGGAACGTTGGACGATGCCCGCGAATTCGTCACCACCGGAGCCAACAACCTGTCCGATGCAGACGAACAATTGCTGAAGAGCAAGGGAGTCGATTACGACTTCTCCACGCCGCAAGGCAACTTCTTCACCAATCTGATCCCCATCCTGTTGCCGTTCTTCCTCATCATGGCGTTCTTCATCTGGATGCAACGTCGCGCAATGGGCCAAGCCGGCAACATCATGTCGATCGGCCGGAGTCGCGCCAAGCCGTACCAAGCCGACAAACCCTCCACCACGTTCGCCGACGTTGCGGGCTACGAAGGTGTCAAGCAAGAGATCCGAGAAGTCGTCGACTTCCTCAAGATGCCCGAACGCTTCAAGGAAATCGGAGCCCGCGTTCCCAAAGGCGTGTTGCTGGTCGGACCTCCAGGCACCGGAAAGACGCTGTTTGCACGTGCCGTAGCAGGCGAAGCTGGCGTTGGATTCCTTTCCGTCACCGGCTCGGACTTCATGGAAATGTTCGTCGGCGTTGGTGCATCCCGCGTCCGAGACCTGTTCCAGCAAGCCCGCAAGATGGGACGAGCAATCATCTTCATCGACGAAATCGACTCGATCGGACGCAAGCGCGGTGCCGGTTTGGGCGGCGGTCACGATGAACGCGAACAGACACTCAACCAGATGTTGTCGGAGATGGACGGATTCGAAACGTCAGAAGGCATCGTGGTCATGGCCGCAACGAACCGACCCGACATTCTCGATGCCGCGCTCCTGCGCCCCGGTCGGTTCGACCGACAGATCATCGTTCCACTCCCCGAGGCCGAAGAGCGCTTGGCAATCCTCAAGGTGCACTCGACCGGCAAGAAGATGGGCGCCGATGTCGACCTCGAAACCACCGCCAAAGCCACACCCGGAATGAGCGGTGCCGACCTCAGCAACCTGGTGAACGAAGCAGCTCTCATCGCAGTGCGCCGCGGCTCCACCCACATCGAACGAATCGATTTCGAGAATGCCCGCGATCGCGTGGTCATGGGTGCACGCCGTGAAAGTTTGGCGCTCAACGCCGAAGAAAAGCGCGCCGTCGCCTACCACGAGGGTGGTCATGCGGTGCTCTCCACCGTGCTCCCCAACAGCGATCCGCTGCACAAAGTGACCATCCTGCCTCGCGGCATGGCCCTTGGTATCACGTGGAGCCTGCCCGAAGAGCGGCACACCTATTCACGCGAGTACTTCCAAGACATGATTTGCAAGGCGATGGGTGGTCGTGTTGCGGAGTCCATCGTGTTCGACAGTCTCAACAGCGGTGCTGCCAACGATCTCGAGCAGGCCACCTCCATCGCCCGCCGAATGGTGCGCGAATGGGGCATGAGTGACGCCGTTGGTCCCATGGCATGGTCCGGTCAACAACAGGTGTTCCTCGGCGAAGACCTCATGACCTCGGGTCGTGAATACAGCGACGAAACCGCCAAGAAAATCGACGACGAAACGGCACGCATCCTGCGCGAGCAAGAAGAGCGGGCACGCGTCACGCTGACGAAGCATCGCCGTGGACTCGATCTCGTGGCTGCTGCATTGCTCGAACACGAAACCATCGACGGCGCCACCGTGGCACGGCTCATTCAAGAGGGTTTGGGTGCGCCCAACATCCACGAAAAGACGCCGGAAACATCACCGGACGCCGCCGATCGCAAACACGAGCGCGACTAGGGCTCGTGTCGTTCGCACTGCGCTGCGGGTAACTGCGGATCGCGGCATCGCGCCATTGCCGCCCACAGATCGGTCGCACTCACCGGGCCAAGATGTCCGTAGAGCACGACCCCTTCCGAATTGGCGATCACCAGCGTGGGCACTGCGTCGATTCGATAGCGGTCATGCAGTAGCCGATCTCGTACGTACTCCACTTCTTGTACCGCCACTTCCCTGCTGGCAAGCACCGAGGCCTTGCGTGACACGTCTGCACACGCCGAACAGGTCGCGGAAGTAAACACCACCACGATCCACGGCATCCGGGGCGAGTCGAAGTCGGCACGATCGAGCTGGGCCGGAACTTCGCCGCGAGGTTGCGTTGGTGCGGCCGTGGTCTTTCGTCGGCGCCACGTCACCATGACTGCCGTGATGACCACCGCAACGATTGCGCCGATGCGCAGCAGCAACTCCGAGCCGTCACCGAGCGCCACCACCGCATTCGTCACGGTGTGCTCGATTCCACCACGGCGATGAGAGGCGCCACGCCATTCACCGGCTGCTTGGGACCGCGAGGCACCCGACGCTGCACCACCACCGGCTCGTTGGCAATCACCGATACCGCCGACGTGGCGGTTTCGGCACCAAGTTGCACGCTCGTGCTGGCACCGGGTGCGAGCGACACTTCTTCGTAGCCGGTGACCGCAACGTTGCCGGCTGGCCCCAAGTACGTCACCCGAAACGTTGCAGGCTGTGATCCCGGGTTGAACACCCGAATCGAATCGCCCACATCGACGGCCACTCCCGCAGGCGCAATCCACGATGTGGCCGCACGCGGTGCACCAAGCAACACGGCACTGGCCACGTTCTTGCCCTGTTCGCGAGTGGTCACACGCTCGATCACCACACCATCGGCAGCACCGGCACCTGCAAGTGCGGCAACTGCCGAAACGATCACGGAATACCTGCCCTCCGGCAACGCGGTCAAACCCGCCGGCGCAAACTTGGTGACACGCTTTGCCGACGCCGTGACCACGATGGGATCGATTGCCACACCGTCATCACCCGCGATGATGAAGGTGAGTTGCTGATCGCTCGTGGAGGGGTTGTAGATGACGTACTCTTCGGCAACTCCGGCTGCTTTTTCTCCGTCGGCAAAAAACCAACGACTACCCGTCAGCGACGACGCCAACGACATGGTGTACCCCAACCGGCCGCGTCCCAGATAGTGCTGCGAGCGCCCGACCACCACTCGACCGACCGAAGCACGAACCGAGACTGCGGCAATCGCCTCGTTGCGGGCATCGAGCGATGCGAGGTCGAACACGCGCACGGACTCGGGCGGAATCACCACCCCCTTCAACGACTGCGGGCTACGTTCGCCAATCGAAGTCACGAAGGAAATGTCGAGGATCGCAGAATCCAACGAGGGATTCGTGACCACCACGTTGTCGATGCTGTCGGCTCCGGTGAATCCATCCGCAAGATGCCAAGAACCCGCCGGCGCCGAAGCACATGATGCAACTGCATTGCCGGCGCGATGCGTCGTGCGCTGCTCCACCGCCACGGCCGCACCCTGCGACTCCACGAGTGCCGACACGAACGGCGATGACACCCCGGCGAGTGCATCAACTTCCAGACTGGAGCGAGCCGGCACCGCGAATCGTTGTTGGCGTGCAGCTCCATCGACGAAGAAGCGCGTGATGGTTCCGCCCACGGGTGTCTCGCCAGCGTTGGCGATGATCAGCGAACCACCGATGGAATCGTCGTTTCCTACCACGCCAGGACAAAACCACGTGGATGCCTTCGCGTCGCGACGAAACTCCGGCACCGACGACGGCCCAGCATCGACGTTCTCGGCGTCACCGATGGGACGACGATCCACGAACACCAGCGCTACGGCAATCATCACTGCCAGCCCCACCACCACGATCTGTCGCGTCCGTCCAATGGCGCGACTCGCGAGGGATGTCGAACGGCGTTGAGCCATCACAACACGACCTTTCGATCGTCGTCTCCACGCAACGAGACCTCCACCACCTCCCGAGCCGCACGAACACGGCCACGGAATCGACTCGGATTGAACGTAACTCCCAGCACCACCAACCACAGCGCCAGCTGCAGCACGATGAGCGCACGGTGGGCAACGGAGGACCGTAGACGAATTTCTGCACCGCCGGTGAGCGGCGCATCGAACGCGGTGGTTGCACCGAAGGCCACTCGAGGCGCGATTCGCGCCCCCTCAACCGACATTTCCCAGCGTTGGGAGAACGGCACTGCGAGGTGCAGCGTGCCCGACAGGGAATCACCCTCCACCACGCGATCGGCACTGAATCCGGAAGCGAACGTCGCACGATTCACCAACGGACCTGCCAACAAGTTGGCCTCCAATGCCTGACGGCTGGCAACCGCGGATTGCTCATCGAGCACGCTCGCGGTGGGTAGTGCAGCCATGTTCTCGAATATCACCAAGTCCGTTGCGGTGTACACGCGCCGCAAGTCGAGCTGGTCGGCCAGATGCGCGACCACCCCGTCACCGATGGCGCCACTCGCCGGGACATCGCGCGAATACCACGTCGAGTCGCGCAAAGGAACCACCACGAAGCGAACGGACAACGGCGCCAACAATCGGCCGGCGCGCAACGATTCGCCGGTCAGCAACACGTCGACGGCACGCGCCAATGCATCGGACATCGCCGTGGGGCTGGAGGCCAAGAGATCGACTCCCGTTGGACCACCGTCACGCAACACGCCGTACGCGACATCGCCCCCGCGTGCCGACACTGCGGCGACCGGCAGTAGGCGCGGGTCCCCGACGTACATCACGTAGTAGTCGCCGTCGGTGTCGGCAGGCAGTTGCGTTACCAGCTGACTGAGGGTTGCATTCGGTTGCGACCAGCGACCATTTGCAGCAACGACCATGGTCGGCACGATGACCACACCGATCATCGCAATGGACAGACCCGCAAGAAGTTGGCGCCACGTGAATACGCCCGCACGACCATCGACGAACGCCGCAAAAGCTGCAGTTGCAGAGATACACACGCCCAACGACACCAACGTTGCCAACATCAGTGGCTCCGGCAACGCAATGCCGAGCAGCCCGTGTTCCACCAACAGACTCATCAACAAGGGCAGCGCAACGAGCAGCATGGCACGCGTCGCCCAGCCGGAACGCGCTCCGCGCACCACCAGCAGCATCAACACGACGGGAACGTACGCAGCCAACAACACATAGCGCCACACCACGTTGTCGACGCCGAGTGTCATGACATCCAGCAGCGTTCGACCAGTAACCGGCTCACCCACCCCGACGAGCGCCACCCACCAATCACCGTCGACGAACCGAGTCGACCATGGCAAGTGCAGCACCATCGCCCCAACGATCGCCGCACACATCGAGCCGACCAACCAGCCAGAGGCCCTTGCCGGTGTCGGCGTCAACGACGCCGCCACTGCAAGCGACACTGCAAGGACTGCAACGATCACCAACATCGCCGGGGCAAACGTGCTGGCAATTGCCACCACCAGCAGCAGCGAGGCCACGAGCTGTGATCGACGTCCCCCGGTCGGGCGAACCGATGTCTCACGACTCAGGCCAGATTCATCACGACCAAGCCCGGCAATTCGTCGTGAAAAGTCCAACACCCACGGAGCAAGTGCCCACACGATCAATGCGTCACGACGACCGTCACGCACGGCGAGTACTCCCACGGGGAACGCTGCGTACACCACCGCAGCACACATCCGTGCATTCGCCCCACCGATGACTCCGCCCAACCTCCATGCGCCGATCGGACCAACGATCAACGAGCCCACCACCACCAGTGTGAGCAGTCCCGCCCACGAACCCAGCCATGCAATCCCGAGCACCGAGAGTGCTCCAACGAATGACGGCGCAGCACTCGGTGCGCCGAACCAACCGGGCGCCCAACCCGCCGAATACGCACGCAGCAATTCGAACGCAGTTGCATCAGCCGAAGCGAGCGGAACGAATTGCCCGATGTTGGCCACGCCGTTGAAGATGAAACTGCGGCTTCCGAACAACACGACGAGAAGTACTGCAATGCCCACCAACGAAACGCCTCGTGACGTCGGGGCAAGCGCCTGCCCAACTGCGGGTGCTTCGGACGTGGTGAGTTCGCGAAGAGCCCGACGGTGACGTGCGAACGACGCCAATCTGGCGCTGGATCGCAATTGCAAACCAATCACTTCGCTGCCCGGAACGCGGCGCAGCGGCTTCAGCGTTCTGCGCCGAGCGGCCACGGCGGGAACGTCCACCACCAATGCGCCGATTGCACGCAATGCAGCGAGCCCGCGCCGATACCGACCGTTGAACAGCCCCAAGACGGTGTCGGCGAGGGCCTGCACGAGCAGACGCAACAACACCACGGGTAGCCGCGAGAGCGACGCGCATGACACCACCGTCCGGACACGATGACGTTCGGCGCGAGCCTCGCCGCCAATCACGTTCGCGCGCACCGAGAAACCCCCGCGATGGCGCACCACCGCCGCCGGATTCACCATCACACGCGCACCAAGCAGGTGAACGCGCCAGCAGATATCGAGCTCTTCACCGAGGAACGGAATCTGTGCCGCAAATCCGCCGATGTCACGAAATACGTCGTTTCGAACGAGCAAACACGCCGATGGCAGGGCAAAGGTGTCGCGTACGGCGTCGTGCTGTTCCTGATCGCGTTCACCCGGATCCACCACATCCACGAGGTAACCGGCACGATCGGCATCGAGGCCCACGTGTTGCAGCACATCCGGCGAATCCCACTCCACCAACTTCGGCCCGATCACGGCTGCATTCGATCGAAATGCCTCCTCCACCAGCTGCGACACGGCGTCACTGCGCAGTGCGACATCGTCATGGAGGAACAAAAAGAAGCCGTCGCTCCCCTCCACCACACTGGTGACCTGATTGGCCACTGGGCCAAAGCCGGGGTTGCCCTCCACCTGACGCACCAATGCGTGAGGGAACTGCCCGTGGATGTGCTGGATGACCGCGGCATCAGTGGTGCTGGTAAGAAAGGCCACGAGCCGCACATCCGGGTAGTCCTGGGCGGCCAGACTGGCCAGCACCTCGGCGAACCACTCTCCAGGCTCATGGACGACCATGACCGCCACAACGGGTGGGGCGGCGTCGGTCGGGCGCTCCTCAACAGGGGTCGTCACGACGTCCCCATCCTACTGATGACGCATGCCACACACCGTCGCACGCACTGTGCTTGCAAAAGTTAGCACTCGTTGTTACGGTAACCACATGCCAAAACTTCAGCTCAACAACCCCCTCACATCGCTCGATCTCACCAGCGTCGACCTTCGCAAGAACCTTGCTCCTGTCGCCAAAGTTGCTCGCGACGCCGCCTACGTCGCAGTCGGTGTCGGCGTGATCGCCGCACAACGTGTGAGCGCGCGTCGCTACGACGTGCAACAGCGAGTGAACAAACTCCAGGAGCGCGTGAACGACATGGTGCCCCGCGTGCGTGACGAAGCACAAGCAACGGCACAGCGCGTGATCGACGAAGCCACCAGCAAGGTGCGCAGTGTCGTGGAGCGTCGCAAGAACGTCGCCGCTGCCAGCGACACCACCGTCGCCTAACGCTCGACACGCATCATTCGTTACGGCGCCAGGCGCCGTCGCATTCTGCCAGGCAAGTAGCCTCGGCTCGCTTGGACGCTGCTGCCCCATCATCATCCGACCGCAGTATTGCGCTGCCCAAAGGCAGCCTCACCATTGGTACCGGGCTGCTGATTGGCGGCATCTCCATCTACGTGTTCTTTCGTCTCGGGCAAGAAGCCCTCGGCCAGGACGGCTTCAAGCCCATCGTGTCGCTGTGGTTCGTCATGTTCGCGTTGGTTCCCGGATTTTTCCTGCCGCTCGAACAGGAAGTCAGTCGTGCAGTGGCCCATCGACGAGCGCTTGGTGACGGTGTCCGCCCGGTCGTACGCAAGGTGGCACCAGTCGCAGCCACGATCACCGTCGCACTCGCACTGGCCGTTGCAATCGGGCGAAATCGACTCACCAACGATCTGTTCGAAGGCTCCGCCGTGGTCACGCTGGCGCTGGTGATCGCCCTGGTCGGCTACGCGCCATTCCACATCGCGCGCGGCATCTGTTCGGGTCTCGGGCACTTCCGTGTGTACAGCACGATGATTGCACTCGACGGATTGCTCCGTGTCGTTGCATGCGCTGCGTTCTTGTTGATTGGCATGGACCGGGTCGGACCATATGCACTCATGGTTGCGGTAGTTCCACTCGTCATCGCCGCAGGTGCGTTCGGTTCGGGTCGATTACGCACCGAGCCCGGAACGCCGGCTTCGTGGAGCGAACTCGCACCGAACCTCGGATGGTTGCTCCTGGGAACGCTGTGTTCGGGAGCACTCATCAACGCCGGTCCCCTCACGGTCGACCTGCTCGGCAACGGCACGCCACCCGAAGTCGTCACGCGATTCGCCAACGCGGTGCTGCTGGCGCGTGTGCCGCTGTTCTTGTTCCAAGCGGTGAGTGCAGCGATGTTGCCCCGCTTGACGCAGTTGGCGGCACTCGGCGATGCACGCGAGTTTCGAGACGTATTGCGACGCCTCTTTGCCCTCGTTGGTGCAGTTGGCGTCGTCGGAGTGGTTGGCGCATTCATCGCCGGACCCTGGGTGTTGGAATTGGTGTATGAAGGCGGCATCGATCGGCGCACCATCACCTTGCTGGCATTCGCCAGCGCGGTGTACATGCTGGCCCAAGCCTGCGCACAATCCGTGTTGTCGATGTCGGGTCACGTGTTGGTGGCCGGTGGTTGGGTCGCGAGTTTCGTTTCGTTCGTGCTGGTAGCCGTCTGGTCGAGCGACGACTTGTTCCTGCGAGTGGAGTTGGCGTTGATCGCCAGTTCGATCGTGGCGTTGGGAATCTTCGGGTTGGCGCTGCGCGCTTACTTTGCGCGCTTGGCTTCGAGATCGATGTCGTGACGCACCATCATCTCCACGAGTGACGGGAAGTCCACTTCGCGCTTCCAACCGAGTTTCTTCTCGGCTTTCGACGCGTTCCCGACGAGCAAATCCACTTCTGCCGGGCGGAAGTACTGCTTGTCGATACCCACGTACTTCTTCCAGTCGCCGAGACCCGCACACTCGAACGCGAGTTGCAAGAACTCCGTGATCTCGTGGGTTTCGCCGGTGGCAATGACGTAGTCGTCGGGTTGATCCTGCTGCAGCATCAGCCACATGGCCTTGACGTAGTCGCCGGCATAACCCCAGTCGCGTTTGGCGGCCAGATTGCCGAGGAGCAACTTGTCCTCCAGCCCCAATTTGATGCGGGCGACGGAGTGACTGATCTTGCGGGTGACGAATTCATAACCGCGGCGCGGACCCTCGTGATTGAAGAGAATCCCCGATGAGGCATGCAACCCGTACGACTCGCGATAGTTCACCGTCATGTGATGACCGAACACCTTGGCCACACCGTACGGCGAACGCGGGTGGAATGCCGTGAGCTCCGTTTGTGGAATCTCGCGTACCTGGCCGTACATCTCCGACGACGACGCTTGGTAGAAACGAATCGGGTTGTTGTCCGATCCGCCGACGAGACGAATTGCCTCGAGCATGCGCAACACGCCCAATCCGGTCACGTTCGACGTGAGTTCGGCTTGATTGAAGGACATGGCCACGAAAGAAATGGCACCGAGGTTGTACACCTCGTTGGGTTCCACTGCGCGCAGGGCGGCAACCAAGCTGGAGAAGTCGGTGAGGTCGCCGCTCACCAAACGAATGAAGGGAAACTCGGCAAGCAACGTCTCGGCCTTGGGATTGTTCTGACCCTTCATCAAGCCGAACACCTCGTAGCCCTTTGCGTGCAGAAACTCGGCGAGGTGCTGACCATCCTGACCGGTGATACCGGTGATCAAGGCGCGTGGCACCCGATGAAGGCTACTCATACGCTCAATGAGGTGACGGCCACGCCCGACATCGTCGTTCTTGCTGGTGGAGTCGGTGCGGCCCGCTTCTTGCGCGCACTCCATAGCGCACGACCGCACTCGGATGTCGTTGCAATCGTCAACACCGGGGACGACACCGTCGCCAACGGGCTGCACGTCTCCCCCGACATCGACACGGTGATCTACACGCTTGCTGCCGCAATCGACCCCGATCGCGGCTGGGGATTGCGAGACGAGACGTGGACCGCGATGCAATCGCTTGCTCGATACGCCTCCGTGCGGCCGGATGACTCACGCGCACCAAACGACTGGTTCAACCTCGGCGACCGCGATCTGGCCACGCATCTGTACCGAACTGCACGACTACGCGAGGGCGCCTCGCTGGAGCAGGTCACCGGAGAAATCGCTCGTGCATGGAACGTGCCGTACCGGGTGGTACCGATGAGCAACCAACCGGTGGAAACTCGCGTCACGCTTGCTGCGACATCCACCGCTTCCGATGGCCATCGGTACGCGAATGGCGAAACCGTCTCGTTCCAGGAGTACTTCGTGCGTCTGCGACACGCCGTGCCGGTGGCGAGTGTGGCGTTCGTCGGCGCCGACACGGCCGCTCCACTCGGACTATCCGAACTTTCGTCCACTGCCTGCGTGGTGATCGCACCATCCAACCCCGTCGTGTCCATCGGTCCACTACGCGCACTGAGTGGCATCGATTCGACCCTGCGTCAACGACGCGAATCGGTGGTGGCGATTTCCCCCATCATCGGCGGCGCGGCATTGAAAGGACCTGCGGATCGAATGTTGCGCGAACTCGGACATGAGTCCAGTGCCCTCGGCGTTGCACGCATGTATGCACCGATATGCGGGACCTTGGTGATCGACTCTGTGGATGCCGCATTGCGCCCGGATATCGAGAAGCTCGGGATGCGTTGTATCGTCACCGACACGATCATGAAGTCCCCCGACGTTGCACGCACCCTGGCCGACACCGTCGTTTCCGCTGCGACCACACCGGAAAACGTGGCGCCAAAGTGACCATGCGACTCACCGCCTGGGGGGTTACGGGCATTCCGGAAATCCATCCCGACGACCAATTGGGCGACATCATTGCCGAAGCGTGCCGCGTCGAACCGAACGGTCCACTGCACAACGGTGACGTTCTGGTGGTGACGCAAAAAGTGGTGAGCAAGGCAGAAGGTCGCCTCGTGCCGGTGGACGCCAACGACCCGCTCAGTCACAAGAAGCTGGTGGAGGACGAAGCCGTTCGCATCGTGCGTCGCCGCGGCGACTTGATCATCACCGAAACTTCGCACGGATTCGTCTGCGCAAACAGTGGTGTGGACTTGTCCAACGTGGAGCGCGGACAAGCCGCACTGCTCCCCAAGGATTCCGACCGCTCGGCACGACGCATTCGAGACATCATCCGCGCGCGACTGGGAGTGGAGGTTGGCGTCATCGTGAGTGACACGTTCGGTCGCGCATGGCGCAAAGGTCTCACCGACGTGGCGATTGGTGTTGCAGGTATCGCCGGCGTGGTCGACCTACGGGGCACGCCCGATGCGCTGGGGCGGGTGATGCAGGTCACCGAGGTTGCCGTTGCCGACGAACTTGCGAGTGCCGCAGAACTCGTGATGGGAAAGTCGTCGGGCATTCCGGTCGCGGTCATCCGTGGTGTGGATGCGTCGTGGTTGCGCGATGCATCCGTGAACGAGTTGATTCGCCCGCCACAAGAGGACTTGTTCCGCTAGCGACGCCGGAGCCTTACTGGTGACCCCCAGCACCAACGAGCGCATCACGGACCTCGGCATCAGCCGCAACGGTGCCCAATACTGCGGACGACCGGACCCGAGCACGCGCACCAATCGTGGCGTTCGGAAAGATCACGGAATCCACCACCTGTGCACCCGCGGCAATGCTGGCTCCGGCACCAACCACACTGTTGCTCACCTCTGCCGTGGCATCGATGCGGGCCGTGGCGTGAATGGCAACGTCGCGTTCGCTCCGCACACCGTTGATCAGATCCACATTGCCGCGCACGTACGTGTCCGGGCGACCTGCATCGAGCCAATAGTCATCGGTGGGATAGGCAAACAATTCACCGGCAGTCGCCAGAGCCGGAAACGTGACGCGCTCCACCGACAGTGGAGCATCGCCAGGCAGTCGTCGTAGCACCGCTGATTCGAAGACATACGTACCGGCGTTGACGTGTCGGCTCGACACGGTGCCGGGAGCCGGCTTCTCGACGAAACCACTCACCTTGCCACCCGTCGGCAATAGCGAGTCGAATTGCACCACGCCGTACTGCGACGGATCATCAACCGGCGTGAGATGGATGGTGGCGAGCGCACCGAGACGAAGGTTGGCGCGATGCTGTGCAATCAATGCCGCGATGGAGAGGTCGGTAACGATGTCACCGTTGGCCACCACGAACGTTTCCGTCTTCTCGTGCAGACCCACACTTCGTGCAGCAAATCCGATTGCGCCGGCGGTGTCGAGCGGCGACGATTCGATTGCATAATGCAACCGCACACCGGCACATCGAGCATCGGGGAACGCCGCAAGAAATGGTTCGGGTTTGAATCCGAGTGCAAGTACCGCGTCAGTGACTCCGCCGCGGGACAGCTGCGACATCAGACATTCAAGGATGGTGCGCTGCCCGAGTGGCAGCAACGGCTTGGGTATGTCGTTGGTGAGCGGCCGCAGTCGCGTACCGAAACCGCCGACGAGAACGACGGCAAACATGCCGCGCGGTACTTACTGACCCGACTCGATGAGCACGTCGACGTCGTTGGACGCCGCTGGCTGTTCGACTTCGGTGCCATCCGGCGCAAACACGAGGGCGACGGCCAGGCCGTTGTTGGCCAGACGTACGGAGTCGAGTTCGGCGATGGAGGTTTTCTGCGAGGGATCCGTTCCGTAGTTGTCCCAGGTTGCAACGAAGAGCGAACCGCCCTTGCCGTCACATGCATCACTGCCCTCGGTGAGGGTTGCTCCGCCATTGATTGCATCCGGGAATTCAAGTTCGGTATTGGACACCTTGATGGAGTACAGGTCCAGCACCGCCGACAACTTGGCACGACGCTGACCACTCAGCACCTGCGGCTGCCACTCGACGACACCCGGTGTCGCAGGAACGAGTTTGGCGCCTTCGCGAAGCTCGGCAAGGTCGGTGATGACCGGGGTGTCGGGCAAGGCAACCCACTGGTCGCACACGTACACGCCAAAGGAGAGGTAATACGTTGCGTTGGTGATGTCGGCCGCGGTGCGGTCCTCGAGAGTCTGACGGGAATACGCGATGAGCGCGGCACCAAGGGCCAGCACCACGATGATGACCGTCGGAAACAACGAACCGCCTCGCAGGCGAATGCCGCGAGGCGAACGGGTCTTGCTCTTCTCGGCGAGCCGGGCGATTTTCTTTGCAGACGACGTCACGAGTTGCTCAGGCTATCGGGAAGCAGTCGCACGTACGCCTCCGCAACGTCACGCGCCGTCACGTGGCGTTCCACATAGTTGCGCCCATTGGCGCCCATCTGGTCACGGCGTGGCGCATCGACGGCCAGTGACGACAACGCCTTACAGAGCGACTCCACATCATCGGGGGCGACGCTGAGCCCGGCGCCAGCCCGCTCGAGCAGACGGTCGATCTCCGTTCCGGCGTCGACCGCGGCCACCACCGGCCGTCCCGCAGCCAAGATGGAATAGGTCTTGGATGGCACGCTCACGGCCGCCAAGCCGGCACGCAACGGCACCACGTGAATGTCGCCGGTGGCGAGCACCTCGGCAAGACGTGCTTCGGGTTGATAGCCGCCGAAGTACACGTTTGCGAGATCGCAAGCCAGTGCTCGAAGCGACTGCAACGCCACCCCGTCGCCGTTGATGACCACCGCCACCGACGGTGTACGTCGCGCGAACTCCACGAGATTCTCCAGTGACTGCGAAAATCCGACGTTGCCTGCGTACATCACCACCACTTCGCTGCCGATGCCGAGCTCCGCGCGATAGTCGGTCATGCGAGGACCGGGAGCAATTCCCTGCGTGTCCACGAAGTTCTCGATCACATGCACGCGCGAGGCATATCGGGCCGGCAACTTGGCTCGAACGTTGCGTTGCAAGTCGTCGGACAACACCACCACGGCATGCGAGCGGCGATACGTGAAGCGCTCCAACCACGATGCCACTGCGATCACGGCCGTGTTGGTGACGGCACCGGTTGCAACGACGGCATCGGGAAAGACATCCTGCACGTTGAATATCAACCGCGTGCGCCTCACTCGCGCGGCAATCCAACCGACGGTACCCAACGTGAGCGGCGGCGACATGGCCACCACTGCATCGATTCGTCGTGGTGCCGTTCTTTGTGATGCAGAGCGGCGACCCACCAAGATTGCACACACCCCGGCGATCACACTGAAGGCAACGAACGACATCGCACGGCCGATCAAGTTGGATTTCGACTTCGCCGGAAACGGGTTGATTCGGGTAATCGAACCCCATGGCGTCACCTCTTTGCGCACGAGCTTTCCGCCCCAGCCGTCCTCGATGCGATGCTCCCGGTACCACGGCAACGAGGTCACCACATGGACCTCGTGACCAAGCGCAATCCACTGCTCCACGATGTGCGTCATCACCTTGCCGGTTGGGGCGATGTCGGGTGCAAAGTGCGGACACAGCACGACGAGACGACGCCGACGCTCGCTCATTTCGGATGCCCCGGTCATGCCCGACGCACCTTGGACGTGGTCATCACTCGCCCACCTTGCGATACACCGCCGCCAAGTCGCGTCCCGAGTCGACGGCCCGGAATTGCATCGCGCGCGTACGGCCACGTTGTTGCCACGTTTCACGCCGTGCGATCACGTCGGTGATTGCGTCGGCCCACGCCTGCAAATCGAGATCGATTGCATAACCGGCATCTCCAACCACATCGGGTAGCGCGGTGAGATTGCTGGCAACGACCGGTGCACCCAACGACATTGCTTCGATCACCGGCGCACCGAAACCTTCGTACGAACTCGGAAACACGAGTGCAGCAGCCATCGCCAACAGGCCGTCGCGATCACGATCACCGAGACGTCCCACCAATTTGACGCGATCCGCCAACCCCAATGCTTCGATCGACCGTTGCACGGTATGTTGCGCCCGCCCAGCCCCACCCGCACACACGAGTTGCACGTCCGCGTCACGCAACGGACCGTCGAGCAGCTCGAGCAAAAACCGATGATTCTTGTGTGGATGCGTCACTGCCGGATACACCAATACATGGGTGGCTGTGAGGCCGAATCGATCGCGCAACTCGCGCTCCGACGTCAGGTTCGCGCCGAGCGATGGTTCGATCCCGTGGCGTACCACACTCACCTTGTCGAGTGGCACTCCGAGACGCTCCACCACGGTGCGCTGCACGTACGCACTGGGCACCACGATGTGTCGCGCGCGACGCACCGAGGTCGGCATTCGCATGGTGAGGTAACGCAACTTGGTGCGCGAGAAGTACTGGGGATACACGAGGTACTGCAGGTCGTGAATGGTGAGCAACACCGGTTGCGGACTCCGAGGTGGCACCGTGCCACCACCGTGATGGACGACCGCCGCGCCACGCGCGCGAGATGCAAACCACGTTGCTTCGCGCCACACACGCAGTGCACGGACTCGTTCATCCGATTGCGACTCGTGAATCGTGGCGACTCGGGCCAATTCCGGATGCGCGATCGAGAGTCCGCGTGGTGCAAAGACGTCGAGGGCAAACTCGTCGTGGCCGACTTCACACAAACCCAACAGTTGGCGCACGAGGTACTGCTCGGAGCCACCGACTGCGCCCGGGACGCACCACAACATATTGACGGCAATGCGCGTCATCGCGACACCTGTGCCGCTCGAGCGTGGGTCATCGCGCACCCATGTTGACGGCGTCCCGATACGCACGCACCACCAAACTTGCAGTCGCATCCCATGTTGCACCCTTGGCGCGTTCGATTCCAAGCTGCGACAACTCGTACCGACGAGCAAGTGCGTCGCGAATACCTTCGGCGATGGAGCCCGCGTCGCGCGGTTCCACCAACACCGCTGCACCACCGGCCACCTCCTCGGTGGAGGTGCCGAAACTCGTCACCACGGGGGTGCCATGCGACATTGCCTCGAGAATCGGCAGACCAAAGCCCTCCATCAACGACGGATAACACATCACGCTCGCGCCCGCATAGAACGCAGGCAGATCCGAATCCGCGACATGACCGGCAAACACCACGTTTGGAGCACTCACCAAACGTGTGGTGACGTCATCATTGCCCCAACCTGCGGCGCCCGCCACCACGAGTGGCGGAGCCGACGGTCCGAGCTGCTCATGTGCATCGAGCAAGCGTGGCAGATTCTTGCGCGGCTCCAACGTTCCGACGAACAAGAGGTACTCACTCGGTAGTGAATACTTGGCGCGCACCTGCGCAATGTCGCCGGGTGTCGTCGATCGAATTCGAACACCGAGCGGCACCAGTCGTAGTCGCTCCATGTCGAAACCGTTGGCGGCACAATCATCCAGGGTTGCGCCGGACGAACACAGCACCAACGTTGCACGGCGTCGCACGATGTCGAGCGAGCGCGCAAACACGTCCCGCCCTCGTGCCGTGAAGTACTGCGGATGGTGCAGAAACGCCAAGTCGTGCACGGTTACCACCAACGGCACGTGTGCAGAGGAAGAGAACGGAATGATGCTCGTTGCATGCAGGACGTCGATTGCGCCCGTGGCGCGCTGCACACGTGGCCAACCACACCGCAACGATGATTCGATCAGTACGGGTCCACTCAACGGCAGGTACGCCATCTCGATGGTGGGTTCGTATCCGGCAGTGGCCGGGCGACGATGACGACCGGCAACGCCGACGACGTCCACATCGTCGCGGGCAGCGAGAGCGCGACCCAACTCCACCGCGGCGATTCCCGTTCCGCCGGGAGACTCGCGCCAGCACTGCTCCAAGGTGAGCGCCACGCGCACTCGACTCATTGCATCCATTCTGTCGGCGTACGGGCGTCATCCGTACCAACCCGTACGAATAGCCTGAAAGCACCGTGACCGTGCCACAGTCCAACATCGTGTCGCCGACCAACCCGGCGTTCTGGCGCGATCGTCGAGTCGTGGTCACCGGTGGCGCCGGCTTTCTCGGCAGCCACGTGGTGCGTCGACTCCACGAGTCAGGCGCAACGGTGGTGGTGCCTCGCCACGCCGAGCACGACCTCACTCGGCCCGGCGTTGCAGAAGCACTGTTTGCAGAACACCGCCCCAGCCACGTCATCCACCTCGCTGCTCGCGTCGGAGGCATCGGCTACAACCAAGTCGAGCCGGCGCCACTGTTCCTCGACAACCTGCAGATGGGTGTGAACGTGATCGAAGCAGCGCGATCCGTCGGTGTGGAGAAAACCGTGGTGCTGGGCACCGTGTGCAGCTATCCCAAGTTCACGCCCGTACCGTTTCGCGAAGAGTCCATTTGGGATGGCTATCCCGAAGAAACCAATGCTCCCTACGGCATCGCGAAGAAGGCCCTGCTCGTGCTTGCACAGGTGAATCGCCGGCAATACGGACAGCGATTCGCGTTCGTCATCCCCACCAACCTGTACGGTCCGGGCGACAAGTTCCACGAGTCGATCTCGCACGTGATTCCCGCACTCATCAAGAAGTGTGTCGATGCACGAGATCGCGGCCTCGACAAGGTGCACGTATGGGGCACCGGTTCGGCGAGCCGCGACTACCTCTACGTTGGTGACGCAGCGGACGCCATCGTGCTGGCCGCCGAACTTCACGACGCCACCGAGCCGCTGAACCTCGGCAACAACCGCGAGATCACCATTCGTGAAACCGCCGAGACGATTGCCCGAGTGGTCGGCTTCACCGGAGACTTGGTATGGGATTCCACCAAGCCCGACGGCCAACCACGACGACGCGTCGATGCGTCCCGCGCCGAAGCAGCGCTTGGCTGGCACGCCCACACGTCCTTCGAACAAGGATTACGCGAGACGGTGGAGTGGTATCTCGCACATCGTGCCGTCGCCGAGGCCGAACCCCGTTGAACTTTCCACCGCCACAACTGCCTCCGCCACTTCCTCCCGAGCCACGCCGCGAGGTGCGGGTGCCCTTCGAGTTTCGTCGCCCCAACCGCAGGTTCACGTCGACTCCACCGTTCGTGGTGAGCAATTCGCTGATCGCCATCAACGTGGGACTCTTCATCTGGATGACGCTCGGTGCGGTTGGCTCGGACATCTTCGGCACAACCTCCACCGATCGAACGATGGATTTCGTCATCTCACGGATTTTTCTCGAACAAGGTGAGTGGTACCGCTTGGTTTCGTGTGGATTCGTGCACTTTGGTGTCATCCACGTCGGCTTCAACATGTTGTTGTTGTACCAACTCGGACGATTGATCGAACCAGTCATCGGCTCGCTCCGTTTTGGGTTGTTGTACTTTGCCGCATTGTTCGGTGGGTCGCTCGGCGCACTTCTGCTCTCCCCCGACGCCGCAACGGGTGGCGCATCGGGCGCGGTGTTCGGACTGATGGCTGCCAGCGTGGTCGGTGTCGGACAGCGTGGAGTCAATCCGCTGCGCACGGGCCTGGGTGTTACGTTCGCCATCAACGTGTTGTTCACGCTCGCCGTGCCCGGAGTGTCGGTGGGTGGACACTTCGGCGGCGCGGCAATTGGTGCAGCCGTCGGCGCATTGTCGTTGGCGCCGCGTTCGTGGCGTGTTCCCGGTTGGGCCAGTGTCGCCGTACCGATCGCGGCAAGTGTCGCGTGCGTCGCAGTAGCAGTCGTGTTCGTGGTGGGATGATGTCTACGCAGACCAGTACCACCACCGAAACGCTGCTGGATCGCACACCACAAACCGGTGAACCGGAGTGCGCGCACATCGTCAAGACCGATGGCGACGAGTCGGCCGCAGCGAAGGTGTTGCAAGCACGCATCGATGGCACACCGCTCGAGGCCCTCTGTGGTCACCGATGGGTTCCGTCGCGTGACCCCAAACAGTTGCCACTGTGCGCCAAGTGCAAGGACATCTACGAGACCTACCGCATGTTCAACGACGGACTGAACGAAACCCCGAGCGAGTAATCGCGAAGATTGGTGGCGCCCGGCGGACTAGCGAAAGTCGCGGGCCGCCATACGAATCGGCACACGCAGTTCGGTGAACTGCTCCCCGATCACGTTCACCACACCGTCGGCGTATTGCACGCGTCCGCGCACCAGCAAGGCACTCGCCCGACGCAATACCTCGGCATGGCGAACCCAACACCCACGCGAACACAACACGTTGATGAGTCCGGTTTCATCCTCGAGGCTGAAGAAGGTGGTTCCTTTGGCGGTCATGGGACGTTGACGATGCGTCACCACGCCGGCCACCAATATTCGTGCTTCTGGTTGACGTGCCACCAACTCATCGAGTTCGGTAGCGGTGACCACGCCCAGTTCACGCAGCGAATCACGGAGAAACACCGTCGGATGTCCGTCGGGCGAAACACCCGTCGCCCACAAATCCGCAACTGCTTCCTCGACCGGCTCCATGCCGGGCAGGTGCGGGGTGGACAACGTGGCGGTCCCCACGAGGCGATCCGCCGACGACTCCGCGAGTGCGCCGGCATTCCACAACGCCGTTCGTCGCGACACATCGAATGCTTCACCGAACACGCCGGCAGTGGCAAGTGCCTCGAGTTGCTTCACCGAGAGGCCGGGCACGCGACGCACGAGATCCTCCGTGTCGGCGAACGGCCGTGCCGCCTCGATACGGGCGGCGAGCTCGGCTCCGATACCGCGCACCGAACCGATGCCGAGGCGGACGGCGAGCCCACCCGTGGAGCGTGAGTCGGTTTCCAACCATGCACCCGCGCGCGATGCATTGATGTCGGGGGTGCGCACCACCACCCCGTGTCGACGTGCATCCTGCACCAACGTGTGGGGAGACCAAAACCCCATCGGCTGCGAATTGAGCAACGCCGCACAAAATATCGCCGGCTCGTGCAGTTTGATCCACGCCGAGGAGTACACGAGATAGGCAAAGCTCACCGAGTGACTCTCCGGAAAGCCGTAGTTGGCGAATGCCGACATCTTGTCGTAGATCTCGTCGGCAATTGCACCGACGATGCCGCGTTGCGCCATTCCTTCGTACAAACGGTCGCGCAGACGGGCCATGCGTGCACGCGAACGTTTCGACCCCATTGCTTGACGCAACTCGTCGGCCTGCGTGGGGGTGAAACCCGCGACATCGATCGCCATTTGCATCAGTTGTTCCTGGAACAACGGAACACCCAGCGTTTTTCCGAGACTGTTCTCCAGCAACGGGTGCAGGTACGTCACCGGCTCGAGTCCGTTGCGACGACGAATGTACGGATGCACCGAACCACCCTGAATCGGTCCCGGGCGAATGAGCGCAACCTCCACCACGAGGTCATAGAAACGTCGTGGCTTCAGTCGCGGCAACGTGGACATTTGCGCGCGGGATTCCACCTGAAACACTCCGACGCTGTCGGCCCGACACAACATGGCATACACGTCGTCTTCTTGCGGGATTTCCGCGAGGTCGATTCGTTTGCCGCGAAACTCCGCGATGTAGTCGGTGGCACGGTGCAACGCCGACAACATGCCGAGCCCGAGGAGGTCGAACTTCACGAGATTGATTGCGGCACAGTCGTCCTTGTCCCACTGCAACACGCTGCGCCCCGGCATGGTGGCCCACTCCACCGGGCACACCTCGCTGACGGGACGATCGCAAATCACCATGCCACCGGAGTGGATACCCAAATGCCGCGGAGCATCCTGCACGCGCCCGGCCAACTCCACCACCAGGTCGGGAACGGTGACCTCACGCTGGCCCTTGATGGAACTCCACGAATCGAACCGACGACTGAACGCATCTTGTTCGGCCCCCGAGTAGCCGAGCGCCCGCGCCATGTCACGCACGGCAGAACGAGCACGATACGTAATCACATTCGCCACCTGTGCCGCATGCAGTCGCCCGTAGCGCTCGTACACGTACTGAATGA
Source organism: Actinomycetota bacterium (assembly GCA_017853375.1). Lineage (GTDB taxonomy): Bacteria > Actinomycetota > Acidimicrobiia > Acidimicrobiales > Ilumatobacteraceae > F1-60-MAGs027. Next base: position 35,508 of record JAFMJP010000004.1, read on the forward strand.
CCTCCTCGCGTCGATCGCTTTCGATGTCGAGATCGATGTCGGGTGGACCATCACGCTCGGTGGACAAGAAACGCTCGAACAACAAGCCGAGCGACACCGCATCGGCCTTGGTGATGCCGAGCGAAAAACACACCGCGCTGTTGGCTGCGCTTCCGCGACCCTGGCACAAAATGTCGCTACGTTCGCAAAACTGCACGATGTCCCACACCACGAGGAAATAGCCGGCGAATCCCAACCGTTCGATCACCGACAACTCATGATCGATGGTGCGCCATGCGCGCGAACGCAACGACAGGTCTTCATGCACACCCAACGGGCGCTCGCCGTAGCGACGCCTGCCTCCCGCTTCGGCAAGTTGTCGGAGAAACTGGATTTCATTCAGCCCACCAGGACACGGATACGGCGGCAACTTCGGTGCGATGAGCGACAGATCGAACGCTGCGTGCCGTGCAACCTCGGCAGCACGAGCGACCACACCCGGGTATCGCGCAAAGCGCCGTACTTGTTCCGTCGCGCTACGCAAACATGCGGTGGCAGCCGGTGGAAGCTGCGGATCGAGATCGTCCAAACTGCGACCATGACGCACTGCGGCAAGTGCGCACGCCACCACGTGGTCGCCCGGCACGGCATAGGACACGTCGTTGGTGGCCACCGACTCCACCCCGCACACTGCGGCAACGTCGACCAGCGCATCGTTGCGCCACACATCCAATGGGTCGCCGTGATCCCACACCTCCACCAATACGCGATCACGACCGAATGCGTCGATCAACGACTCGAGTGATCGCCGTGCAGCGCGCGGCCCATCGGCGTGCAACGCACGCGTCAGCGGACCTTCGATGGTGCCGGTGAGCACGAAGCAACGATCACCCACACGCTCGGCCAGGGACGCGACATCGAACACCGGTTTCGACTTTGCGCCACGCATTTGCCCATCGGTGAGCGCCTGCGACAATGCCACGTATCCCGCCGGACCGTCAGCGATGAGCACCAGGTCGCCATGCGGCCGAGCGGCCGTGTCACACGCACCATTGCGGTCGTTTGCATCCGCACGACCGCACGACACCTCGGCGCCGAACACGGTGCGCACCCCCACTTCGCGTGCAGCTTGGGCGAATCGCACCACGCCGTACAGACCGTGACGGTCCGTGAGTGCCAGCGCACTCAACCCAAGTTCGTGTGCCACCTCGACGAGACGTTCGGGCGACGACGCTCCATGCAGGAACGAAAACTGCGAACGACAGTGCAATTCGGCGTATTCACCGCGCAACGACACTCACTCACGATAGCGAACATATGTTCGTAGGGCGATGGTGAGGCCGCCGCGCAGTCCCGGATCGGCAACGGCATACGCCTCCTCGGGAGTAAACCAGCGTGCATGCGGGCTTTCGCCCTCGCCAGGCTGCGGATCTTCGTCACCGGCCAGCAACATGTACCGCACGTCGAAGTGCCGGTGTCCCCGCGGACCTGGATGCACATCCAGATGGATGAGGAGCGGACCATCGGGCGGATGGGTCACGGACATTCCCAACTCTTCCTCCGATTCGCGCACTGCAGCGTGGGCAGGATGCTCACCGTCATTGATGTGTCCGCCTGGCTGCAACCACAGCCCGAGGCGCTTGTGCAAGTGCAACACCACACCACGTCGACCCACCACCAGCGCCGATGCGGTGACATGACGTACGTCTGCATGTTCGTCGAACGGCGCGTCGAGCCCTGGCACCACCGTCAAGAACTCATCGATGGACTCTCGTTCACGTTCGTCGACCGGTGTCGCAGCGGCAAAGTGTGCACGCAGCGCACCGAGCACTTCGGCGTCATGCGGCGAAGTAGCGGGCATCGCACCCACGGTAGTGCTCGCACTCCCTACCGGTATCGGTGGCACTCGCGTCTCACGCGTACCATGCCGCAAGTCGCCACACACGTCGTTCGAGCACGGCAATCATCGCGCGTGTCTGCTCGGCGCCGCCTTCACGCAACAACAGTTGCAAGCGCACGGCGCGACGCGCACGGCGCGCATCCCACCAGCACTCCTCGATCGGCCACGGACCCGCCCATGCCAACACGTCGTAGGTGCTCGTGCGCATTCGCACGACGGTCGGTTCGTCGCTCATCACATGACGCGAGGTAACGCGCACGGGTTGTCCGTCGGCGCCACACACGGCAATTTCCCACCCGGTGTCGTGAGCGTCCGACACGGCATCAAACACCAACGACGGCGCAGGCGACGGCAACGAGCCGCGCCACACCACCGGCATGGTCGTCTCGCGTGCGATGCGACGTTCGAGATCCACCGCATCGCTCCGCACGAACTCGAACCACCGCGCCGGATCGCGGCCACCGCGCCACGTTGGAATGGTGACTGATTCCGCCCCGTGCATGTCGGCCACACGGCGAATTGCGCGTTGTGCGTGGCGATCGCCGTCACGCTCCCCGCCCCACAGCGCGGCTTGACGCCCGACATTGGCCACCACCTGCTCGGGCGACAATCGCACACCCACCACTCCACTGGTGGGTGCATCGTGTTGGATCCAGGCATCGAGTTGCCAGCGGACACTTTCGACGATTGCACTCGCGCTCCAACCATCGGCGCGATACCACATGCGTTCGCTGCGCTCGCCGTGGTCGGACTCGATCAACACATGCAGTCGTACTACGGCCAAACCGTGCGCCACCACATGCTCCACCACACTGGTGGCAAGTTCATCGACCATCACCAACACCGCGTCGCGCGATTCAACCGGCGCATCGAACTGTCGTGCACACACCCGATCGGGTGGTGGCGCAACCGTCAGCGGCGGATGGCGGTCCATGCCGTGTGCCAACCGAAACAGATCTCGACCAAACGCACCGAGTCGAGCAATGAGGTCGGGCTCGCTCAGCGTTGCCACGTCACCAAACCGATACAACCCGAGACGTTGCAGAAGCGACACCACCTCGCGATACGACGCAACATCGTCGGCACCCGGAACCCCCGCCCCCACGGCACCGACGACCTCCACGCACTCCACCAAGGCCTGCACCGGCGTATCGGCCAGAACGTTGCGTGACGCACCGGGAGCAACGACGTACGGAGTACCCGTATGCAAGGAATGTCGTGCAGCGATTGCAGCAGCAAGGCGGCCATCAGCGATACCGACGCCGTAGAGCGGCCGCGCTGCGCCCGTACCTTGTGCTGCATCCAGGCTGCCATGCATCGTGCCGAGCTGCTGCTCGATTGCTGCTCGCACCAACGACGCCAACGCATCGTCGCCGCCGACGTAACGCGACGGGCCTCGCGTGGCAAACACGATGATGCCCGGCGCAGTGACTTCCACCAACGGCACGTGGGCCGTCACCGCACGAACGATGGGCTCGAATGCGCTACGCGCGCTACGACCAATCGCGTCGGCATACGACGACCAGTGCGGAAACTGGACGACTACGACGCGTGTTGGTTGGTCACGCATGACAAATCGAGCGTTGCCTCGCGCGGCACCGGACACCGTCGACCACCCACACGCACATGCACGAGTCGCTGCGTGATGTGCGAGCCGCCGCGCTCGATACCCGACCACGAGACGGTGTCGGCATGCACGTCGAGATCGGCAGCGAAGACACGCGACGCGGTACGGCTCGCAGGAGACGACAACGCGCCGGGAACGTTCACCACCAACAACACCGACTGACGCGCGACGATGCGCGACTGCAACCGGCGAGCGTCGTGCTCGGTGAGCGACGCAGGCGGAGCAACGATGAGCACGTCAAAGCCTTCGACGAGTGCCGCCACCGTGGTCACCCACTCACGACTCGCCATCGGAGGTTGCGCGAGCACGAGACGCTCGATCGCCACACCTGCTTCGACTGCTGCACCCACACCAAGGTGCGGTACGCCGACCACCGCCAACCACGATCCGGCCCGAGTGGTTGCCGCCGAGACGGCGAGTGCCACGCTCAGCGCAGCGTCGCCGGTGCAGGCCACCGTGCGACCACGCACCACTCCACCGTCGGCAAACAACGGCAACAGCGACGGAGCAACAGGCAATGGGGCACGCGCAGTTGGCACGCCGAGACGAGAACGCAGGTCAGTAGCCACCCCCACACCATAGCGAACAGGTGTTCGCCCCACTACGGTGA
>JAFMJP010000046.1 GCA_017853375.1 Actinomycetota bacterium
CTAGCGACCCGTGAAGCGTTCAGGCTAGTTGCGTCATCGACGCAACAGCAGTGCAGTTGCGGTGAACTGCAACACCACGGCTGCCACGGTCATGACGTGCCATACCTCGTGAAACCCGAAGACCTCGGGCCGCAAACGTGGATACCGGCGCAGGAACATCACCGCGCCCGTCGTGAACACCACACCGCCAACGGCATAGAGCGAAAGAGCGGTAGCGCCAGCGTGCTGATACACCCAAGGAATCACCGCGAGAACGATCCATCCGAGCACGACGTACAACGACGTCGCAAACCTTCGCGCCTTCCACATGGCTTTCAACACCATGCCAACCACGGCGATTCCCCATACCACCGACAACAACGTGATTCCCATCGTTCGCGGTAACGCGAGGAGACAAACCGGTGTATACGTACCCGCAATCAACACGTACACCATGCAATGATCTGCACGTTGCATCACATGCTGCACTCGTCGGCTCCGCGCAAACAGGTGGTACGCGGCAGAAGTTCCGAACAGAGCAACCAGTGATGCGGAGTAAATCGCCGTCGCGGTCGTTGCGAGCGGTCCCGACGCAAGCAGCGTCAACACCACACCCGCAGGCAATGCCACGAGTACTGCGCCACCGTGGATGCGACCACGCCATCGCGCGCGCCATTCACCAGTCACATGATGAAACACCGGTGTGTGGGGCATGCGCTTCCTATGGGCGAGCGTACATCTCCGTGCCTCGGCGTGGTGTGGAGTCGGGTTCAGCCAAATGCGCGAATCGGTCGCACCCGGAACGGACGAGGATCTTCCGTGCCACCCCTGCGCCGCACTTCATTGGCACTCAGCCACTTCTCACGATCGAACTGCTGGCCGTCGATCCAATACTGGGTCCACGCCGTTTCATTGTTGTACTCCGAAGACGTCCAATAGAAACCCCGATCGAATCCGAACGCATTCGTTCCGGTGAGGTCGTGGTCGGTGAGCGCAAGCACGTTGTAGAGCGAATCGAGTTCATCCTTGCTCGGGAGGAACCAGTCGTCCCTGCCACCACAGATCAATGCGTCTGCGTATCCCGCTGCAGTTGCTTCGCGAGCTTCGGGAGTGAGGGCAGCGTGTTGTTTCACGATCCTTGCGGTGTTCTGCGATCCCATTCCAATCGCTTTCGACTGCACGCGCTGTCGAGCTGCCGTCGACCACTTCGGATACAACAACGGCAACTGTTGCGTGCCCTTCTTGTCTGCAGCGGCATTTCTCCATACCTTGGCAACGCCTTCGCATGCCGCTGGTGCAGCCTCGAGCCAGCGACCCCACGACTGTCGTGACCCGGCGTCATAAAAGACGACTCCTCCGCCAGGTCCGATATCGCCGACGGTGCATGCCACACCTGCGGCACAAGTTGCCGAGGTGCGACCACCGAAGGGAATCTGTGGAATCGATGGACGTACGGGGAGCGACACCCCGCGCGGAGCAAACGCCCGAACCCACACAAAACGAAGCGGCAATGCCGAAAAACTCGATCCGGTGTGGACGTTGCTGAAACCGCTGGCTTTGTTGCCGGTCAGTCCACGAATGATGCCGTTCGCATCGGTGAACTGTGTGCCGTCCTGGAACAACTGGTACCACGCGAACGTGTCCGAGGCCTCGCTTGAAGTCCAGAACGGCTGACCATTTACCCCCAGCGTGAACACGCTGGACAACGGTGTCTTGGTGGTGGCAATGAAGTTGTACAGCGCATCGAGTTCATCCTTGGATGGAATGTGAAATCGAATGCCATCGACAATGCGCCAACCGTTCGCGGACTGTCGCATCGCCCATACGTCGCTACGCGACACCAGTTGCTCGGTGTTCTTTGCTCCGGCGCCGATTGCTTTGCCCAGTATCCGCTGCACTTTTGCGTCACTACCGCCGTGCAACACCACCTGATCCCACGCACCCCTGGTTCGGTCCGGCTTGATGGATGCTTCGAGGTACTGCCCCCACCATTGGACGGTTGGCGCGGCGTAGAAGACGATGCCGCCGCCCGGGCCTACGTCGCCCAACCGACACACGCCTCCCTTGGCACACGTCGTTGATGCCTCAACCACGCGCACTCGTCCCACGGTGAGCAGTGCACACATGGAAACGACCGCAATCAACGACGCGAGCAGTCGAAGCCGAAGTGGTCGCACGAATCCAACCTACATTTCGCGCCCGACGACCCCGTCGGACGAATGTCCACTTGGCAGATGCCACCAGCCGAGGTCTAGCCTCGGCAGATGACCTACGACTTCGATCGATTCTTGCGCTACGAAGAAATGGCTTCGTGGCTCCGCGCACTTGCCGCAGCACACCCGACGCTGCTCACCGTGGAAAGTTACGGTAAGTCACACCTGGGTCGCGATCTCCTCGTTGCCACCATCACCGATACACGTCATGGTGAACACCACACCAAACCTGCCCACTGGATCGACGCCAACATCCACGCCGTCGAAGTCACCGGTGGAGTGGCGGCGCTGTACATCATCCATGACTTGATCACCAAGTTCGTGGCTGGTGATCCCACGGTGGTCGAAGCACTTCGAACGCGAACGTTCTACATTGCACCGCGCGTCAACCCCGATGGCGTGGAGGATGCCCTTGGCGATCGGCCACTGTTCCACCGCTCCAGCGTGCGTTCGTGGCCCTGGACGGACGGTCATCGCTGGCCGGGTTTGCATCCGCAGGACATCGACGGTGACGGACGCATTCTCACGATGCGAGTCGCCGATGCAGACGGCGGATGGATGCAACATCCGCAAGAGCCTCGGGTCATGATTCCCGTCGGACCGCTCGGTGCTCCCGCCGGAGTACAGAGGTACCGACTCCTTGCAGAAGGGCTCATCGAGAACTTCGACGGTTTCACCATCGACCAACCCCGCGACCCTGCAGGCCTCGACCTCAATCGAAACTTTCCTGCCGGTTGGGGTGTGGATGTCCTGGGTTCGGGCGATCACCCGATGAGCGAGCCGGAGGTTCACTCACTCGTGCGTGCCGTGAAGGCGCGACCAAACGTGTGCGGATACAACGCATTCCACACCGCAGGTGGCTTCATGTTGCGGCCCAGCAGCAACCTTCCCGATTCCCAGTTGCCACCGGAGGATCTGTTCATCTTCAAGAAGTTCGGTGAGCACTCCACGCCACTCACCTCCTATCCCGTGCATTCGGTGTACGAAGACCTCACGTGGGACAAGTCCCGTGTCATGGGCGGCGCCGGCGACGATTGGGCATACGACCACTTGGGTGTGTACTCCTGGACGACGGAATTCTGGGACGCGATCTATCGAGCCACCGGTGAGCATTCACCGACGGATGTGTGGTACGTCGGCCCAACCCCGGCACAGGATGTGGCCGTGTGCGCCTGGAGCGATCAGCACGTGCCCGGCTCGTACGTTGCGTGGTATCCATTCGAGCATCCGCAACTCGGCAAGGTGGAACTTGGTGGAGTCGACGCATTCCATACCTGGACGAACGCTCCCTCATCTCTCCTCAAGGCGGAAGTTGCGCCGCACACCGAGGTGGCGATCTACCAAGCCATGGCATCACCGCGCCTCGAGATCAAGCTTGCTGATGCAACATCGTTGGGCAACGACGTGTGGAGGGTTCGCCTCGGTGTTGCCAACACCGGCTGGCTACCCACCGACGTGACGCAACACGCTCGACGCAAGAAGATCGTGTTGCCTGCAGTGGTGGAGATCTCATACGCCGGTGCCGCAGAAGGTAGCGAACTCGATCTCGTTGAAGGCGAAGCTCGTGTCCGCATCGGCCAGCTCGATGGACGTTCCAAATACCTCCTCGACGGTGGTGCGATGTCCGACGGCACTCCGGATCGTCATCTTCACACCTGGTTGGTGCGGGCTCCGATCGGCACCACGCTCACGGTTCGAGCGTCGCACCAACGTGCGGGCACGGTAACCGGCACGATCACGCTCAAATAGGAGTCACACCATCGAGTGCAAACTCGGCATGCGATGAGACCGCCACGCGCGCCACGCAATGTACGACGCACAGGGGATCAAAATCAGATTCGGATACGAGACCACTGGATCACTGATCAGGTATCCGTGAACTCCCCACGCACAGCCCATCGAAACGAGTATCAGATTGGTCGTCGCTGAGACGCCGTACAACCTCTCGGTACGGATGGCGCGCCACACCTGCGGAAGTATCGATGGTGTACCGATGATGACACCCGTCAGTCCCACCAGGGTCGGCGCAATCTGCCCGACCACGATGCAGTACGCCGCGGCAGCAACGACGACGGCGACTGGCTGCCAAAGCGGCATCACCCCCTTGCGCACCATCATCGCCGCAATCGCAATCAACGCAACTTCGATATTGACGTTGGCCACCATCATCGGAACACTGTCGAGCACGACACCATAGGCAAGCCACATCATCGTTCCCGCCAGTGAAATCAGTTGCGAGGCTCCCGAGACTCCCTCCACGCTCCTGCGTGCGTACACCCGAATCACTTGGGGCCAGATGAAGATCGTTCCCAGTGCGGCTGCGATGTACCCAGAGATATCGGCTGCAGTCACCGCGCAACAGTAACGGGTGAGGCGAAGATCACCGGATTGACGGACCCAGTCCAAACATTATAGAGTTTGAGACATCGGCAATGTCGTTGTTGCCGAAAGGAGCACCGTCTTGTCGTCGAATTCCGAGAACCCATCACAGCGCTACACCAAGAGCATCGCCGCACATGAAAGGCGCTCGCGTGTCATTGCGGGTGGTGTGAATTCGAACGTGCGACTCATGAGTCGACCCGTGCCACTCACCTTTACTCGTGCACACGGCGCGATGATCTGGGACATCGACGGCAACGAATACATCGACTACGCGGCAGGGATGGGCCCAACGATTCTCGGTCACAATCATCCGCGCGTACTCGCCGCAGTGCAACAGGCATTGCAATCAGGACAGTGTTTCGCAGGTCAACATGAACTCGAAGCGGAATTCGCCGAGCGCCTTATCGGCGCAGTGCCCTGGATCGAGAACATCCGAATCGGTCTCGCCGGTTCCGACATGGACTTGCTTGCCGTACGCATCGCAAAGGCGGTGACGGGCCGGTCGAAAGTTCTCCGCTTCACCGGCCACTATCACGGCTGGATTGATCCACTACTCGTTGGTCCAGGTGCCGCACCGACACCGTTCGGCACACCCCCCGTTGGACCAGGGCAGTCAGTGGCAGCCGCGAGTGAGATCGTGATGTGCGAGTGGAATGACGTCTCACTAGTGGAGCAGGTCTTTGCCGCACACCAAATCGCCTGCGTGATCATGGAACCCATCATGTGCAATACGGGCGTGATTCCTGCACAGCCGGGATACATCGAGTCGGTGAAGGCGTTGTGCAAACAGCATGGTGCCGTCCTGGTCATCGACGAGGTGATCACGGGTTTCCGAGTCGGCCTCCAAGGTGCACAAGGTCATCTCGGTATCACGGGAGACATCACGCTGTACGCAAAGGCAATTGCTTCGGGCTACCCGATGGCTGCCATCGGAACCTCGCGTGAGTTGATGGCAGGAGTGGGCCGCGGTGAAGTCAATCACTCGGGTACCTACAACTCCGGATATCTCTCCGTCGCTGCAGCAGTAGAGACCATGAAGATTCTCGTGGAAGAAAACCCGTACCCGTCACTCCAAAAGAACACCGTCCGACTCGTCGAAGGCTTGCGAAAGGTGGGAGGCGGCAAGGGACTTGCCGTCGATTACGTTGCGGGCTCGCTCTTCCAGGTGCGTTTCGGCTCACAGGAGCCGATGCAAAACCGTGAGCACTTCGTCAAGAACTCCGATCCGCAGAAACTGATGAAATTCCTCGATGCATTGCAGGATCGTGGAGTTCGACCGACCAGCCGTGGGCTCTTCTTCGTTTCCGTCTCCCACGATGAGCGTCTCATCGACCGCACGCTGGAAATCACGGAGTCTGCACTCGCCAGCATGTAGTTAGTGGCTCTCGCGTGTGACCTCCGAGCCACTCGAGCCCACGAGAAAATCGAGATCGCAACCCGTATCCGCCTGCATGACGTGGTCGATGTACAAACGCGACCATCCCCGGGTGGCAACCGGTGCAGGTGCATGCCATTCCTTGCGACGTTGCTCGAGATCATCGTCCGACACGTGCAGGGTGAGCGATCGTGACGGCACATCGAGCGTGATGCGGTCCCCCGTGCGAACAAGCGCAAGTGGTCCACCAACCGTCGACTCGGGAGCAACGTGCAGCACGGTGGTACCAAATGCAGTTCCACTCATGCGCGCATCACTGATGCGTACCATGTCGCGCACGCCGGCCTTCAGCATTTTTTCGGGCAGCGGCATATTGCCAACCTCGGGCATGCCCGGATAGCCACGCGGACCACACCCACGGAGCACCAACACCGTCTCGGCAGTGACGTCGAGCAACGGGTCGTCTACTCGTGCCTTGAAATCCTCGATGGAATCGAACACGAGAGCCGGCCCGGTGTGCACAAGGAGCTCGGGGGACGCGGCCGACGGCTTTACCACCGCACCTTGTGGACACAGATTGCCGCGTAGCACGGCGATTCCTGCTTCTTCGATGATCGGCTGGTCCAGCGGACGAATCATCGTCGTGTCGCTGGTCGTTCGACCTTGCCATGATTCGCGAATCGGCCGACCCGTTACCGCAAGTGCATCGCCTTCCAGGATCGAGGCGAGCTCGGCCATGAGCGCCGGAATACCACCAGCCTCGAAGAAATCTTCCATCAATCGATTTCCTGCAGGCATGATGTCGACGAGCAGCGGAAGACGCGATCCAATCCGATCGATGTCGTCCAACGTCAGCGGAACTCCAACTCGGCCGGCAATTGCCAACAGGTGAATCACGGCATTCGTGGAGCCACCAATTGCAGAGAGCACCTTCACGGCATTCTCAAAAGCGGGACGTGTCATCACCTTGCTGGGACGCAAGTCTTCGTACACCATGTGCACGATTCTTCGACCAGTCAGGTGGGCAAGTTGCTTGCGTCGGGTATCCGGCGCAGGAATCGACGCGCTTTGCGGCAACGTCATTCCCAAAACTTCCGCCATCGACGCCATCGTGGAGGCCGTGCCCATCGGGTTGCAATGCCCGGCGCTTCGTGTCATCGATGATTCGGTGGCGACGAACTCCTCCGCGCTCATCTTTCCCGCACGCACCTCTTCGCTCATACGCCACATATCCGTGGCGGATCCGAGCGGTGCGCCTCGATGCCGACCCGTCAACATCGGACCACCCGTGAGCATGATCGACGGCAGATCGACCGACGCTGCTCCCATGAGCATTGCGGGCGTCGTTTTGTCGCATCCCGAGAGCAACACCACTCCGTCGAGCGGATTGCAGCGAATCGACTCCTCGACATCCATCGCCATGAGGTTGCGCAGGAGCGCGGCCGTGGGTTGAATCTGGGTTTCACCGAGCGAGGTAACGGGAAACTCCAGCGGCACTCCGCCGGCCTCCCACACACCACGCTTGACGAACTCGGCGAGCTCATCGAGGTGTTGGTTGCAGGGAGTCAGATCGGATGCGGAATTGCAGATTCCGATCATCGGTTTGCCCGAGAACGCGTCGTCGGGGAGTCCACGCTTCATCCAACTTCTGTGGATGTAGTTGTCACGACTGGAACCGTCGTACCAGTGACGTGTTCGGAGAGAGACGGGAGTTCCCGGCGGTGTGGTCATGCCCGCCAGTCTTCCATTGCATCCAAGGGGTACATCGGCCGCGGAATTCTGGTCCATGGCAACGAATGAACGTCGGATTGCGTTGGCCCGGGTGTGGCAACGCGGACGAATTCGGTGGTGATTCCACGCATGTACTGGAAGTTGGATGCGGTCTTCATCACGATCATCTTGAAGTCGGCGGGCTCGACTCCGAGGTGCCGATAGACGCCCGGATGGATTCCGCCAACTCCAGAGGTTTCGGTGACGAGCATGGTGACGTTGCCGGCTTCAAGAATTGCTGCGTCTCCCATGTCCACCGAACCCTGCGGAAGTCCATCGAGTGCGACGGCACCCGAACGTTGTGCCCTGAGCACGGCGGTCACCTTCACTGGTTTGTAGAACGAATTCGCCCATCCACCAAGCTCGACCGTGACCGTGGATCCGATGTCCGCCGACGAAAGATGTCGCGCAACGTTCGGATCGGTCACCGGAACCAACGCACGATGTCGAAGGTCGGTTGAAAGCAGCTCGCGAAGAATCACCGTGCTGTCGCCAGTGGATCCACCCAACACGGAATCTCCAGTGTCACTCAAAAGTACGGCGCCACGCGACGCATCGTCGGCAAACGCAATGGCGCGATCAACCGGGAGATTGTCCAACTTCATGAATCGCTCGCGCATCGACCACGCGTGGTCCGCCAGCTCGTCGGCCATCTGCTCAGCGGACGCAGCGTCGCCGTCGGTCACCACGACGATGGACCACCCGGCCTCCTCCACATCGAGCCAAGGTTGCATGGGGAAGAGCGACACCGTGAGTGCCCTTCCTTCGGACTCGAATCGGCGTGCATGGTCGAACCATTCCTTCATCGGACCACTCGCCGTGAGGAATTGCTCTTGATGCGTGATCATCGGAAGTTTTCGCCACGCCATCGTCGGTTGTACCTCGCCGGAAAAGGTGCGCAATGCAATCTTCGTGAGATCGCGTCCCGTTTCGAACGGATCGTGCGGCTGTGTGCGGAATGCCATCAAGACGTTGGTGTGCGACATCATCTCGATCGTGACATTCGCGTGGTGATCGAGCATCAACGCCAACGGGATTTCGGAACCAAGTTCTCTCCGAACGACGGCAAGGAGTGCCCCTTCGACGTCATCGACATCGACGGCAGAAGCGGCACCGTGCAGGAACATGATGACGCCATCGCACTTACCTGCAGCGCGAAGCCCGCGAACGATCATCTCCGAGAGCATCGCGAGGGTGTCGACACTGAGGCGACCTCCCGACTGCGCATCGGCACGAATGATCGGAACGATTTCCACGTTCTTTCCACTCGTCCCCACCGCGTCGATGCAACCGGCAATCGGTCCGGCGGGATCCACTCGATCAAGAACGCTGTGCCCTTCCAGCAACGCCACGTTGCGAAACCCGTCCAGCGTCGTCAAGACCGGATTGAACGTGTCGGTCTCCTGCATCACGTGAATCAACGCGACTCGCATCGAGTGATTCACCGTGCCGTCGTCGAGTGGTCTAGTAGTGGATCCAGCCGCCATCAACATTGATGACCTGGCCCGATACGAAGCTGCTGTCGTTGGATGCCAAATAGAGGAAGGTTCCGGCAAGGTCCTCGGCAAATCCGCGGCGCGGCAAGCACTGGCGTTCGGCGGATAGCACCTTCAACTCTTCTTCGTCGAATCCCAGGGCAATCTCCTGCTCGGTACGAATCGCGCCGGGCATGACGGAGTTGACCCTGATGCCGTCCTTGCCGACTTCCCGAGCAAGTGATCGGGTAAAGCCGATGAGTGCAGCCTTGGAGCTCACGTAATCGAGCAGACCGGCCATTCCGAGCTCCACCGTCACACTGGTCACCGTGATGATGTTTCCGCCCTTGCGGCGAAGCATTCCCGGATAGCACGCTTTTGCGCACAAGAAAGCCCCGCGAACGTTGACGGCCTGTGTGTAGTCCCACTGCTTCGTGGTGATCTCGTGCCACGGTACGCGCACCCCGTACGCAGCGTTCGTCACGAGAATGTCGACATCGCCGAATTCGCGATGTGCAGCAGCAACCATCTCGGAAACCTGTTCTTCATTCGAGATGTCTGCAGGAACTTTCACCGCGGAACCACCATCCGCACGAATCGATGCAACGACGTCGTCGGCGAGTTTGCTCATCTTGTCATCCGGGTAGGTGTTGACCACGACGGATGCGCCCTCGCGGGCGAACAACTTCGCTACTGCTGCACCGATTCCCCATGAGGCGCCGGTAACCAGCGCAACGCGGCCGGCCAACTTCCCGCTGGCCTCACGAGGGGATGATGTCACCAAACGCTCCAGCCACCGTCAACGATCAGATTCGTGCCGTGGACGAAGGACGAACCCTCCGAGGCCAAGAACACCGTTGCAGTCACATAATCTTCCGGCTGACTGTTGCGACCCACCGGTGTTTGTGATGCAAGGTGCTTCCACAACTCCGGTTCACCGTCGGGTGTCTCCATCCAGGTGATCATTCCCGGGCTGAGCGTGTTGATCGTGACGCCACTCCGACCGATCTGACAGGCGAGATAATTCGTGAGACCAATCAAGCCGTGCTTGGCGGCCGTGTAGGCGCCGGCACCGGCGTTCTTGCCGGTGTTGTTCGGGTTCTGGCCGATCACGCCGTAGATCGAGGCGATGTTGATGATGCGACCCCACTTCTTGGCGCTCATCTTCGGGATGAACAAACGGCACAAACGCTCCGATGCGATGACATTGATCTCGTACGTGTCGCGCCACTCCTGGGTGGATTGCTGACCCCACGGCTTGGAGAAGGGATCACCGCCGGCGTTGTTGACGAGGATGTCGACATGTTCGGGAATCTTGTCGAGCTGCTCGTACAGCGAGTCGGAGGTCAGGTCGCCAACGATGTAACGGTGCGGAGCCCCCAGGCTGGCGAACGTTTCGCGAAGTGCTGCCTCGCTTCGCGCAACGCCGATGACCGTTGCTCCGTGGGCGGCAAGCCCGTGCACCAAACCACGGCCCAGGCCGTAGCCACCACCGGTCACCAGCGCGGTGTGTCCAGTGAGGTCGAACAGATTTTCCTTGCGTGCCATGAGAAGTCCTCCCTACTCACATTGTGGTCGTTGGACCATGCGGCAATTCCTTCGGACCGTGCTTGTGCCTGCCCTCACATGTCGTGAAGTGACATTTGTAACGGTCAAGATAAATACTATACAGTTACGAACGAGTCCTTTCAAAGGGGGGAACATGAAACCAAACCGAACAGCCCGTAAATCGGGGCGACGTCGCGGTATTGCTTTCGCACTTGTTGCAGCACTCGCTGTAGCAGCGTGCGGAGGTAGCGACGACGCAAGTGAATCAGCCGATGATTCCGCAACAGAGGAAACAACGGCACCTGAAGAAACACCTTCAGGCGAAACCAAGACGACATTGACCATCGTCTCGCCACAAGAACCGGCGAGCTGGAACTACTACGAAGTCGCGGCAAACGCTCTGCGAGTGCCGACCTTCAAGAACGTCCAGGAAACCGTGGTCGAACTGAACACCGACGGAACCATCACGCCGATGTTGGCGGAATCATGGGAAGTGAGCGAAGACGGTCTTGTCTATACCTTCAAGATTCGTTCGGGTGTCAAGTTCCATGACGGATCCGATCTGGACGCAGCCGACGTTGCGTACTCGATGACCATCAACGCCAAGTCGCCGAACAGCAAGCTCAGTGCCCCACATGCCAACGTGGCAAGTGTCGAGGCCACCGATGCAAGCACCGTCGTCATCACGCTCAAGAAGGTCAGCTCGACATTCCTGAAAGAACTGGGTATGTCGGCCGGCTACGTGGTGCCAGAGAACTTCCTCACGGACAACGATCCAAACACCACCATGATTGGAACGGGCCCATGGTCGTTCGGCGAATACAAGCCGGACACCAGCCTGACGTTGAACCGCTTTGCGGACTACTGGGGCGAGGCACCATTCTTCGACACCTTGGTATGGCTCTTCATTGACGACGAAACGGCGTCACTCAACGGCATGCTTGCCGGCGAGTACGACCTGAACGTTGCAGTACTTGCCGAAGGTATCGAGCGTGTCGATTCGTTCGAGACAGATCCGAACTTCACCGTCA
>JAFMJP010000005.1 GCA_017853375.1 Actinomycetota bacterium
AACTAGACCGTGACGCGGGTTGGTTGCGTTGCGCCCTGACTACGAATCTGCTCGTGGTAACCGAGAATCTGCAACTCCACGCCAAGATCCACGTTGCGCACCGTCACACCCTTCGGGGCGGTCAGAACCACCGGCGCAAAGTTCAACAATGATCCGATTCCGGCAGCGATGAGATCATCTGCCACCGACTGTGCCGCGGTGGAAGGCACGGCGAGCACACCGATGTGTACGCCATTGGCGCGTACGAAGTCCTTCAGCTCATCGAGGTTGCGTACCACAAGCTCACCTACTCGCGTTCCAACCTTGCGTGGGTCGACGTCGAAGATTGCCACGACCGGAAATCCACGCGACGTGAATCCTCCATTGACGGTGATGGCAGATCCGAGGTTGCCGGCACCGACCACGATGGTCTTCCACTGCGAGAGCAGCCCGAGTTCACGTTTGATTTGGTAAATGAGAAAGGTCACCTCGTACCCCACGCCACGCGTGCCGTAGGTACCGAGGTACGACAAGTCCTTTCGCACCTTTGCCGCATTCACGTTGGCAAGTGCCGCAAGTTGATCGCTCGACACCTGAGTGGTCTCCGTCAATTGCAGGTCCGTGAGAATCTGCAGGTACACCGGCAAACGATTCACTGCCGCACTCGGAATTCGACGCCGACGTGGAGATGCAGTGTTGTCGTCGATGTGCTTCTGTGTCGCTGTATTGAGAGCGGTCATGACTCAAGGGTACGGCGCTTGCGCATAGTTTCACTAGCCGTTTTCGCGGGAGTGTCCGATGCCACCTTGCGTACGGATACTCCATGTTCTGCAACGGCGAACCGGGATGCCGCCGAGTTCCCTAGCCTGCTCTCTTCGTGGACCGTCTCACCATCTCGCTTGCTGCGTTCGCGAGTCTGGTGGCCCTGACGTTCGCTCTCGTCACCGCCGATCGTTGGCATCGACGTCGTCTCACTCACCACGGCGCGTGGGCGATTGCGATGGCACTCTTTTTCGTCGGATCGTTTGCCTTGTGGTGGGCCACGGCGACGGGTTGGTCGAACGGAGTCTTCCGCGTGTTCTTCACCGCTGGAGCAGTACTGAACGTTGCGTGGCTTGCACTCGGCTCCGTCGCACTGCTCGCCGGCGATCGCATTGCGCGACCTCTCCGCGCAGTATTGGCACTGCTCAGCGCATTTGCAGTCGGAGTGATGACGGTGGCACCTACCACTGCGCCATTCGTTTCCGAGGAGTTTCCCCGAGCACGTGACCACTTTGGGATTCTTCCCCGCATGTTGGCCGCAGTCGGCTCCGGGGTTCCCGCTCTGGTCATCATCATCGGAGCACTGTGGTCGGTGGCGCGGTTGCTCAGTGGTCGGACTCCAGCCGTCGGTGGTGCTCGCCGGGCAGGTCTCGTGACTCCAGGGAGATTGGTGGTCAGCAACGTGCTCATCGCGTTGGGCACACTCGTGCTGTCGGCAAGTGGCTCGCTCGCTGGCCGTCTTGGTGAGGAGCGCGCCTTTACCATCACCTTGTCCGTCGGTGTTGTCGTGCTGTTCGTGGGTTTCCTCGTCCCGAGCGCTCGGGGTGGTGCTCACCTCGCAGCGAGTCCCGCCAAAGCTCGAGCGACTTAACGCAGGGCGCGGCGCAACACCTTGCCCGTCGCACCCACGGGAAGTTGCGGAACGAACAACACCTTGGTCGGACACTTGTAGCGCGCCAGACGAGCACGACAGTGATCGATCAACGCATCTTCGTCCAACTGCGCCCCGACGCGCAGTACCACGTATGCGCGCACGCTCTCACCGGTGTGCGGATGTTCGACACCAACGACGGCAGCTTGCGCAACACTCGCGTGTTCGAGGAGTGCTTCCTCCACTTCGGCTGGAAACACGTTGAAGCCGGAAACGATGATCAAGTCCTTCGCACGATCAACCAGGTACAGAAAACCATCATCGTCGATCACGGCAACGTCACCGGTCCGCAGCCAGCCATCGGGCGTGACCGCTCGCGCCGTTGCCTGTGGATCCTCGAAGTAACCGCGAAACACGTTCGGACCGCGCACCAAGATCTCGCCGGCATCTCCCCGAAGCGTGTTGTCGCCGTTGTCATCCACCAGCCGCACTTCGACTCCGGGCAACACGCGACCGATGGAACCAATCTTTGTGAGCGCAGTGGCTTTGTCCACGTCGGTCGTGGTGGTGACGACGGGTGAGCATTCGGTGAGGCCGTAGCCCTCCGTCACCAGGAGTCCGAACCGCTCGTACAGCGCTCTGGTGGTGTGTTCGGGCATCTTTGCGGCACCCGTGAGTGCAGTGCGGACGCTTGCGAACGTATCTTTGGGCAAATTCGGCATCTGTTCGAACGCCATCCACAACGGTGGCGCACCCGGGATGAGCGTCACTTTGCGGTCGCGAATGGTTTCAATGGCGGTCATTGGATCGAAACGCTCCACCAACACGATTGCCGACCCGCGCAGGAGCGAATACGCAAGCACCACATTCAGACCAAAGATATGGAAGAGCGGCAACACGCCGTACACCACGTCGGTGCCGTCGAGTTTTCGAACCTGCGCCAGCTGCTCCAGATTTGAGTGGAGGTTGCCGTGCGACAGCATCGCTGCCTTCGGTGAGCCGGCGGTGCCACTGGTGAACAACATGATGGCCAGGTCGTCGGCTTGCACGTCCACCACGGGTGCTGCTGGTTTGGTGAGAAGATCAGCGAAGTGAACGGCGCCCGGCACATCGCCGGATGTCGTGATGACGTGCGCAAGATGAGGAAGCGAATCGCGATCCACCTGCGACCACCCGGCAACTGCGGACGGTGCAATCACCACCGCTCGCGCACCTACCACGCCGAGCTCGCGCTGCAGTTCGGGAGCCGGAGCCGTCGGATTCAGTGGGACACAAACGATGCCGCGCCCCAAGCAGGCGAAATACGCGACGACAAATTCGACCGTATTGCCACACAAGAGCGCCACCCGATCGCCTCGACCAACGCCCATGGCAGCGAGTGCTCCGCGCATTCCAGCGACGTGTTCGCGCAGTTCACCGTACGTCGTGGTGTTTCCACGACTGATGAGGGCAGGTGCGGTTGCCGGATGACCTTCGAGCAGCGTTGCAAGATTCATCCGTTCACCCCGTATCGCTAGCTCATCAAGATGGAAACGAGACCTGCGGCAAAGATCGCAGCCAACAACAAACCGAGTGCCAGCGTGGTTGCGGGACGCACAACGCCAACCTAACCGAGCGTCACGCCGGGCTCGGTGGGTTGCGACGTAACTGCACCGTCGTCGTAGCTCCGGTTGGTTCGGAGTGTGCCGACAAGGTCACGGCATCGCCGACGCCAATCGACAACGATTCGGCCGCCGATCCGCGATCGACACAAATCGCGAGCATGCCGAAAGAGTCGATGACCAGTCCAATGCCGCCTCCGATCGCGGAAAAGTTCGGCACGATCGCTGCCGAGCGATTCACTCGCTCGCCGTTTGCCGCCGTAAAGGCGACCCCGAGCGTCGTGCCCAGGTTTGCGACTTCGTCGGGGCCGACATTGAGTTGACAGTTTCCGTACCGATCCACCCACGTGATCTCTGCAACGAGATCATCACCCTCTTTGCGCGAGAGAGGAACGACGCCCGGCAACAACAGATTCGGATCGATGACTTCTCCGAGTTCGGTCAACGGCACTCCATTACAAAGATGTGCCGCGGCTGGTGCGAACACGTCACGACCGGCAAATGTTGCACCAGGTGTGGCGAGTTGGTACTCGGGATTGTTCAGCACGACGGCTGCCTCCGCACCACCTGCCAACGCAGTACCCATGGAGAGCAGGCCGTTGTCCGGGCCGATCAGTACACCCCTTCCTCCACCCACCGATACGGCCACCGATCGCCGCGCGGTCCCCACTCCCGGGTCCACCACCGCCAGCACGATGCCCGTTGGCACGTAGGAGATACAGCGGGCCAGAGCCAATGAACCTGCACGCACATCGAACGGCGGAATGTCGTGCGTGAGATCGATCACCTTTGCGTGAGGGGCAATATCGGAAACGACGCACTTGACGATGCCGACGAACTCGTCGCGAGTTCCGTAATCGGAGAGAAACGAAATGGTGTCGTATCGCTGCGTAGTCACCGAATGGTCACGCTACGCCAAAAAAACGTAAGGGTCGGTGCCAACCCCCCGACGGCACCGACCCATACGGCGCAACCCTTTCGGGCGCGACTCCCGGAACGGCAAGCCGTCCGGTGATCTGTTGAATTCCTACCTTACGCAGAGTTGGGGAATTTGCAACACCCAAGTGCACAAAATTTCGCGGGCGAAGAAATGGCGAGTTCGCACTCGCGGAGGTTGCTAACCTGACCACGCGACGCTATGCGTCGCCGAGTTCCTTGCTTCGCGCAGTTGCCGATTGCACTGCCGCCGCCAGTGCTTCGCGCACTCGATGTGCATCGAGCTCTGCCACACCTGCTGCCGTGGTTCCATTCGGCGAAGTAACGCGTTCGCGCAATTGTCGTGCATGCTTCGGCTCGCGCTGCAGCAGTGCCGCGGACCCCGAGAGGAGTTGCGCAACCAAGCTCGCGCTCGTTTCCGTGTCGAAACCTTCGGCCATTGCCGCTGCGTGCAGCGACTCGGCCAGATAAAAGACGTACGCCGGCCCCGACCCCATGAGCCCCGTGAACGCATCCAGCATCGACTCATCGAGCTCGATCACCATTCCGACGCATTCCATGAGTTCGCGTGCCCATGCACGATCCGAATCCGCACAATCCGTCGAAACCGCAATTGCTGTTGCTGCCATGCCCACCACGGCAGGAGTGTTGGGCATGGCCCGGATGACACGTACGCCTGGTCCACTTGACATCTGCAGAGATGCAAGGCGGACTCCAGCCGCAATCGACATGACCCGAGTGGCACCTGCCGCAGCTGCGGCTGCACATGCTTCTGCGACGTGCGCCGGCTTCACTGCAACGATGACATCGCTGCATGCCGGGACGGCATCAACGACGACGACCCCAGGAAACATCTGGATGAGTTCCCGTCGACGGACCTCGCTCACCTCGACAATCGTGATCCCGTGGGGATTACGGCCCGCTCGCAATACGCCTTGCACCAGGGCTGCGCCCATGTTTCCTCCGCCGATGACGACCAGCGTCGAGGTACTTTCCACCTCGGGAAGGCTACTGAGCCGAGGAAAATCGGCTGGCGAAACCTCGGCGTACCAGCTCGTTGAACTGTGCTTCAACGGTTGCATACAACGTGCCGATGATTCGATCGAGTTCCGGCTCCACCACTGCACTGAGCACCAACTCTCCGGTGAGGAACACGGCACTTTCCGCGCCGAGCGCGTAGTGCGCACCGACGAGACGTTCATTGCGGCGCAAGAGCAACTCGAACACCTCCATGGAGTTTTCCTCCGGATACGGCATGACATAGGTTTCGTAGCGAAGTGTGCGCTGACCCAGTCGCAGCCAAATGGTGATGAACTCCTTCGCTTCGCCCCGAAGTCGAACGAGCCAGCGATCGGCTTCGTTCGGCGCACGTCCAGCCGACACGGTATTCGGATGCGACTGGTGCACCGTGGCAAGCCACTCGTCGATTCTCCTTTCGAGCGCCGCGCGTTGACCTTCGTCGAACAGGTTGCTCATGGCGAGCACTCAGGCGACATCACTAGCTGCACAGAACGAGGTCGCGAGCCGCAAACTCGGCCACCACGCGACGCATACGCATTGCGGCATGCTGCCACGAATACCGCTGACTTCGAATCACTGCTTGGTCGCTCAAGCGGCCCGCGAGATGTGGGTCATCCAATATCCGTGTGACCCGATCCGCAAACGTTGCTGCATCACGCTCGGGTACCAGGTAGCCGTTCACATCATCGGTGATCAATGACAACAGTCCACCCACCGCAGTGGCAACTACCGGGGTTCCGCATGCCGAAGCCTCGAGAGCCACGAGCCCGAAGCTTTCGCTGCGTGACGGCACGAGTACCACATCGGCCGCGCGATAGTAGGAGGACAATAGGTGATGCGGCTGAGGATCGATGAAGCGCACTCGACTTGACACGCCGAGTTGTTCGGCCAACCCCACGACGCGCGCATATTCCCTGTTTCCCTCAATGCCACTGGCACCACCCACCACGAGCAACACGGCATCGTGGTGCGGAAGTGCAGCGAGTGTCTCGATGGCAACATCAAGTCCCTTCAGAGGCTGTATGCGCCCGACGAACAACAGCACGGGGTGTTTGCCGAGACCAAGTGCGCTGCGCGCACCAGCTCGACTTCCCGGCGAGAAAAACGCACGGTCCACCCCAGGGGTGATGACTTCCACCGTTCCCGGTGATGCGCCGTACAACCGGCGAAACTGCTCACGCTCCTCTTGGCATGAAACGAAGATTGCGTCGCTACAACCGATGATGGACGACTCGATTTTCTCCCGATCAACGGACTCGGCGTCACCGTGGAGAGTCTTCACCCGCGCCAACGTGTGGAAGGTGGTGATGAGTGGCAGGTTCAGGTCGTGCTTCAGGTGGTGTCCGGACAAACCCGAGAGCCAGTAATTGGCGTGGATCACGTCGGCCGGCGCATGCGTACGGAGATGGTGGCTCACCGTGTCCGTGAATTCCGGAACGATGTCGACCAGTTGCTCTTTTGGCAGATCAACATCACCTGCGCGCACATGGACGAGTCGATGATTCGGCTCGATCTCCACCACGTCGGGCAAGCCGTGTTTCCATGCGCGCGTATAGGTGGTGCACTCGACACCCAGACGTGCCAATGACGACGTGAGTTCACGCACGTACACGTTCATGCCCCCTCCGTCACCGACGCCAGGCTGGGCAAGTGGCGACGTGTGCAGCGACAGCACGGCGACGCGCTGCGCAGGTGAAGCTGCCATGGGATTCTGAACCTATCTGGAAGATGCACCCGCAGTCGGGGTCGAGCGTCAAGGGGTAGAAGTGTCACCAGCCACAAAACTGCGATAGATCGCCAACATCGCCTGCTTTTGGTCGTCATTCAAACGCTGGTCAGTGGCGATGGCGTCGATCACGGCATTGCCCTGTGACTCCTTCGGGTCGAGCATGCCCGCACGCTCGTAGAGGGTCTCGGCAGAAATCTCCAAAGCTCGCGCGATTTGCTGCAAAATGTCGGCCGACGGTTTGCGTAAGCCACGTTCGATCTGGGACAAGTACGGATTCGAAACCCCGGCTCGTTTCGCGAGGTCGCGTATCGATTGCTGGGCAATTTCCCGCTGCTGGCGTATGAACGAACCGAGATCCGGACGTTTTCGGCTGGGCACGTCAACTCACTCTCGGTGCATCAAAAACGGTGTCTAGTGACTCTCGTCGAGTAGCGAATCGACATTGGTCGAACCCGCTCGATATCGCCGAACCAACTCGTTGGAGATTGCGTCAATTTGGGCAAACAACGTCTTTCGTAGGGAAGATACCCGGAACTCGAACTCGGACAACCGTCGACAACAGTTGTCGAGCTCACCGTCGTCGAGCTGTCGCAAGCTCCCGAAGCCACTCTCCACGCACAGCGCTTCGAGTTCCACCACCAACGGGTGGTCCGCCACCACGGCGGTATCACGCGGTGGACGATTGGATCCCGAACCTCGTTCTTCGGCAAACACCCGCGCAATCCCGTCGGTGACATCCACATTCGATGCATCGCCACTGCTCCGGCGACGCTGTTCGTCACGGGCGATGTCCAAACGTCCTTGCGCAAGTCGACGGGCGAACGACACTGCATCTTCTTGTTCTTGCAATGCATTTCGCTCCGCACGTACCTGCTCCAACGACAGAGCAGAAAAGTCGCTGCCGCCCGACACTGGTGGAAGTACCGCAACTTCGTCTGCGTCGCTCACCCGCGCATCGGGACTGCATTCCTCTCCGTTGAGCCACACCGTGCACGACGCCAAGACGGCTTCAAACGAGGGACCGAACTGGCGCTTGGCCGTGCTGAGTACTTCCTCAACCGTGGCACCGGCAACGGTGTCGCGAGAAACGCCTGCTGCCTCGCGTGCTGATGCAAAAAGGAGCAAGCGCGCCACGAGGTCAGCGTACAGAAGCGGCTACTCTGCCTCCTTGCATCTCATGACCCAACTTCATGCCCCGACGTCCGCAATCGTGATTCGTCACGGTGAGTCGGAGTGGAACGTGCTCGGGAAGTGGCAAGGGCGTGCCGATACCCAGCTGACTCCCGCTGGACGTGCACAAGCCCGAGCAGCCGCCGAACGACTCCTCGTCGATGGCGTCTCCGTCGACCGAGTTGCGGCCAGCTCCCTCACGCGAGCACGAGAGACTGCAGAGATCATCGCCACACATCTGGGGGTTGGCGAAGTGCTCGTCGACGACCGCCTCGTCGAAACCGATGTTGGACCGTGGCAAGGCCTACGAGAGCACGAGATTGAAGCCCGCTGGCCCAACTACTTGCGTGATCGACGTACTCCCCCACATTTCGAGGCACCCGACCTGGTGTTTGCGCGGGCGGAACAAGCACTGCGCGACCTCATGAGACTCACTCGTGGTGCCGGACAAACTGCACATCGTGTACTGGTGGTAACACATAGCGGCGTCATTCGTACGGTGAGGCGAGTCATGCAAGTACACGATCGCCGACTGCACAATCTCGAGGGTTGCCACTTCACGATCGACGCTGAGGGCAACCTGGTAGCCGGAGATTTCGTGGCTCTCGTGACTCCCTCGCACGTCACCACGAACGACGCCGTCTAAGGTCGTTCATCGTGCGTCGCCTCCTGGATTCGTCGTACGACGCCGCGGTGCGAGACAACCTCATTCCACTCACCGTCACTCGAATCGCAGCCAACATGTGTTACCGATTCGCACCACCATTCATCGCCATCATCGCCGGCGAGGCACAAGGATTCGACGTTTCCATCACCCGTGTCGGTTTGGTGATCAGCATTTCCGAACTTGCAGGATTCCTTGCGCCATTGCTGGGCAACTTCGTGGACCGTGTTTCGCGACGCACCTCGCTTGCGGTGGGTCTGCTCGGTTCGTTCGTCGGCATCATGATGATGGCTGCGGCACCAAACCTCGTGGTGCTGTGCGTCGGACTCACACTCCTCAATCTGCTCAAGTCGTGTTTCGATCTCGGCATGGCTGCTTGGATCAGTGATCGAGTTCCGTACGACCGTCGCGGTCGCGTCGTGGGTATCACCGAAACATCATGGGCGCTGAGTTTCTTGCTGGGTGTATCGGCGCTCGGCGTCATCACCGCCGTGACATCGTGGCGGGTCGCCAGTGTCGTCGGCGGGATGTGCATCGCCGTGTGCGCCATCTGGCTCGACCGGCGAATTCGAGCCGCGGGTGACGTCGTCGTGACGACGGGTCCTGCTGCACCCGCTGTCGGTCGCATGTCTCGACGCGATTGGCTGGTACCACTGTCCATGTTTGGCCTCATGGGCGGAAGTCAATGTTTGTTCGTCACCTTTGGCGCGTGGCTCGCGGATGACTTCGGCTTTGATGCCAGCGGCATTGCTGCAGTCGGGTTTGCAATTGGGGCTGGCGAGTTGCTCTCGTCGATCTCGAGTGCACGACTCACCGACCGCATCGGCAAGGAGCGAAGTGTCGCCCTCGGCGCAGGAATCATGATTCCCAGCGCGCTCATACTGGCGGGGTTCGACTCCGTATTACCGCTCGGCTTGGCCGCTCTCGCCATCTTCATCGTTGGATTCGAGTACGGAGTCGTCAGTATGTTGCCGATTGCCACCAACCTCGTGGCTTCAGCTCCAGGAAAAGGATTCGGTCTCGTGATTGGCGCAGGGACATTCGGCCGTGGCGTGCTCACCTTCGTAGCCACTGCGCTCTACGAATGGTCGGGTATCACAGGCGCGGCTCTTGCGAGTATCGCGTGCGCGGTACTCAGCGCCGGAACGATTCTGTCGTTCAACCGCGGTATGCGTTCGTAATCGGAAGTCGGCGATCCTTCCCGAATGCCTTGCTGGTTACCCGTACACCCGGCGGAAGTTGACGTCGCTTGTATTCGTTGTTGTCCACCAGACGAACGATTCGACGCACCAATGATTCGTCGTAGCCACGGGCAATGATTTCTGCGGCCGTGCAATCTTGCTCCACGTACATTGCGAGCACAGCGTCGAGGACGTCGTAAGGCGGCAAGCTCTGGTCGTCACGTTGATCAGGTCGCAACTCGGCTGATGGTGGCTTGGTGAGAGTCGCCTGCGGAATGATTTCGCGACCCGCGCGAGCATTCACTCGATTGCTGAGTTCGTAGACATCGGTTTTGAAGATGTCCTTGATGACGGCAAAACCTCCCACCGAGTCGCCATACAACGTGAAGTATCCGACTGCCAGCTCGCTCTTGTTGCCCGTGGTCAGCACCATCCAGCCGAACTTGTTGGACAATGCCATCAACGTGGTGCCGCGCACACGGCTTTGCAAGTTCTCCTCGGTGAGATCGGCTTCGCGCCCGTGAAATGCGTCGGTCGTCATCTCCAAATAGGCCGCGAAGGCAGGCTCGATGGGAATCGTGAGCAGGTCGATACCGAGGTTTCGCGCGAGCGCAGCGGCATCGGTTTGTGATCCTTTGCTCGAGTAGCGCGAAGGCATCGACACGCCGTGCACGTGGTCGGCGCCAAGTGCATCGACTGCAATCGCGGCAACGAGGGCGGAGTCGATTCCACCCGACAAGCCGAGCACCACATCGCTGAAACCGTTCTTATGTACGTAGTCCCGGGTGCCGAGCGCTAGAGCCGCCAACATCTGGTCAGGCTCACTGCCCATTGGTGCAATACGCGCAGTCACCGGAACACGCGAAGCCGTTTCGGCAACGGGTACGTCGACCACCAGGAGTTCTTCGGTGAAGTGTTCTGCTCGTGCCACGACGTTTCCGGCGGAATCCACCACAAGGGATCCGCCGTCGAATACCAATTCGTCCTGCCCGCACACTTGATTCACGTACACGATCGGCAGACTCGCCTCTTTTGCTCTCTCTACGATCGTCCGCTCGCGAACACCGCTCTTTGCCCTGTCGAACGGCGAGCCGTTGATGTTCACACATACTTGGCTGCCGGCAACACGTTGCCGTGCAACCGGCCCGTTTGCCACCCAGACGTCCTCGCAGATACTGAGCGATACGGCGACACCTGCAACGTCGTACAACGTGACATCGTCGTGGCCGGCTGCAAAGTAGCGAGCCTCATCGAAGACGGAATAGTTCGGCAGCAACTGCTTGTGGTACACACCCACTACGGACCCATTGGCGCAGATTGCGGCGGCATTGAACAAAGCGGGCGGCTTGGCACTGGATTGCTCGATGGATTCGTCATCGGCAACATCCACGAATCCCACCACCACGGCACATCGACCACTTCGTGCAGCAACCTTTTCCAACGCCGCCCGATTGTCGGCAACGAATCCGGATTTCAACACCAGGTCTTCGGGTGGATATCCCGAGAGCGTCAGTTCGGGAAACGCCACGATGTCGCAGCCTGCCTCCTCCGCACGGCTGAGGAATTCCTCGACTTTGCCCACGTTGAACGCCAAATCCCCCACTCGAGGGTTGATTTGGGCAAGTCCCACACGCAGCACGGCTGGGGCAGCGGTTTTTGCCACAAAATCAGGCTACTGAGCGTGCTTCCATCGGAATCTTCACACCGCGTTAACACACGGATGATGCCCCCGACACGCAGATGAAGGAAACTGAGACGTCACATTCGACGAAAGGAAACATCCCATGCCATACCAGGCCGAATACATCTGGATCGACGGTGTCAAGCCGACGCCACTCTTGCGATCGAAAACCAAGATCCTCGACAACTCGGTGAAGACTCCACCAATCTGGGGCTTCGACGGTTCGTCCACCGAGCAAGCCACGGGCGAATCATCCGACTGCATGTTGAAGCCGGTGTTCTGGTGCAAGGATCCGCTCCGTGGAGGTCGAAACATTCTGGTGATGTGCGAGGTGTATCTCGCCAGCACGGGTCAGCCACACCCCACCAACACGCGTGCAGCATGCGCTGCCGCCGCTGCGCGGTACAAGGCCAACGGAATGATCTACGGCATCGAGCAGGAGTACACCTTCATGCGACTCAACGGTCGCCCGTACGGCTTTCCAGAGGTCGACGGGGAACCCGGACCGCAGGGTCCCTACTACTGCGGCGTGGGCGCCGGACGTGTCATGGGACGCGATGTCATCGAGATTCACACGCAAGCGTGCCTCGATGCCGGGCTCATGATCTCGGGCACCAACGCCGAGGTGATGCCTGGTCAGTGGGAATTCCAGGTGGGACCGCTCGATGCACTCGCCGTGAGTGACCAGCTGTACGTTGCACGCTGGTTGTTGCATCGCATCGCCGAAGATTTCGACATCGTGGTGTCGTTCGATGCCAAGCCCCAGAAAGGTGACTGGAACGGGGCTGGTGCTCACACCAACTTCTCCACCAAGGCAATGCGCTCGTCGTACGAAGCCATCGAAGCCGCGTGCAATGCAATCGGAGGTCGCGTCATGGAGCACGTGAAGAATTACGGTCACGACATCGAAAGCCGACTCACCGGCAAGCACGAAACTGCGCCATGGAACCAGTTCAGCTACGGCGTCTCGAATCGCGGCGCTTCGATTCGAATTCCATGGCAGGTTGCCAAGGACCGCAAGGGTTATGCCGAAGATCGTCGACCGAACGCGAACATGGACCCGTACGTGGTCACTCGCTTGATCCTGGAGACGGTCTGCTCGCAGGAAAAGGCCCCTGCCGCAAAGGGCAAGTCGCCGGCAAAGTCGAAGAAGAAGACTCGCAAATAGCCCAGCAGGGCGCATGCCGTCGGCCATTCGACGACATGCGCCCTGCTGGATGAACCGCACCGCGGTGACGGTTGACTGAAGGGATGCCCGACATGCGTGACGCCCAACGCGATTACGTGCTTCGCACGGTGGAGGAACGTGGCATCCGCCTGGTGCGCTTGTGGTTCACCGACGTGCTCGGCAACCTGAAGAGTTTCGCCATCAGCCCCGCAGAGATGGAGAATGCGCTCAACGATGGCATGAGCTTCGACGGCTCATCCATCGATGGTTACGGCCGCGTCCAGGAAGCCGATGTCCTTGCCCTCCCCGATCCCAACACGTTCGAAGTGCTGCCGTGGGTGGAGTCCAAGTCCGCCGAAGCCCGCGTGTTCTGCGACATCGCCCAACTCGACGGCACCCCGTTCGAAGGCGACCCTCGACAAGTGCTTCGTCGCAACTTGGATGCAGCGCGGCGCCAGGGTTTCGTGTTCTACGTTGCGCCCGACATCGAATACTTCTACTTTGCACCGGGCGAACATGGTGGGCGGCCAGTTCCGCTCGACCACGGCGGATTCTTCGACCTCACCACTACGGACATCACCAGCTCGCTGCGAAAAGAAACCATCCGCACGTTGGAGACCATGAGCATTCCCGTGGAGTACAGCTTCCACGAAGATTCTCCCAGCCAGCACGAAATCGACTTGCGCCACACCGACGCGCTCACCATGGCCGACAGTGTCATGACCTTCCGTTTCGTGGTGAAGGAAATCGCCGCCATGCGCAACGTGCATGCCACCTTCATGCCAAAGCCGTTGGAGTCGGTCCAAGGTTCGGGTATGCACCTGCATTTGTCGTTGTTCAAGGGCGATACGAATGCGTTCCACTCGGAGGATGATCCGTACAACTTGAGCGATACCGCTAAGTCGTTCATGGCGGGTTTGTTGCGGCATGCCGGAGAAATTGCGGCAGTCACCAATCAAACGGTCAACAGTTACAAACGACTCGTTCCGGGTTTTGAAGCGCCGGTTCACGTGTCATGGGCGCGCAACAATCGCAGCGGGCTCATCCGGGTTCCCGTTCCTAAGCGCGGCAACGAGCACGCCACACGCATCGAGCTGCGCTCGCCCGACCCCGCATGCAACCCGTACCTCGCCTTCTCGGTGATCCTTGCTGCAGGCCTGCGCGGAATCGAACAGGGCTACGAACTTCCGATGGAATCCGATGCCAACCTCTTCGAAATGGGTGACGCTGCCCTCACCAAGTTGGGCATCGAACAACTTCCGCAGTCGCTCAATGACGCCTTGAGGACGATGGAGTCCTCCACATTGGTTGCCGAAGCACTCGGCGAACACATCTTTGAATGGTTCCTGCGCAACAAGCGGGCAGAGTGGCGCAAGTACAAGACGCACGTCTCGCAATTCGAAGTCGACACCTACCTGCGAGCCCTATGAGCGCTTCCGGGATGCTCGCCGTCTTCCCGGACAGTCCCGGCGTCG
This sequence comes from Actinomycetota bacterium, assembly GCA_017853375.1. GTDB lineage: Bacteria > Actinomycetota > Acidimicrobiia > Acidimicrobiales > Ilumatobacteraceae > F1-60-MAGs027. The sequence continues at coordinate 14,238 of JAFMJP010000005.1, forward strand.
AACTTGCCCGCACGCTCGACTTGTCCGGTTATTCATGGAAAGGCGTCGCAACTCCCGAGTTGATGGGCCGGCTGCAACCAGCCGAAGGGTGGATGGGCGCCGTGGTGTGCTGTGATGAAGATCCCGAAGGTGGCTGGGCAGCGTGTCGCGCCTTGCGCAGATTGGATCGTCCCGTACGGCGCATTCTCGTGTTGGTAACGGGGGCACACATCGGCGACTTGGAGATTCGCGAGAATCTCTTCGACGACTTTCTTCTTTCGCCGTTTCATCCCCGCGAGCTCGAGGCGCGACTGCGTCATTTGTTCTACAACGAACTCACCGCACCGTCGTCGTCGGTGGTCGAGCACGCCGGGCTTCGCCTGAATCTCGAGACCTACCAGGCCACGTTTGGTGGTAGTCCACTCGACCTCACGTACATGGAATACGAATTGCTCAAGTACTTCGTGCAGAACCCTGGACGAGTGTTCTCGCGCGAAGTGCTCCTCTCGGAGGTGTGGGGGTACGAGTACTTCGGCGGAGCTCGCACGGTCGATGTGCACGTTCGGCGTTTGCGCGCCAAGTTGGGCGAAGAACATGCACACCTCATCGAAACGGTGCGCAGCGTCGGTTACCGCTTCGGCTCCTCCAAATGGTCGGGCTGACCACGAATACGGGGTGAGCCCTAGATGAACGTGGCAGCGCCAATCAATATGAAGAGAATTCCGGCGGCCCGCTGAATCAACTTGAGATTCAACCGCCGAGTAAGTGCAGAGCCCACGAGCACGGCAAGACCCGATACCAGAGCCAATGCGCTCGCTGCACCGGCACCAACTGCCCAGGGTGAATCGCGCGTGGCCGCCAAACTTGCGGTTGCGAGTTGCGTGATGTCCGCAAACTCCGCCAATCCGACGGTGGCTGCCGACACTGCGTACACCGAACGCCATGAGCGGGGAGTTTCCGTCGTTGCCTGCGCGTCAAGTTCGTCTTTTCGCCATGAATCCCACGCAACGAATACACCGGCCAGAACGAACAACACCCCCACCACATTCCGAACCGGATCCTCGGGAAGTCGCGAGAGTAGTCCACCAAGCAGCGTTGCAACCACCACATGCATCGAATACGCAGTGGTGACCCCGCACCACACCGCCGACTTGCGTTGGAATCGAGTTGCCAACAACAACGTGGCGAACATGGTCTTGTCGGGTAGTTCTGCGAGAAACACCACACCAAGTGCAGCGAGAAAATCGGAAATCATGTACGGATGACTAGCGACCCGCTGATTGCATCTCGCGGGCAAGGCGTGCGTGATCGTTCAGCATTGCGTCGACCCTGCTGCTCACCAGACGATGATCGCGGACGACCGGAACGCCGTTCACGATGGTGTGCTTTGCTGCTGCCGGACCACATCGCAGCCAGCCTTCAATGGCATCGTCCACCACTCCTGCAAACTGCGGACCGTCCAACGACCACACCACCAGGTCACCAACGCTCCCTGCGCTCAGTTCGCCGATCTCGCCGAGACGCCCGAGACATCCTGCTCCCCCGCGCGTCGCCATCTCCAATGCCATGCGCGCCGTGCCAGCTGCAGCCCCGTTGACCAACTTGGCGAGCAGCATCGCCTGTCGCGCCTCCATCCACAACGACGCGGAATCCGCAGACGACGAGCCGTCCACTCCGAGACCCACGTGCACACCAGCCGAACGCAGCTTCACTACTGGTGCAATACCCGACGAAAGAATCAAGTTGCTGCTCGGACAGTGCGCAACACCGACTCCGGCAACGCCCAGGCGACGCACTTCGTCATCATTTGGCTTCACACAGTGCGCGAGCCACACGCGATCGTGCAACCAGCCGACGTCCTGCAGATACTGCGTGGGTCGACAGCCGAACTTCTCCAGTGAATACGCGTCATCCTCGTCGTTTTCTGCAAAATGTGTGTGCAGGCGAACGTCGAGTCGCTCTGCCAAATTCGCTGAGTCGATCATCAGTTGCTTGGTCACGCTGAACGGAGAACACGGGGCCAGCGCCACCCGCACCATGGCGCCATGTGCTCGATCGTGATGCTGCTGTACGGCACGCTCGCTTGCAGAGAGAATCTCGTCGTGATCCTGCACCACATTGTCGGGAGGAAGTCCACCATCCTTCTCCGACAGCGACATCGAGCCGTATGTGGGATGAAATCGCATACCGATATCGCGAGCCGCTGCAATCTCCGCCGACAGCAAGTCGCCACCGCCCCGCGGATGCAGATACAGGTGATCCGACGACGTCGTGCAGCCGGCCAATGCCAACTCCGCCAGACCCACCCATGCTGATACGTGTGCCGACTCTTCATTGAGCGAGCTCCACAATGGATACAACGTTCGCAACCAACCAAACAACGCCGAGTCGGTCATCGGGCCATATGCACGTGTGAGATTTTGATACAGGTGATGGTGTACGTTGACCAGCCCAGGAGTCACCAAGCATCCGGAAGCGTCGATCTTCTCGCGTGCCGATGGCGGGGCCCCCGATCCAACTGCACTCACCACACCATTGGTGATTGCCACCCAGCCATTGGGAAGCTCGCGGCGTTGTTCATCCACCGTGGCAAGCAGACGCGCCGAATGGACGACGAGGTCGGCAGTCGCGAGAGGCGCAGCGCTCAGGTATTGAGCTCGAGCAGTTCGCTCGCTTCGTTACGCACGCGGGCATCTCGGTGGAGCGACTCACCCAAGACGGCGGCGATGACTACCGTGCCCAATCCAACCAACACGGGGAATGCGAGCAGGAATGCAACGAGGACAAATGCGCCGGCCATGGTGTTACTTCGTTCGTTTCGTCGGTTTCGCCGACTTTGTTGCTTTGCCGGCTGGCAGGTACGCCCACGCCTCGATTTCCACCGCACCATTTGCGGGCAACGATGCAACACCAATCGTGCTTCGCGCCGGGCGATGGGAACCAAAACCAGCAACGTATGCCTCATTGAACGTGGAGAACGTATCCATGTCGGTGAGGAAACACAACGTCTTGGACACGTCGCTCAACGATGCACCGACGCTCTCCAGTTGCATCTTCAGATTTGCGATTGCTTGCGAGGTTTGCGCCTTCACGCCACCCTCAACGATGCTGCCATCACGCAAACCAAGTTGACCGGAAACGATCACCCAATCCCCTGCGCGAACCACGGGTGTGTAAGGACCGATCGGAGTTGCCATACGCCCAAGGCTAGACGCATGCATCATCACTACCCTTGTCGCGTGAAGTTCACCACGCGCCGAGCCTTCTTGCGCAAGACAGGCGAGCTGATGCTGGGGGGTTCTACAACTCTTGCGTTTGGATCCGTACTCGCTGCATGCGGACGTAGGGGAACCAGCGCGGGACTTCCCGACGATGTCCAAATCGTCCAACGATTTCCACAGAACCTCGTCGTCGGCAAGGTTCGAATTCCTGTTTCACTCGCCAGCAAGGGTGGTCTCCTCACGGTTGACGGGGGTGTCGCAACTCCGAGCGAACTTTCAGCCCGCATCGTTCGCATCGACGGCGGAGGCGACGACGTGGTGTTGGAGGATCTCCGCGCACCGAAACATGACGCGGGTATGGCGACGCCATACTGGCCGTTTCGCGCAACCATCACCGAGCCTGGTTTCTACCGATTGGTACTCGACGGCGGCCCGGAAGATGGTGCGGCCTTTCAGGTTTTCGCGCGCGGCGAAGTAGCAGTGCCGGGAATCGGCGATCCCCTTCCTCCGTTCGACACTCCGACATTCGCCGATGCCCGCGAAGTTTCCCCGATTTGTACTCGCCAACCCGATCCATGCCCCATGCACGAAGTCACGCTGCGTGAAGCCCTCGCACTCGGCAAACCCGTTGCCTTCCTGGTTGGCACTCCTGCACATTGCGCAACGGGCACTTGCGCACCGGCACTCGAAGCGATGATTTCTGCACGCGAAAGCGCTCGTGGATCCACCACGTTCATCCATGCCGAGGTGTACGCCGACCAAGATGCAACACGAATCGCACCGGCAGTCAATGCAATGTCGATGAACTTCGAGCCCGCTCTGTTCATCACCGACAGCGGCGGTGTCGTAGTCGAACGACTTGACGCCGTTTTCGACGCCGTTGAAGTTCAGTCGCTGATCAGCTGAAGCTTTGACCGCAACCGCAAGTGCGGTTCGCATTCGGATTGGTGATCTTGAAACCCGACTCGTTCAACCCGTCGGTGTAGTCCAGGCTTGCACCAGCCAACAATTGTGCCGACGCAGGGTCGACGACCACCTTGACATCGCCGAATGCTTCCACCTTGTCTTCGGCCGTAAAGTCACCATCGAAGTACATTTCGTAGGAGTACCCCGAACATCCACCGGGACGCACGGCAACACGCAGTGCGAGGTCGGATGCATTCTCGGTCTCGAGCAATTGCTTCACTTTGACGGCGGCGGATGGAGTGAGAGTAATCATGATGCCCCAAACTACCGCCGACACGGGGTGTGATGACAAGCACTGCCCCACCAAGCCAGCGAAACTCGACACATCGGTAGGTTGAGGGCGTGCCCGACCGTGCGGTTTTGCCCCCATCTGCCGACGAAGTTCGCAATCTCCTGCGTGCAGTCATCGATCCGGAACTGGGCGCCAACATCGTCGACCTGGGAATGGCGACCGACGTGGAGGTGTCGCCCGAGGGTCTCATCACCATTGGCGTGAAACTCACGATCAAGGGATGTCCCCTGCGTGCCCAGATCAAAAACGACATCGAGTCCCGGCTGGAAACGCACCCTGGAGTCACCAAGATAAAGATCAATTGGGGTGAGATGAACGCTGATGAGCGATCTGCGGTCATGACCAAGGCCCGCTGGAACGCACGAGAAAATGCCGGCGACACTGCGATACCCAACTCCACTCGCGTGTTGGCGATTGCAAGCGGCAAGGGTGGGGTGGGCAAGAGTTCCGTCACCGCCAATCTGGCCGTCGCAATCGCTTCGCACGGTCATGTGGTGGGTGTTCTCGACGCTGACATCTGGGGTTTCTCCATCCCGCGAATGTTGGGCATGAGCGACCGGCTCGAAGCACGGCGAATCGACGGAGTGGAGAAGCCGCGCATCATCCCCAACGAACGCAGAGTTGGCGATGGTCTGCTCAAAGTAGTGAGCACCGGAATGCTCGTGGAGGACGAAGGCACGGCGCTCATGTGGCGAGGTCTCATGCTCACCAAGGCGGTGGAGCAGTTTCTCAACGATGTGCATTGGGGTGATCTCGACTACCTACTCATCGACATGCCACCCGGTACGGGCGACGTGCAGATGGGTTTGGCACGAATGTTGCCGCGCACCGATCTCATCATCGTCACCACACCGGCAGTTTCGGCTCAGAAGGTGGCGATTCGCGCAGCTGACATGGCCCGAAGAAGTTTCTTACGCGTCGCCGGCGTCATCGAAAACATGAGTTACTTCACGTGCGATCACGGCAGCACGTATCCGTTGTTCGGCGAAGGCGGTGGAGCGACATTGGCCGACGACATCGGCGCCGAGTTGCTCGGACGAGTTCCCATCGAGCCTGCCGTGGCGCACGGCAGCGACACTGGCGAGCCGGTGGCACTGTCGGGTTCCTCGGTTGCCGCCGACGTATTCCGTGACATCGCCGACAAGATTCTCTCTGCCACGGTTCCCGTGACGGAGATGGCCGGCTGTTCAGCGCGCTTGCTCGAGTCCGTAGAAGTCGCACTCCGAAAAAAATCGACATGACGAAGTGCGCGGCGCCCCGGCGCGGCGCCCACCGCGGGCAACGGCCCAACTACTACGGCAGGAGTGCATACGCGGGATCGTCCGGAAAGACGATCTCCACCACTCGGCCGTCGTCGTCGTAACGCAACTTCGGCAGAATCGGTGTCGGCACGCCGATGGTCCGGGCCGCAGCGACGGCTTCGCGCGTCGTGCGATGGGGTGCCAAGAATTGCAAGTTGGCCACCGTGGGCGGAATCATCGCCAACTCGCCGCGTTGGGCACGCCGCAATGCTTCGCTGGGGGTCACCCACAAACTGTCGATGGTTTCCTGATCGTCATGCAGTGGATCCTGCGCCAATGGAGCAACTGCCACGAAGAATCTCGTGTCAAAACGTCGCCGCTCACCGACCGGAGTGATCCAGTGGCTCACGTAACGAATGGTGTCGACCGCCAATCGCAGCTCCTCGCTGCGACAGAACTCCGCCAGCGAGAGCGTGCCCTCGTGTACTGCATGGCGAGCTCGCGCGAATCGTTGCTGCACTTCGGGATCGTCGAGTTTCACGAACTCGCCCGAGTGATCGCGTGCCAGCAAGACGCCGGCTTCCTCGAACGACTCACGAATGGCGGCCACCCAATAAGCAAGTCCACCGCTCGGCACGCGGAGTAAGTCGCTCGCTTCGGCATCGGTAAGGCCGTCGCACAGGTCGTTGAGTTCTGAAGCCCCGTCAATGTCGTCGACTCGTCCACCAGGGAACACGTACATGCCGCTTGCAAAGGCGGCTGATGTCGTTCGCTGCATCATAAAAACTTCTACGTCGGTTGGTGTGTCGCGCAGCAACATCACCGTTGCCGCTGGCCGCAAAGGAACCTGGGCGTAGTCCAAGGTCATCTCCAGAACGACCCGTGCATCAGCCTTCGCGGGACTTGCGCATTTCGCGATAGTCGCGAGCTGCACCTTCGAGCGGCTCCACGTCGAGCGTGACTCCGTCGATCGACGCCACGCGCACGGACTCACCAATCTTGATTGGAGTCGCGCGGTTGGTGCGTGCGCGCCATCGGGCGCCTTGCACGGTGGCTTCACCTTCGGGTGCAATGTCGGTGGCAGCAGTGCCCTCGAGCCCGATCAACCACTCCCGACCAATGGTCGGGGTGGCAAAACGAGTTCTCACCATCGACGGCATACCCACGACGAATGCAAGGGTCATGGATGCAACGCCCGAAATGAGCGTGAGCCACGACAGACGCAATGCCTCTTCCTGCACCGACCCGTACAGCGTGAAGGACGCAGCGACGAACATGGTGAGACCTATTCCCGTCCACACACGCGGGATTCCAACTTGTACATCGACTGCCAACGCAATCACGGACAGGATCAACATCGCCAAGCCCAGTGGTCGCACGGGCAACTCGGCCAGGCCGAAAGCACCGAGCAAGGTGGTGATGGCGCCAACGAATCCGGCAATACCAACGCCAGCGGTATAGAACTCAAAAATCAGCAATGCCAAGCCGAACGAAAAGAGAAGGTACGCGAGTGCTGCGCTCGCCGATGTGTGCATGAGTTGCTCGAGTGTTCCCAGCTTGAAGAATCTGGTCGTGGCTGCCTCACGAGTGATGGCGCCGGACCCATCGACTACTTCAACCACCGTGTTGAGTTGTACGCCCTTGATGGTGAGTCCGTCCAATGCAAACAACATGTTGCGCAACACCGGAACGCCTTCATCGGCAATTTCCAGCCGAAGCACACCACGCTTCCTGGCCTCGGCGGTATCCAGCACTCCGCTTCGTAGCAACGTACTTGCTTCGCCGAGCGACACCGGAGACCCGTCGATCTCAATCGGCAAACCCGTACGACCGATGGTTGCTCGCGGGGCCATGGCCGATACGTCCGCCACTGCAAGGAGCAGCGCCGACCATCCATGTGCCTTCGCGCCGCTTGGACCAACCCAGACACCAACGGGTATCGAAGAGTCACGAATGGCAATCAGCACCTCTCGCATGCGAGCTTCGTCGACAACCGCACCGCGAGAGTTCACCTGCAAGACGAGTGCTTGCGCACCGTTGGTTTCGGACCGTTCGACGGCCTTCTCAATGCCACGCGCCACTACCGAATCGATGAGACCGCTCACCTCGAACACGTCCACCTTGTCGAGTGCGGCCGCATCGTCCGGACTGGTCACCGCGTGATGAAGGACTACTGCATCATCCCGATGCTGCGGCACGATGCCAGCCAGCATCATGAAAAGGCCGAAAGTTACTGCTGCAAACATGACACGACAACGGTATCCACGCCAAGAGATAACCTTGCGTTGTGCATGTTCTCGTAGCGACCGACGCCCAGTACGTTCTCGACGACATCATCGCCGCACTCGGTACACCTGAGACATCGTTCACCGTCTGTCGTGACGGGCGTGACGTGACAGCTGCCGTCACTCAGCGCACTCCGGATGTTGCCGTGCTTGATTTGCAGGTCGGCTCGATGGGCGCAATGGCCGTCACCATGAATCTGAGACTCGACGAAAGTGGTGGTCGGATGCCACACGTACCGGTCGTGATGCTGCTCGATCGAACAGCCGACGTACATCTTGCGCGACGCAGTGGTGCCGAGGGGTGGCTGGTGAAACCGATCGATTCGCTCCGTTTGCGTCGTGCGGTGTCGGAGATCCGCGCCGGCGGCACCTGGCACGAATCTGCATCGCCAGTGATGCAAAACAGTTAGCTGCGCACACCGTTAGGCTGACGACGCGTGAAAACGCACTTCGGGGAGTAGCGCAGCTTGGCTAGCGCGCCACGTTCGGGACGTGGAGGTCGGGAGTTCAAATCTCCCCTCCCCGACCAATCGTCAACCACATTTTCTCGTATGCGACGGGTGACGTCATCTTCTCGTATCTGCCGGGTGATGTATCGCGACGGCTGAAGGCGATCGTTACTCGCCGGTGTGCTCGGCGTTGCTACAACGAGGCAATGACCAATTCGGCAATCTGCAACGCATTCAACGCAGCGCCCTTGCGCAGGTTGTCGTTGGAGACGAACAGCACCAATCCACGATGGTCGTCAACCGATTGATCTTGACGAATGCGACCAACATACGACGGATCTTTACCGGCCGCCAGAAGCGGTGTTGGAATGTCCACCACGGCAACACCGGGTGCCTTCTCGAGGATGGCATGTGCTTCTGCGGGCGTGATTGCACGACCGAACTCTGCATGCAACGACAACGAGTGTCCCGTGAACACAGGCACGCGCACGCACGTACCTGACACCTTCAGATTGGGGATGTGGAGGATCTTGCGTGTCTCGTTGCGCAACTTCTTTTCTTCATCGGTCTCGAACTGGCCATCGTCGACCATTGAACCTGCAAATGGCAGCACATTGAATGCAATCGTCCGCGCAAACTTGCTTGGTGCCGGAAATTTCACCGACTCACCGTCGTAGGTGAGTCGATCGATACCGTCGGCAGCGGCGACTTGTGCATCCAACTCGGCAACCCCTGACACGCCACCTCCGCTGACCGCCTGATACGTGCTGGCGGTCAACCGAACGAGGTTGGCTGCATCGTGCAGTGGTTTCAAGACCGGCATCGCTGCCATCGTGGTGCAGTTGGGATTGGAAATGATTCCCTTCTTGGCCAGCGCAATGTCTTCCGGATTCACTTCCGACACCACGAGCGGCACCTCGGGGTCCATGCGCCAACACGACGAGTTGTCCACCACGATCGCGCCGGCTGCTGCGAACTTCGGTGCAAGTGCCCTCGAAGTCGATGCGCCAGCCGAAAAAATCGCCACGTCGAGTCCTGACGGGTCTGCAGTCGACGCATCCTCAATGACGATCTTGCGACCGCCAAAGTCAAGTGTTCCGCCCGCCGAACGCGCAGAAGCGAAGAACCGGAGTTCATTGAATTCGACGTTGCGTTCGAGCAGCAAGGTACGCATGACGTTGCCCACCATCCCGGTGGCGCCAACCACGCCGATGTTTGGTTTCTTGCCGTTTGCCACGCGGTCAGGCTAACCGTGCAACGAGCCACCAGTGGCTGCGATGCACACGCCGCACGGCGAGTCGACGCACACCTCCTGCCGAGACCCTCACCCGCCGCCGCGGCGAATGCACGACCGTGACGTCGCGCAATCGCGTACCGACGAGATCAGTTCCGATCGATGCCACCACATCGTCGGGGCTCAGGCGATTGGCCTGCCACCCGAGTCGGGTGAGCGAACGAACTCGGGCCATGTACTTGGCGGCTTTGGGTACCCGCCACAACACCCGAACGAGCCCACCGAGAGGAACCAGCGCCGTGTCGAGTGCCGTCCAGGTGCGAAAGTTCAGTGCGATGAGTCCACCGTTCTTTGTAACTCGTAGCGCCTCGCTCACCAACGACAATGCATCGCTACTACTGCAGTGTTGCAACGTGATGTAGGAGAATGCAAAGTCGACCGAGCCGGTGTCGATGTCGAGGGTGCGACCATCTGCCACATGCACCGTTCGCAGTGCGGTGGGCTGTCCGTGATGAAACACCGTCTCACGGCATCGCTCCAAAAAAGCGGCGTCGACATCGGCGGCATATACGACTCCGAATCGCTTGCTGAAACCAGCGGTCATACGACCGATACCGCTACCGATTTCCACCATGCTGAGCGGTCGCGTTGCATCATCACTCAGTCCGAACAACTTCAGGTACCTCCGCACCTCGTTGTCGCCGCCGGCGGTAAACGACTCGAGTGAGACATCACCGGTTTTGTTGTCGAACACCCATCCGGTGCTACGCACTGATTCGTCTGCAGTCAACGACTCGGTACGCAAGCCGGCACTTCGCCAGGGTACGCCTTGCGGGCGTCGCAAACGGTCGCCGATTCGACGAAGAAGGGTCATCACTTACTTGCGTTCGGGTAGTGGTGCCGAGTAGTCGTCGCCACTGTCGAGCCCGAACGCAGTGTGCAGGGCCTGGACGGCCGTTTGCATCATCGCCGCCCTTACCACCACCGAGACCCGAATGGTCGATGTGGAAATCATCTCGATGTTCACGCCGTTGTCGGCCAAGACTCGAAACATCTTGGCTGCTACTCCGGGACTTGTCTTCATGCCGGCACCAACCAGCGAGACCTTGGCAATGTCATCATCATGGTTGACTCCACCTGCCTTGAGGTCGCGTGCGATGCGCGACACGATTGGTTCTGCCGTTGCCACGTCGGCTTTCGGCACGGTGAACGAAATATCGGTGGAGCCGGACGTCGACGTGTTCTGCACGATCATGTCCACGTTCACGTTCGCCAGGGCGAGTGCTTCGAAGATGTCCGCCGAAACACCGGGACGATCCGGTACGGCGAGCACGGTGATTTTCGATTCGCTTGCATCCTGAACGACTCCAGAGATGACTGGTTCTTCCATGTTCTTCATCCTTTCGTGATGACGACCTACCACCCATGTACCTTCTTCCCACGTGAAGCTCGATCGCACATGAATTGGTACATCGTGATTGCGGGCGAATTCCACCGAACGCAGGGCGAGCACTTTGCTACCGGCTCCTGCCATCTCCAGCATTTCGTCGAACTGCAACACCGGTACCTTGCGCGCCTGCGGCACGACTCGCGGATCAGCCGTGAACACACCCGTGACATCGGTGTAAATCTCGCAGGAGTCCGCCTCGAGCGCCGCAGCAAGTGCCACTGCCGTGGTGTCGCTACCGCCACGTCCCAGCGTCGTGATTTCCTTTGCCGTGCTGATCCCCTGGAAACCTGCCACCACCGCAACCTTGTTGTCCGCAAGTGCTGCACGCACTCGGTCACCCTTCACTTCAAGAATCTTGGCCTTCGTATGCACGGTGTCGGTGATGATGCCCACCTGGGAACCCGTGAAACTCACGGCGTCAACGCCGGCATCGTGGAGTGCCATGCACAACAGGGCCATGCTGATGCGCTCCCCCGTGGTGAGCAACATGTCCATCTCGCGACTCGGCGGATTGGCCGAAACCTGATGCGCCAACTGCAGGAGGTTGTCCGTGGCCTTGCCCATCGCCGACACCACCACCACCAACTGATGTCCATTGGCTCGTGTGGCGGCTATGTGGCGGGCCACGTTGCGCATTCGTTCCGGGTCGGCAACCGACGTTCCCCCGTACTTCTGCACGATGAGCGCCATGACAAAACAACGCTATCCGCAGACGATATGCGGGTAGGTAGCATTTCACACTCGTGGGAACTTCAAAGCGTGAACGACAGAAGAAGAACCGTGATGCTCGTCGCGAGCAGATGACACGACGACATCAGCAGGGAAAGGCGCGCAAGCGCGGTGCTCAGGTTGGCGTCATCGTCCTCGTGGTGGTGGCGCTGGTGGGCTTCGTGTTCGTCACCGGTAACAACCCCGACACCGAGGTCGTGGAGACCGAGACGGATTCAACCCAAGAAACGGTCGATACCACTCAGGACACCGTTGCCTCCGAGGTGAGCGGTCCATTCGAATACGGCACCGGTGAATGCCCGCCAACCGATGGCAGCGCGGAACAGCGCCGCGAGTTCGCCGACGCTGCCCAGCTCTGCATCGATCCGGCCAAGACCTATACCGCCACGTTCGATACCACGCAAGGTTCGTTCACGGTGCGACTGTTCTCCGATCGGGCACCTGGCACGGTGAACAACTTCGTGTCACTCGCGCGTTGGAAGTATTTCGACGGCACCCAGTGCCACCGTGTGATCGAAGATTTCGTCGTGCAATGCGGTGACCCGACTGCGAACGGTACGGGTGGCCCGGGCTATTCCTTCGCCGACGAACTTCCGCAAGCTGGCGAGTACAAGATTGGTTCGCTTGCCATGGCCAACTCCGGCCCCAATACCAACGGCAGCCAGTTCTTCATCATCACCGGCGACAACGGTGCTTCGTTGCCACCTAGCTACTCGTTGTTCGGAGAAGTTGTCGAAGGCCTCGATACTGCGGTGCAGGCCATGGGTGCGCTCTTCAATCCAGATCCGGCGGCCAACGGCGTGCCACCGGCTGCAGAAATCGTGCTGAAGAGCGTCACCATCAACGAGTCGTAAGCGCATCGGTAAGGGCGCGAGCTGCGTCGTCGCTCACTCCGATTTCACGAACATAGTTGAGTATCGAGCCGTGACGGCCGACGATGTCGTTCAGGATGACCGCCATCGCACGCGGATCTGCAGCCGTGAATCGTGGTGGCATTTTGTCGTAGAGATTCGCGAGCTCGGGTTGATGTTGACGGGCCCACGCACGCAGTCGCTTCGTTGCAGCTTGTGTCAGTCCGTAGTCGGCTGCGATGATCGCCTCATTCACGCCAAGGACGCCCAACACGAGCGCCGCCAGAATGCCCGTTCGGTCCTTTCCCGCAGCACAGTGAAACACCGCGGGCAAGACCGACTGCTGCGATAGCAAGTTGATGGCGTCGGCAAAGCGCGGTGCGGCCTCTTCCAACATCTCCCGGTAGGCCCAGACCAAGAAGTCGACTGCGTCATCGAACTCGGGGGTTTGCGTTTCACCCCACGTGGCATCGATGATCGGCAGATGGTGGTACGCCACCGCGTGATCTTTGACGGGAAACGTTCCACGTTCGCTCACCTCGTTGCTGGTACGCAGATCAACCACCGTTCGAACCCCGAGGTTCGTCACGATTCGCGCATCCTCGGGTGTCAGTCGATACAAACCATCGGCACGAAACAGCGTCCGCCATCGGGTGTGGCGTCCATCCGCAGTTGGATAGCCACCCAAGTCGCGGAAGTTGTGCACTGCAAAGAGGGGCACCACGCGGCGATCATCACCGATCAACGCGCCCACATCGAACATTGACATCGCTCACTTACGGTAACCACTGCAAGGCCCGTCAACCAGAGCGGTAGATGTCCAATGAGTGAACCATCTCACAATTCTGCGAACTGGGGCCGAAACAGTACGCTCGGCTTCGTGGCGGATGGCACGACATCATCGATTGGCATCGTTGGCTCGGGAATCATGGCAGCTGGCATCGCGGAGGTTGCGGCACGCGGTGGTGTCCGGGCCACCATTCGGGCACGTAGTGAAGCATCTGTGGCGTCAGCGCTCACGCAAATATCGGGAGGTCTCGCTCGACAGGTAGAGAAGGGCAAACTCGAAGCTTCGGAACGAGAACGAATTCTTGCCAACATCTCGACCACGACGGACCTCGCCGGGTTGGCCGATTGCGACATCATCATCGAGTCGGTGGTTGAGGACCTTGACACCAAGCAGTCCTTGTTTCGCGAACTCGATGTCATCGCCAAGCCGACAGCGATCCTCGCCACCAACACGAGCACGCTGGCAGTGGTGGAGATGGCCAAGGTCACCAAACGACCCGAACAGGTCTGTGGCATCCATTTTTTCAACCCAGCTGCCGTACTCCCGCTCGTGGAGATTGTGCGACCAATCACTGCCAGTGACGACACCATCGCACGCGCTGCGGCATTCGTAGCTGCAATCGGCAAAGAGGGCGTACACGTGCTGGATCGTGCAGGCTTCATCGTGAATGCACTGCTCTTCCCCTACTTGAACAATGCAATTCGAATGTTGGAAGACGGCACCGCGTCGATGGAAGACATCGATACCGCAATGAAGGGTGGCTGCAATTTCCCCATGGGTCCGTTTGCATTGCTCGATCTCGTTGGACTCGATACGTCACTCTCCATCCTCGAAACCTTGCATGGCTCATTCGGTGACGACAACTTCTCGCCACGTCCACGCCTGCGCGAGCTGGTTGCACAGGGTCGTCTCGGTCGAAAAACCAAGGCTGGTTTCTACGTCTACTAGGACCGGCCCCCACGAGTCGCGTTGGGGAGACCTCGCACTGTTACGCGCCACGAGTGGCTGGGACCGTTCGCCACAACCCGTCGGTGACTGCGAGTACGAATGGCCCGATGTTTCCTCGTGGCCGGTGGATGATGATCTGATCGGTCAGGGCGCCGATCTCAATGCGTCCACCGTCATCGACGGATATCGACACGGCTTGTTTGCGATGGAACGAAACGGTGGAGACCCCGTGCTGTTCTGGTGGTCACCAGCCGAACGATGCGTGATTCCACTCGACGGTCTGCGGGTAACGCGTTCCATGCGCCGAAGCGCGCGCCAGTACCACATCCGAATCAATACGAACTTCGAACGCGTGATGCTCGGCTGTGCATCACGAGGTAGTGACGACAAGGTATGGATTACTCCCCGATTCATCGACCAGTATTGCGACCTCCACGAACGTGGCTGGGCCCACAGCGTGGAAACCTACAACGAGGACGGTGTGCTGGTCGGCGGTCTCTATGGCGTACGTATCAAGAAATTTTTCGCGGGTGAGTCCATGTTCCACATGTCGCGTGATGCATCGAAAGTTGCACTCATGGCACTGGTCGACATCATGCGTTCGGCGAAGATGACCCTGCTCGATGCACAGTGGCACACTCCCCACCTGTCCAGCCTCGGCGCAATCGTGGTGCCACGCGCCGACTACCTTGCACGACTCCGCACGGCCACAACGCCTTAGCCTTGTCACTGTGACCGATCAGCGTCCGCGCGCACAACGCGACGAGCCGTGGTTGATGAGAACTTACTCGGGGCACTCGTCCGCCGAGGCGTCCAACCAGCTGTACCGCACCAACCTGGCAAAGGGTCAAACCGGCTTGTCGATCGCCTTCGACCTCCCCACACAAACCGGATACGACCCCGATCACGTCCTGGCCCGTGGCGAAGTCGGCAAAGTTGGTGTTCCGGTTGCCCATCTGGGTCACATGCGCGCCCTGATGCGCGACATTCCGCCGGGGACCATGAACACCTCGATGACCATCAATTCGACGGCTGCCTGGCTGCTTGCGTTGTATGTGGCAAACGCAGAGGAACAGGGGGTCGCCAGCACCGACCTGCGTGGCACCACACAGAACGACGTGTTGAAGGAGTACCTGTCTCGCGGAACGTTCATCTTCCCGCCTCTGGCGTCACGACGCATCATCGTCGACATGATTGCGTGGGCAAACACCCATGCACCGAAGTGGAACCCCATGAACGTGTGCTCCTACCACTTGCAGGAAGTTGGAGCAACGCCGGTCCAAGAAATTGCATTCGCTTTTGCCAACGCCATCGACGTGTTGGACGCAGTTCGCGCCAGTGGCAAAGTGGACGACGATGCATTCCCGGGCGTGTTCGCTTCAATGTCGTTCTTCGTGAACGCTGGAATTCGTTTCGTCGAAGAGACATGCAAGATGCGCGCGATGACCAAGATGTGGGAAACAATCGGTCGAGACCGGTACGGCATCACCGACGAACGCGCACTTCGTTTTCGCTATGGCGTACAAGTGAATTCACTCGGCCTCACGGAAGCTCAACCCGAAAACAACGTCCAGCGCATCATGTTGGAAATGCTTGCAGTCACATTGTCCAAGCGTGCCCGTGCACGAAGTGTGCAACTTCCGGCATGGAACGAAGCGCTCGGGTTGCCGCGCCCTTGGGACCAACAGTGGTCACTGCGGATGCAACAAGTATTGGCGTTCGAGACGGATCTGCTTGAGTACGGTGACATTCTCGACGGTTCACATGTGGTGGAGGGCCTCACCGCCGAGCTGGTGGACGCGGCTACGGCAGAGTTGCGGGAAATCGAGTCGCTCGGTGGAGCGTACGCAACTGTCGATGAACTCAAACGTCGTCTTGTTTCCTCCATGGCCGACCGCACGCGACGAATCGAAAGTGGTGAACAAATGGTGATCGGCGTCAATGCCTATACCGAAACCACCGCGTCACCATTGGGTGGCAACGACAACATTCTCCGGGTCGACCCAATGGTCGAAGCTGCACATGTCGACGACGTGCAGCGTTGGCGCAACCAGCGGGATTCGAAGGCGGTGGCCGACGCACTACGTGATCTTCGAGCAGCAGCCGAGGGCACTCGAAACATCATGGAGCCGTCGATTGCCCTTGCTCGGGCCGGTGGCACCACCGGTGAGTGGGCTGGCACGCTGCGCGAAGTGTTCGGTGAGTATCGCGCCCCCACCGGTGTCGGTGGCGTCGCCGCACCGCGTGGCAGCGAACTTCAGGCAGTTGCGCGACGTTCCAGTGCCCTCCCCGATGGGCCACCGCGGCTGTTGGTCGCCAAACCCGGTCTGGATGGACACTCCAGCGGCGCCGAACAAATCGCCATCGCGGCCCGCGATGCAGGAATGGAAGTGGTGTACGGCGGTATTCGATTGACACCTCGACAGATTGCGGAGTCTGCTCGGGACGAAGACCCTGACGTCATCGGACTCTCGATTCTCTCTGGCTCACACCAAGCTCTCGTGCCGGATGTACTACGGGAGTTGGGCGCCGTCGGCGTCACTGCGCCCGTCATCGTTGGCGGAATCATCCCCGATGATGACCGTGTCGCGCTGCTTGCCGCTGGAGTAGCAGCCGTGTATACGCCGAAGGACTATGCGGTCGCACACATCATGTCCGACATCGTCGGCATCGTGGAACGCCGCCGCGCTTCACTCGAGAAGTAAGGTCTCCTCGCCAGGGCACGGCCGAAATCGTTCGGCTGACGACTGAACCCTTACGGCAGCATCGTGGTGGATGGTGCTACGGGCACGAATCCCGTCGCCGGTGGCATCACCAATTCGTCGCCCGCTTCGACACGGTCAGGGTTCGTAATGCCGTTCAGGTCCATGAGTGCCTGCATATCCACCTGAAAACTGGAGGCAATGGCAAACAATGTGTCGCCACGTTGCACCACATAGGTGATTGGTGGTTGATACACGGTGGTGGTCGTGGTTGAAGTGGTTGCCGCAATGGTGGTGGGTACGGATTCGACTCCACTGTCATTTCTTTGGGCGAAGAACAATGCAAGCCCACCCGAGATGAGCGTCACCGCCAGAAGCGTCCACTGCAGCCGGCCTCGAAGAAACATCGGATTCATGCTAGGAGTTCGCGTCGACGCGTGACATCCGAGTGAGTCGAATTCGGTTGTATCTCGCCACGATGATGCACGGAAGATTCACCGCAACACCGAACACAAGGTTGATGATCACCCACCACCCACGACTCCACGCCATGGTGAGTGGGATTACGGCAAGTAGCAGGAAGTGGACGCGCTCGGCCCGCAACGACTCGGCGGCAAATCGAGCACGCCCCCCATCGAGAAATGACGGCAGGTGTCGCTTGCTCACACCCCCAAACCACGTGCCGGCTTCGGGTAGGCGGTCCTTCCAGCGCCGTACGCCGAGCCAACGTTCATAGAGCAACCGACTCTCCCAAGGTCGTAGTCGTGTCAACATGCCCTCTTGGCGCAAACCCTGCCAGTCACGACGTGCATACGACCACCCGACTGCAGTTCCACACGCGAGCCACACCGCTGCGTTGAACACCGCAGACAACAAAGTGACGTCGCTCACCACAAACCCTTCGTCACTTCACGTCGCACTCAGCGACGAGCATCCATGAACATGCCGCGCAACGCCTGATAGTTCTCGATGCAGTGACCGGCACCGAGTACGACGGCCTCGAGTGGCTGTGGCGACAACTGCACGGGCACTTTGGTTTCGTACTGCAAACGTTCGGGAAGTCCGCGCAACAATGCGCCACCCCCCACAAGGTAGATGCCACGCATCAACAAGTCTTGAGCCAACTCCGGAGGTGTCACTGCCAGACATTCCTTGACCGAATCAATCATCTGCGTCACCACCTCATCGAGGGCTTCACGAATCTCGGCGGCAGTCAACACCACGGTTTTGGGCAGTCCGGTAACGAGATCGCGGCCCTTCACCTCTGCATCGCGGTCGGCAGCCGATGGTTGAGCACTACCAATCTGTTTCTTGATTTCTTCTGCCGTGCGTTCACCAATCGCCAAACCGTGTTCTTTGCGAACCCAACCTTGGATGGCCTCGTCCATGGTGAATCCACCGACCCGCTCGGCGCGAAGTGTGACGATGCCACCGAGACTGATGACGGCAGTTTCCGTCGTGCCACCGCCGATGTCGACCACCATGTTGGCAATGGGCTCCTCGATCGGAAGATCGGCACCGATTGCAGCGGCCATCGGCTGTTCCAACAATTGCGCATCAGCAGCACCGGCACGACGAGTCGCTTCGGTAACGGCACGCCTCTCTACCTCGGTGATGGCTGACGGTACGCAAATCAGCACCTTGGGGCGGGCAAACCTGGATACGCCGGCCCGCTTGAGGAGCAGACGAATCATCTGTTCGGTGGTTTCGAAGTCGGTGATGGCTCCGCCACGCAACGGTCGCACAGCCACGATGAAACTCGGGGTGCGGCCGATCATGTCCCATGCCTCGTGGCCGGTTGCCAGCACCTCATTGGTACGGCGGTTCTTGGCAATCACCGTCGGCTCATTCATGATGATGCCCTCGCCCTGCTTGTACACCAACGTGTTTGCGGTGCCGAGGTCGATCGCTAAGTCACGTGCCATGGTTATCTTCCTTGTCGCTGCTCACGGGCAATACGGATTTGCTCACGCAGATGCTCGCGTGAATCGTCTGAAAGCGCATTCAGGTGACGACGAAACTGGGCGGCTCCGTCCACGGGTTTGTGCCGACGATTGTCGGTTGCCACGAGATAGGCCAGCGTTGCGGCGGATGCGATCGAGATTGATGCGAACACCAAACTGGTCACCGAAGTTGCTGCGATGATGAACGCCGATGTGACGATCATGAAATCACTCGCGTTGAGTCTCGATCAACCGCAGATACCGATACGGGCTCGACCGCGTTGGTTCCCCAATCGCTGCCGCCACTCCACTCTTCCTTCTTCCAAATTGGAACGGTTTGCTTCAACGCGTCGATACAAAAGCGTGCAGCATCAAATGCCTCGGGTCGATGCGGGGCCGACACCGCCACCACCACCGATGACTCCGTCAATTGCAGCTCACCGAGTCGGTGAACAAGTGCTACTCGACCGACTCCAGGAAATCGACGGCGAGCCTCATCGATGACCTCCTGCAGTTTTGCGTGCGCAGCCGTGCCGTACGCCTCGTAGGTGAGCGAGGTCACACCGGTTCGACCCTCCGCATGATCTCGCACGGTGCCGGAGAACAGGACTACTGCACCGCATTCCGGGGACAGAGCCCATTGATACAAACTCGCAATGTCGAGCGGCGAGTCTGACACTTCGACGCGGTCGTGTCTCATTGTTGTTCAGCGTACTTGCGAACCGTCATAGGCTCTAGGCGCGTGGCCGAGGACGAAACGCCGAATCCGTTCAGCAATCCGTTGTTCGCGCAGTTTCAGCGAGCGATGTCGGCACAAGGTCCGTTGCAGTGGGACGTGGCACGACAAACTGCGCTCATGGCAGCCACGCAGGGCACTACCGAGCACAATGTAGACCCACAACGACGAATCGCCGTTGAGTCCCTTGCTGCCGTCGCGCAGATGCACGCCGCCGAAGTCACGGGTCGGGAGATTCTGAATATTGGAAAACTCGAAGTGGTGGCACGTGCCACCTGGGTGAACATGACGCTCGATTCATGGAAACCGTACTTTGATGCACTCGCACGTGCCATCGGCGGGGCCCCGGAAGAAACACCTGACGACGACACCGCTGATCCGATGATGAAAATGCTTGCGAGCGTGAGCAAGATGATCGCTCCGTCGATGCTTGGTATGTCGGTGGGCACCCTGGTCGGTCGGCTTGCGGTGAACACCTTCGGGCAGTTCGACTTACCATTGCCTCGCGAGCCCCACGGAAAGCTGGTGATCGTGATCGGCAATGTCGACAACTTTGCCGACGAGTGGTCGATTCCGCGCGATGATATGACGATGTGGGCACTCCTCCACGAGTTGGTGAGTAGTGCGGTGTTCGGCGTCGACCATGTGCGCGATACATTGCAGAAACTCGTCATCAGTTTTGCTTCCGGGTTCCGACCCAACCCTGCCGCACTCTCCGACAGCATCGGACAACTCGACGTGTCATCCGGAGACCCGATGAAGATCCTGGATTCTCTGCTCTCGGATCCAACGGTGCTGCTTGGGGCGCAGCGCTCCGGCGCACAGGACCAAATTGCACCAACACTCGATGCGGCAGTGGCAGCAATCGTTGGCTACGTCGATCATTGCGTCGATCGAGCCAGTGCTCGAGTCTTGGGTGAGGGTTCCCGAATCGCCGAAGCAGTAAGGCGGCGACGTGTTGCGCAATCGGGTGACCGGGTCTTCGTCGAACGGCTGTTGGGACTCGACCTCACCACGGAGCGTGTGTCGCTGGCTCAGCAGTTCGTGGCGGGAGTCATTGACCGAGCCGGAGAAGCAGGTCTCAGCCAACTCATAGAAAAGCCGGGTAACTTGCCGACGCCGGCCGAAATCGTCGCGCCGGGCTTGTGGCTGGCTCGCCTCGAAGGCTGAGTGACGCGACGAGTCTGCGAGTGGAGCTTGCTCGGGCGACCTAGGCAGGTCGCTCGAATTTGTAGCCCAGACCGCGAATCGTGAGGATTGCCGTCGGGTTGCTCGGATCGACTTCCACCTTGGACCTCAATCTCTTGATATGTACGTCCAACGTCTTGGTGTCGCCGTAGTAGTCGCTTCCCCACACGCGATCAATCAGTGTGTCGCGGGTGATGACCCGACCAGCGTTGGCGATCAATACGTACAGCAACTCGAATTCCTTGAGCGGCAGCTTCGTCACCTTCCCACGTACGGTCACCACGTGCTGCTCTGGATCGATCGCCACGTCACCAACGTTGATGCTGGCTCCGGAATCGACGCCACCACTGGAACCCGCCACGTTGCTCCGGCGTAGTGCTGCGCGAACACGCGCGACGAGTTCACGGATTCGATACGGCTTCACGATGTAGTCATCGGCGCCGACTTCCAAACCAACCACGGTGTCGATCTCCGTCCCTTTTGCGGAAACCATGATGATGGGTACCTGACTCTTCTTGCGTATCTCGCGACACACGTCGGTTCCCGACACCTTCGGCAACATCACGTCCAGCAACACGATGTCCGGATTCACCCTGTCGAAGTTGGAGAGCGCTTCAGCGCCATCGCGAGCAACCTCTACTCCAAAACCCTCGCGGCGAAGTCCCACCACGAGTGCATCGATGAAGGCCTCTTCGTCCTCGACCACCATCACGGTTTGGGATGCATTGGCGTTCATGCGGACACTCTCCCTCCATCGACATTCGAGTCGATGACATTGCCGGCGCCAGAGCTCGGCACGCGTGGCAGCACGATGGTGAACGTGGATCCGCGACCTTCTTCTGATACCACCGAAACCGTTCCCCCGTGGTTCGATACGACGTGACGCACGATGGAAAGACCGAGTCCGGCGCCACCAGTGGTTCGTGAACGTGCCCGGTCGACTCGATAGAAGCGTTCAAAGATGCGTTGATGATCCTTGGCCGCAATTCCGATGCCTTGGTCGATGACTGCGATACTCACCAATTCTTCGGTCGCATGCACCTCCACCAACACCTTCTTGCCATCGCCGCTGTACTTCATCGCATTCGTCACAAGGTTCTCCAGTGCAGACACCAGCTGCATTCGATCCCCTAATACCCGAACGGGATCCGACTGCCTCACCTCGATTGCCACACCCGACCTCATCGATTCGTGCTGCAGTCGAGCAACCACCTCATTGACCATGTCGCCGACGACCACTGGTTCCCAGTCGTCTGCGCCACCGAACTCGATGCGCGAAAGATCCAACAAATCGTCGACGATTCGAGACAATCGATAAGACTCATCCACGATTCGCGAGGTGAGACGTTCAATCACCTGAGGATCCGTCTCACCAATCATGGTGTCGGCGAGTGCAGCAATCCCGCCAATCGGCGTCTTGAGTTCATGACTGAGATTGGCCACGAAGTCGGTGCGTACGGTGTCGATTCGGGCTTGCTCGGTGACATCTTCGATGGTGGCAACGAGCTTTCCATCGGCGAGTCGCTGCGTGCGGAGGTCGAACGAGCGCGAGGGCGTCCCGGCAGTATCGAACCGGCGATGTTGTGGCTCCGAGCCCACGGTGTTTTTGAGGAGCATCAATACGGCTTCGTCTACCAGTACGTCGACGTGCCGGACACCGCTGATTGCTTCGGCTGCAGAATTCTTGAACAGTATCTGTCCTTTGGCATCAGTAATCACCACGCCGCTTGGTAGTGAATTCAGTGCAGCTCCAAGGACGTTCTCTGGCTTGCCGAGAAACTGGAGTGTCGCCGACTGCTCCGCGGCTTCAGGCTGCCGTAGGGATTCCTCGTCAATTGCAAGTACGTGTCGTCGCGCCACCGAAACGCCGAGGGCTGCTCCAACCAGAAACGTGACAATCGCGAACAAGTAACTCATCGCGACGGTTACGGTTATCCCTGCGTAACTGGAAACTCACCAGTGGCATCACGCTGACGCTGTCGCTGGATTGCACGAAGTTCGGGCTTCCATCCAGTGAGGGCGAACTGCACGCGCTCACCAACGTTCACGGCGTGGTCACCAATGCGCTCATAGAAACGGGCAACGATCGCCAATTGGACGGCGAGCTGCAGATCCATCCGTTCACGCGCATGAGTTTCGAAAATTGCTTGAATGAATTGGCGGTGCAGGGCGTCGAGGAATGAATCCATGTCTTCGATTGCTGCCGCCGTTGCAGCGTCGTTTTCTGCGAACGAATTGATCGCAGCTTGATACAGCTGCTCGGCTTGTTCGCTCATCTTGGAGATGAGCCCGCGCAATACTGGATCAATTTCTTTACCGTAAATCCGACGGGCCGCCTTGCAGATATTGACGGCTAGATCGGCCGAACGCTCGAGGTCACTCGTGATCTTGAGGATCGACACCAACTGTCGGAGCTCTCCTGCCACCGGTGCTTGCAGCGCGAGGATTTCGAAGGTTCGACTTTCGATGTCGTGGGCCCGCGCATCTATCTCATCGTCGGACTGCACCAGATAATCCGCACCTTCGAGATCTCCACTCAACAACACGTTGGTGGCCCGGGGTACCACTTCGATCACCGAGGCTCCGAGGCGTACTACGAGAGCCCGCAGCTCGTCGAGTTCCGAGTGGTACGACTTTCGGGTCTCTTCCATGGTCTCTACGGTAGGCACGCTACGCCCTGAACCCCTACGAAGTCGTGCAAAAACCTAAACGCCCGTTGGACAACTGCTGAACATTGCGTGAACTGGCCTAGCGCGACTGCGTTGCCACCACCCACTCATACAACTGCCGCTGGGCATCATTCGGGGTATGGTGCTCACCGACCTGCGTCCAGATGTTGTCTGCACCCATCCGATAATGCACGTTGTTGTCGTCCAACAAGAACGACAGTGCCGTGTCAAGCCATGCCCGATGCTTGGGGTGGGTCAGTCGAACCAAGGTCTCGACTCGACCTTTCAAGTTACGAATCATGAGATCGGCTGAACCAACGAGGTGCAGTGGCTCATCGCCGTCGTGTCCGTGGTCGAAACGATAGATGCGCGAGTGCTCCAGATACCTGCCGAGAATCGACCGGATCGTGATGTTGTCGGAGAGCCCCGGTACGCCAGCCCTCATGCAACAGATACCGCGGACGATGAGGTCGATTTTGACGCCTGCCGAACTTGCCGCATACAGCGCATTGATCACTTCCGGATCTTGAACGGCGTTCAACTTGAGTGTGATTCGACCTTTCTCGGCAAATGTGGCCTCGTGTTCGATCAGCGAGATGATCTCCCTCTTCAACTGATGCGGGGCTACGAAGAGCTGCTCGTACTTCGGCTCACGACCGTACCCGGTCAGATAATTGAACAGCTGCGTGGCATCTCGTCCCACCGCCTCCTCACAGGTAAAGAAACCGATGTCCTCATAGACGCGTGCCGTCACCGAGTTGTAGTTCCCGGTCGCCAAGTGCACGTACCGGCGAATTCCGCCGGCCTCCTCCCGTACCACGAGGATGCACTTTGAGTGCGTCTTCAGACCAACCAACCCGTAGTTCACGTGCACACCGGCAAGTTCCAGTTCCCGGGCCCAACTGACGTTTCGTGCTTCGTCGAATCGCGCTTTCAGCTCCAGCACCACCGCTACCTGCTTGCCGGCTTCGGCTGCCCGAATCAGGTGTCGGGCGATCTGGCTGTCGCCCGAGGTTCGATACAGGGTCATCTTGATCGACAACACCTTGGGGTCGCGTGCTGCTTGTTCAACGAACATCTCCGTCGATGACGCAAACGACTCGTACGGGTGGTGCACCAGCAACTGCCGCGAACGAATGACGTCGAACACCGACTTGCCTGCCTCGTCGGCTGCTGCAAGGCGTCCAGCCGTCACCGGAGTCCACGGCTTGAACCGAAGTTTGGGCATGTCCAGGTTTGCGAGCTGCTGAAGAGCCGACAGCTCCACGAACGAGTCGTGACGGATCACATCGACGGGCTCCAACTCCAGCTCCGCACACATGCGCGCAAGAGCCGCTTCACGAATGTTGGTCTGCACCTCGAGACGTACGGCGCGACCGAAGCGCCGACGACGAAGCTCCATTTCCACCGCTGCGAGAAGGTCTTCTGCATCCTCATCGTCGAGCGAGAGGTCGGCATTCCGAGTTACTCGGAAGCGCGAAACGCTGACGATCTCCATTCCGGGAAACAACCGATCCAGATGCGCCTCAATGAGATCCTCCAACAAGATGAAGTCATGGGAGTCCGGTATTGGAATGAATCGTGGAAAGTTCCGCGGCAC
>JAFMJP010000047.1 GCA_017853375.1 Actinomycetota bacterium
TACCGTGGCGAAATTATCTGACGAGCTAAAGACGTAAGCTTTTCGGCCAATGCGCGTTGTAGCCACGATTTTTTGTCGATTTGCGCTTAGTGCCACATCGGCGAAGTCCACGGTGCTGATCTTGGTCCACGAAACACCGAGGTCGCGGCTTACCCAGAGCCCTTTAGTGGTTGCGTCATTCCATCGAGTTTGGACGAGCAGAGATCCATCGGCAGCAACTGCTCCCTGATAGGTGGGGGCGGTGAGGGTGTGGATTGCTCGGCGAGTCCATGTCAATCCCGAATCGACCGAGACGATTGGGCCAGTTGAGTCGGTGCTTTGCCCAAGCATCACGACGCTGCCATCGGCTGATGCCGAAACGCCTATCCAGGAAGTTGAAGAAGTCCCGGGTGAAGGGGTGACATTGCCCCACGTGGCTCCAAAGTCACGTGTGTACCAGAAAGAACCCGTAGTCACTGCATAAACGGTGTTTCCGTCCGGACTCATCCAGATGTCCTGCCAGGCTCTCATCCCCGCGTCCGTTTGAGCGCTCCATGTGACCCCCGAATCTGATGAGAGTTGAATTTGGGATCCGGAACTAGATGCCACTGCAAGCTTGCTGCCGTTAGCCGAAGTGACTATGGATGTAACCGTTGGAGATCCAGTGATATCGCTAAATGCTCCAGGCCAAATCACTGATGCAGACGCTGGTTGGGGGACCGCGAACAGACCGACGAGCGAGAGGATCATTCCCAGCCGAACCACAACTCTGATGTGAAGTTTCATCACCTGTGATGGTACCTCATAGGTGAATATTCACCACCCCTTGTTGTCTGGGGAATGCTGGCTGTTCTTGAAGGATTCACCTCACCAACGGCGCACTCCTAGCGTGAATCTGTGCGAGTGGTGGCAGGTGAGTTGCGCGGGCGCCGAATCGAATCGCCCGAGGGCAAAGCGACCCGACCCACAACCGACATGGCTCGCGAGGCCATCTTCAACAGCCTCGGCAGCCACTACGACTTGACCGGCGCCCACATCGTCGACTGCTATGCAGGCACTGGCGCACTCGGGATTGAAGCACTCAGCCGAGGAGCCGGACACGTCACCTTCATCGAACGCGACAAGCGAGCACTCGATGTGCTCACCGGCAACATCAACACGCTCGGACTGGCCGACCGCAGCACGATCGTGCGCGGGGATGCATTGGTGCACATTGCGCAGTGCAACGACGCAACGCTGGTGCTCGCCGACCCCCCGTACGAGTTCGCGCAGTGGGCCGATTTTCTCGCACAAGTGCCCTGCAATTTGGTGGTTGCCGAGGCCGCCTCGCCGGTGCCGGCTCCCGCCGGTTGGGAGTCGCTGCGCGAGAAGCGTTACGGGCGCACGTACGTCACGTTCTTGCGCCGGCTCGGCTAGTCAGGTTGCGACGGGTACCGTAGAAGACGATGGCAACCCAGCAAGTGGTGCTGTATCCCGGCAGTTTCGACCCGTTTCACCTCGGGCACCTTGATGTGGCGGCCCAAGCCGCAAGCATCTTTGGTTCTGTAGTAATTGCCGTCATGCACAACCCCGAGAAGCCCTCGGGCATGTTCTCGGTGGAAGAGCGTGTGCAGTTAGCCAAGGACTCCACCGCTCATCTGGCCGGTATTCGGGTGGAGCCGCACGCGGGTTTGGCCGTGGAAGCCGCAAAGAAGGTCGGTGCAACGTGCATCGTCAAGAGCCTTCGCAGTGCAACCGACTTCGACGTGGAATCACAGATGGCCCACACCAACTACACGGTGTCCGGAGTGCGAACCATGGTGCTCTTTGCACTGCCAGAACACGCATATATAAGTAGTCGCTTCGTGCGCGAGATTGCGCACTACGGTGGAGACGCTTCGGCAATGGTCACCGCACCAGTTGCCAAAGCGTTGGCGAGTCGGGCTCGCCGCTAACCAATCGGAGCAACGACATGACCGACAACATGACCGAAAACGACGATCTCCCCACCGAGGAACTTCCCGAAGTGCAGATGGGCGACGCCGAGGAGATCCTCCTCGACCTCATCGACTTGATTTCCAAGGCACCGAATGTGCCACTTTCCAGCACCCCGCGCATCGACCGTGAAGAAGTGGTGGCGCTCCTGGAGGACGCCATTGCCTGTTTGCCCCAGGAGGTTCGCGAGGCCCGCTTCATGCTGAAGGAGCGGGAGAATTTCCTCAACCGCTCGCAGCGTGAAGCCGACGAAATCATCGAAGCTGCCCGCACGCAAGCCGAACGAATGGTGCAGCGCACAGAAGTGGTTCGAGCATCCGAAGCGCGCGCACGACAAATCATCGACGAAGCCGAATCAACGGCACGACGTTTGAAGAGCGAGACGGAGGACTTCCTCGACCGTCGCCTCGGCAGCGTGGAGATTCTCATCGACCGCTTGATGAAGACCATCAAGCATGGCCGTGACCGCCTCTCCATCACCGGTGTGCAGCAGGCCAATGATCAGATGACGCAGGATGCCCCCGACATGTCGGGTGAGTTCTTCGATCAAGAGGTTGATCGCACCCGCGATTTCAGTTAGAAGTTCGCAGCGGTGGGTCGCGCGTCATCCGAACAGTGGGTCACCTGACATGAGTTCCACGCTCGTCGTCAACGTGCTCGACTTGTTGCGTCGCCCCGGCTCGGAAAAGTCGGTGAGCGTGGTGGCGAAGGCCGAAGTGTTCGACTTTGCCGACTCTCGCATTGCAAACGACTCCGAAGTGAGCGTGGAGATCGATCTGGAGAGTTCGTCCACCGGCATCGTGGCGCAGGGAAGTGCCACTGTCGGCTGGTCGTCGATGTGTCGTCGATGTTTGCGACCGGTCACGGGTATCGCTGATGCCGAAGTGAACGAGGCGTTCTCTCGGCAAGTGTCGGCGCATCGAAGCAGTGCCGACGTCGCCGAAGATCTCGCCGTCGATGGCGACGCCGAGCCGCTCGTTGGTGACCAGATCGACTTCACCTTGCCGGTTCGCGAAGCAGTGCTGCTGGCCGTGCCTGATGCACCTCTGTGCCGCCCGGAGTGCCCCGGACTCTGCCCGCAATGTGGTGCCGACCGTGCAACCACCACCTGCTCGTGCGTGAGCGAAACGCGGGACGAGCGTTGGGCGGCCTTGGATGCCCTACGAGGCAAGCTCGACGAAGAGTGACACGCCGCTCAGGTGCCACCCTGCCCGACGGTTGCGACCTCACGGTAGAGTGACCAAATGGCCGTACCAAAGAAAAAGCGCTCCAAGGCCCGCGGACGCACCAGCCGATCCATCAACATGCGTTTGCATACGCCTGCCAAGAGCACCTGCCCACGCTGTGGCACCGTGAAGAAGCCACACGTCGTGTGCTCCAATTGCGGTTGGTACAAGGGTCGCGTCGCTTACGCCGTCAAGTAATTCCCGCACAGCGCTCGGGCAATCTTCGCGTCGGGCGCAGCGTTTAGTCTGATCTCAGCATCATGAAACCGATTGCCGTCGACGCCATGGGTGGCGACAAAGCCCCCGCCGAAATCGTTGCCGGAGCGCGCCAGGCAGCATCCGAAGGTATTCCAGTGTTGCTCGTTGGGCCTGCCGATCTTGCGGATCGCGGGGACTTGGAGCTGTTGGTTGCCACGGAAGTCATCGGCATGGATGAAGATCCCGCGAGCTCGGTGAAGAAGAAGAAGGACTCGACGCTCGTTCGAAGTGCCGAAGCCGTTCGCGATGGGATTGCCAGCGCGATGATTTCAGCGGGTAACACCGGGGCCACCATGGCGTCTGCATTGTTGCGGATGGGTCGCATCGATGGCGTAAAGCGCCCGGCGATTGCCACACCAATTCCCGTTCCGGGTTCTACACCGACGATCTTGCTCGATGCCGGGGCAAATGCCGAGGTGGAAGCACTCTGGCTCACACAGTTTGCAACCATGGGTTCGGTGTTTTCCCGGGAGCGCTACGGCATCGCATCGCCGCGAGTCGGCCTCTTGTCCATCGGCGAGGAGCCCGGCAAAGGCGACACGTTGCGCAAAGAGGCCTACGAGTTGTTGTCGGCACACAAGGGAATCAACTTCATCGGCAACGTGGAAGGTCGCGACATCATGACCACCGAGGTGGATGTGGTGGTCACCGATGGATTCACCGGCAACGTGGCATTGAAGAGTCTGGAAGGCGCGCTGAAGACGGTGGTGAAGTCGTTGTTCGCGGCCGTAGGTCAGCCGCAGTACAAGGAACACGCCGATGCGCTCATGCCGGCCTTCCTGGACCTCTACTCGCAGTTCGATCCCGACACCACGGGTGGTGCGATGTTGCTCGGACTCAACGGTGTGTGCATCATCTCGCACGGGTCGTCGAGTGCGCGCGCCATGGTGAACGGCATCAAAGTGGCGCGTGACATGGTGCAGGGCGACATCGTGGAAAAGATCCGTGCTGCAGTGGCGGTGAGCGCTACTTCGTGAGCGTCTCATGAACGAGTCGACACTTCGGGAATGCGCTACGGCCATCGGCCACAGCTTCGGGGATGTTTCGCTCCTCAAACTCGCGCTCACGCACTCGTCGTATGCGGCCGAGCACGAGGAAGAACCGTCGAACGAGCGTCTGGAATTTCTCGGTGACGCAGTGGTCGGTTTGGTATTGGCCGACGAAATGTACCGACGCCATGCCAACTTCGACGAGGGTGTGCTCACCGACCTGCGAAAGAGTGTGGTGAACGCCGAAGCGCTCGCCGTTGCCGCACGACGCCTCGGGCTCGGGCGATTCATTCGGCTGGGCCGCGGTGAAGAGGCCGGCGGTGGAGCCGACAAGACGTCGATTCTGGCCAATGCCTTCGAAGCGGTGATCGGTGCGGTCTTCCTCGATGCCGGCACTCAAGCAGCGCACGACTTGTCGCTGCGACTGCTGCAACCCGAGATTGCCGGAGCCGTGCCGGGCCTCAAGTACCTGGATCCCAAGACACAATTGCAAGAGCTGGCCGCCGAGCACGAGTTGCCGGCACCGTCGTACGAACTGCGCGACGAAGGTCCCGACCACGACAAAGTGTTCTATGCCGACGTCCTCGTGGGTGGTCGTCATCGTGGATCAGGAAGAGGCCGCACGAAGAAGGCTGCAGAGCAGCAGGCGGCTGCAGAAGCAATCGACTCGTTGCGCACCAGCCGAGCCTGAACGGCGATCTGGTTCCGTGATACGCCGTGCCTGAGCTGCCAGAAGTCGAAACCGTTCGCCGCGGTATCGAGCGTCGGGCCGTCGGCCGCGTCATCCAACGCGTGGAGGTGTTTCGCGAACGTACGGTGCGACGCCAGGGACGCGAGGCAATCATCGACGGCCTCACGGGCGCACGATTGGTGGCGGCGCGTCGACGAGGCAAGTACCTGCTGTGTGATCTCGATTCCGGAGGTGTGCTCATGATGCACCTACGGATGAGTGGGCGAGTGTTGGTGGTGGATGCCGACACCACTCGACCACCACATACCCACGTGGTGATGCACTTGTCGCCCGATGCGAACGGATCTCGCCACGAGATGTGGTTCGTCGACCCGCGCACGTTCGGCGAAGTGGTGGTATTCGACCGCGACGACGAAGCCACGGTGGCCCCAGAACTTGCGCGGCTGGGTCCCGATCCGATCGTGGACGGTTTGGACGAAGCGACGCTCGCCGAGATACTGCGTGGCCGTCGCGGCAACTTGAAGGCACTCCTGCTCGACCAACGGCGTATTGCCGGTATCGGAAACATCTACGCCGATGAAATCCTGCATCGCGCCCGGCTTCGTCACGATCGCTTACCGTCACGCCTGGATGCACCGACACGCAAACGCCTGGTGTCGGCGATTCACTTCGTGCTACGTGATGCAGTCGAAAAGGGTGGTAGCACGCTGGACGACACGCAGTACGTGGGAATCGATGGCGAACCAGGGTGGTTTCAGACCGAGCATCGGGTGTATGACCGTGCCGGCGAGCGATGTCGCACCTGTCGCAAGGCCAATATCGTGCGTCGCGTCGTGGCAGGACGCTCCACGTGCTTTTGTCCTCGCTGCCAGCACTGAGGCGCTGACCTCACGCCATGGCGCGTGGCACGCGCGAAACTTCCGGGTTGGAGCCGCCACGAACTACTGTTTTCGGAGATGTTTCTCAAGTCGTTGACCATGAAGGGGTTCAAGTCGTTCGCCGACTCGACCACGATGGAACTCGAGCCCGGGGTCACCGTCGTGGTGGGACCCAACGGTTCCGGCAAGAGCAACGTGGTCGATGCCATTGCCTGGGTGCTCGGCGCCCAAGCGCCATCGGCGGTGCGCAGCCAGAAGATGGACGACGTCATCTTTGCCGGCACCGCCAAGCGCCCGGCTTTGGGCCGCGCGGAAGTATCGCTCACTCTCGACAACTCCGCAGGATTGCTGCCCATCGAATTCTCCGAAGTCACCGTGACCCGCACGTTGTTTCGTACGGGCGAGAGTGAATACGCCATCAACGGTGTGAACTGCCGCCTGTTGGATGTGCAGGAGTTGCTGTCCGATGCCGGCGTGGGCCGACAGCAACACGTGATCGTCAGTCAGGGACAAATCGATGCAGTGTTGAACGCACGCCCCGAGGATCGCCGTTCGATCATCGAGGAAGCATCCGGTGTGCTGAAGCACCGCAAGCGCAAAGAAAAAGCCGAGCGTCGTTTGGAGAGCACCGAAGCAAACCTCATGCGGGCACAAGACCTGCTGCGTGAGGTTCGTCGACAACTCAAGCCGCTCGAGCGCCAGGCAGATGCCGCTCGTCGACACGGCGCGCTCGTTGCCGAGCTGCGTACCCTGCGACTGCACGTGGCTGGTCGCGAGATCGGTGGGCTGCAGTCACGACTGCAAGCGCTCGCCGAGCAGAAGGCCGCGGGTGACACCGCCGAGAACGAATTGCGTGCACGGCTATCGGCTCTCGATGCCGCCGTGATGTCGGACGAAGCAGATTTGTCGGCGCGAGGCGACAGCACCATCAACGATGAATTGGTGAGGGTGGAAAACCTCCGCGGTCGCGCGCGCGGACTGGTGCAGGTCTTGGCCGAGCGTCGTCGATCAATGGAGCGTGAACGCGGCCAGGTGATGGACTCCGGCGTCGAAGCGCAACTTGAGGGCGAAGCCGCCACCGTGCGTCATCAACTCGAGGAAGTTGCGCATGAGTTGCGCGAGCTCACCGCCAAGGCAACCAGTGGTGCGGCGGCCGCCGAACTTGGCAAGGCACAGGCTCATACCGTGGAAGCGCAACGTGCACTGGATGAAGCCATCGTTGCGCACGGCACGGTGTCGAGTGCTGCAGCAGCAGCCGCAGCACGAGTAGAAGCACTTCAGGCGTCGATCGACGCGCAGGCGCTCAGCACCAAGACGTTGCATGAAGCTGTCGGAAGTGTTGGAACGCTGCTCGACCTCATCGACATCGACGATGAATGGCGCTCGGCTGTGCAAGCCGCACTGGGGGAGTCGATTGCGGCAGTGGTCATCGACGACACCACCAATGCCCGCGCAGCCCTTGCGCACCTACGCGCCACCAAGAACCCGGGCGCGGTGTTGGCGCTCGACTCGCTCAATTCTGCAACCATCAACCCTTCGCGAGAACTTCGCGCACACGTTCGCGCACGATCGGGAACATTCGAAAACGCGATCAATCACCTGCTGGACGTGTTGTTGTCGCGTGTCACGCTTGCTGCATCCTTCGACGCTGCCGTCGACACTGCACTTGGTGATCCACAGGCCGTGGTGGTTACTCGCGACGGTGACCGTTTGGCGGCAACCTCCCTGCGAGTCGGACTTGGACTCGTCAGCAACGAGGCATTGAACCGGGCTGAACAGTCGGCGACGGATGCAGCAAGCCGACTCGTCGATGCAGAACTCGCGCTACAGACCACGCGAACCGCCCTCGCCGACGCCCGTGGCGCCGAAGCGCGCGCCGCCACTGCAGCCGAAGCCGAACGCGGTGTGGCCCAAGCCCATGACGTGGAGGTGGCCGGCTTGGAGCAGCGTGAGCGCTTGTTGCGTGCTCGGTTGGCCGACATCGAGGGGCGTTTGGGCGGCGACTCCGAGGCGCGACGCGATGCTGCACGACGGACTCTGCGTATCGACCAGGAAGTGCAGAAACTTGCCGACGCGATGAAGGAAGTCGAGCGCATCGTGAACGTGCTCAACGGTCGTCAGCGCGACCTGCACGAGTTGCGTGCGCGCCAAAGCACCGAGATGCGTGAGATCTCACGCCGCCTCGACGAGGCTCGTAAGGAACGTCAATCCAACGAAAAGACCCTCGAGGAGCGTCGTGAGCTGGGTCGGCGCGTGGAACTCGAGCAGGGCGAAGTGCGGGTGCGGCTCGAGGCTGCAATCGACACGTTGCGACGCGAGCTGGAGGTGGAACCTCAGGTCGCCATCGATACACCCGCTCCGGAACTGCCCGACGGGATGACGCCCATCCTCAAGGTGCGCGAGCTGGAACGCGAGTTGCGCATCATGGGCCCGATCAATCCACTGGCGCTCGAGGAGTTCGAGGCGCTGCAACAACGCAACACGTTCTTGGAAGAACAGCTCGAGGATGTGAAGAATTCGCGTCGCGAATTGGTGAAGGTCATCAAGCAGGTGGACTTGGAGATTCAGCAGACGTTTGCCGCTGCGTATTCCGACGTGCGCGACAACTTTGCGAAGTTGTTCGCCTCGCTCTTCCCGGGTGGCACCGGTCGCCTCGTGCTCACCATGCCCGATGACCTGCTCAACACCGGCATCGAGGTTGAAGCCAAGCCGGGTGGCAAGAACGTGAAGAAGCTGTCGCTCCTCTCGGGTGGTGAGCGTGCCCTGACCGCGTTGGCGTTCCTGTTCGCCGTGTTCCGCAGTCGTCCGTCGCCCTTCTATGTGATGGACGAAGTCGAAGCAGCGTTGGACGACGTGAACCTCCACCGGTTCTTGGGGCTCATCCAAGAGTTCCGCCAAGAAGCACAGTTGCTCATCGTCAGCCACCAGAAGCGAACGATGGAAGCAGGCGACAGCCTGTTGGGCGTCACCATGCAACCCGGTGGATCATCGCGCGTGGTGGTGGAACGCGTGGCTGCCAAATCGGCGTGAACGACCTCTGGCTCTACGTCGCCGTCGCGGCGACCATCGTGCTCGTTGGCGGCGGTGTCGTCGTCGTTCGGCGCTCACGGCGCACCGCGGTGCCACCTGCGCCTGTTCCATCTACGCCAGCCGAGCCCACCGCGACGATTCAGGCAGTAGCGCCGACGGAATCAGTAGCGCCGCCGGACCCTGTAGCGCCGGCGGAACCAGTTGCGCCACCGAGCCTGCGGGATCGCCTCTCTCGGGCGCGCGGAGTTTTTGCCAGCGCCACCACCGGCGTGCTTCGCCGCAGTGCCATCGATCAGTCCACCTGGGACGAACTCGAAGAAGCGATGTTGCGAGCCGACCTCGGCGTCAGCGTGACCACCACATTGCTGGACGGGTTGCGGGCTCGCGTGAAGCAGCGCGAGATCGCCGATCCCGCGGCACTCATTCGTGCTCTTCGTAGCGACATGACTTCGCGACTCGCGGGTGCCGATCGCTCACTCGCCTTTGATCTTGCTCGTGGCGCACCGAACATCTGGATGATGGTCGGTGTCAACGGTGCGGGAAAAACGACGAGCCTGGCGAAGATTGCCGCACAGCAAATTGCGCTCGGACGCAGCGTTCTCATGGCCGCAGGCGACACGTTTCGTGCGGCCGCCGGCGAACAGTTGGAAACTTGGGCAACCCGCACGGGCGCAGCGATCATTCGCGGGGCGGAGGGAGCGGATCCATCGTCGGTGGTATTCGACGGCGTGCAGAGTGCGGCAGCCCGCAACATCAATTTGGTGCTCGCCGACACTGCGGGTCGCCTGCAAACCAATACCAATCTCATGGACGAGTTGCGCAAAGTGCGGCGTGTGGCCGAGAAGGCTGCCGGAGTGGTCACCGAAGTGCTGCTGGTGATCGACGCAACCACCGGGCAAAACGGTTTGGTGCAGGCGAAACAGTTTGCACAAGCCACACAAGTAACGGGTGTGGTCCTCACCAAACTCGATGGCTCGGCAAAGGGTGGGATCGTTTTTGCGATCGAAACCGAACTCGGCATCCCGGTGAAGTTGGTGGGTCTCGGTGAAACCGTCGACGATCTGGCCCCGTTCAATCCCGAAGAATTCGTGAACGCGCTCTTCGACGAATAAGTGCTGCATCCCGTGCAGCGATAGATTTTCGTTCTCATGTTTGACTCGCTGAGCGACCGCCTTGGTGCGGTGGTCGGCAAACTTCGCAATCGTGGTCGATTGAGCGAAGCCGACGTCGACGAAATCCTCGCGGAAATTCGCACGGCCCTCCTGGAAGCCGACGTCAACGTCACCGTGGTACGCAACGTGCTGGCTCGCATTCGCGAAAAGTCCGTCGGCGAGGCAATGTCCAAGGTGCTCGACCCCGCACAGCAAGTGGTGAAGACCGTGCAAGCCGAACTGATTGCGCTGCTCGGTGGCGAAACGCTGAAAATCACTTACGCCAGCCAGCCGCCCACCGTGGTGCTCATGGCCGGCTTGCAGGGTTCGGGAAAGACCACCAGCGCGGCGAAGTTGGCGGCATGGTTCAAAAAGCAAGGTCGACAACCGATGCTGGTTGGTGCCGACTTGCAGCGTCCCGCTGCCGTGGAACAGTTGCGTGTGCTCGGTGCACAAATCGGCGTACCGGTGTTCAGTGCACCCGGCGACCCGGTAGAGACCGCTCGGCTCGGCTTGGAAGAAGCGCGACGTCTCGGTCGCAACGTGTTGATCGTCGATACCGCGGGACGTCTGGCAATCGATGCAGAGATGATGGAGCAAGTCCGGCGCATCAGTGACACGGTCACCCCGCGTTACACGTTCCTGGTCGTCGACGCAATGACGGGTCAAGACGCCGTCACGGTTGCCGAAGCGTTCAATGACACTCTCGCCATCGATGGTGTGATTCTCTCCAAGCTCGACGGCGACGCACGTGGTGGCGCAGCGCTGTCGGTGAAGGAAGTCATCGGCAAACCCATCGCGTTCGCGGCGACGGGGGAGAAGCTCGACGCATTCGAGCAGTTCCATCCCGATCGAATGGCTTCTCGCATCCTGGGCATGGGCGACATGCTCTCGCTCATCGAGCAAGCCGAGCAGGTGTTCGAGAAGGAAGAAGCCGAGAAGGCCGCCAAGAAACTCGTCGACGGAAAGTTCACGCTCGATGACTTCCTCGAGCAACTCCAGCAGCTCAAGAAGATGGGGCCACTGCAGAACGTGCTCGGCATGTTGCCTGGCGTCGGAGCGCAACTCAAAGGGGCCGAGGTGAGCGACGATCAGGTGAAGCGCACGGAGGCCATCATTCGCTCCATGACGCCGGCCGAACGCGAGAACCCCCAGATCATCAACGGCAGTCGGCGTAGCCGAATTGCCAATGGCAGTGGCACGCAGGTGCAAGACGTCAACCGCCTCGTAAAGCAGTTTGCCGAGATGCAGAAGATGATGAAGCAGTTTGGTGGGCGCCTGCCCTCCCGATAGCCTGCACAGAGCCCGCGGCGGTTCGCTCGGGATATCGATTTCACGTCAGGAGCAACATGTCCGTCAAACTTCGTCTGGCCCGCGTCGGCAAGACCAAGCAGCCGCACTATCGCGTCGTCGCGGCTGACACCAAGAAGGCTCGCAATGGCGAGTTCCTCGAGATCGTCGGCACCTACCGTCCGTTGGAGAACCCATCGGGCTTCGCGGTAGACAACGCCAAGGTGATGCAGTGGCTCAACAAGGGTGCTTTGCCCACCGAGCGCG
>JAFMJP010000139.1 GCA_017853375.1 Actinomycetota bacterium
CGCTGACCGGGAAGTTTTCCGTTTGCGCCGC
The DNA here is from genome assembly GCA_017853375.1 of Actinomycetota bacterium. Lineage (GTDB taxonomy): Bacteria > Actinomycetota > Acidimicrobiia > Acidimicrobiales > Ilumatobacteraceae > F1-60-MAGs027. The sequence continues at coordinate 32 of JAFMJP010000139.1, forward strand.
GTCACGCACACAGCTGGGCGTGGAGATCTTGTGGGAGTGGTGGCGCTGGCTCGGGTGGCGTCGCGTGGTGGCCGTTGCGATTGCGACACCGATTGCGGCGATCGTGGTGTGGTGGATGGTGCGTCTCCCGGCGCCACCCGTGGAGAACTTCATTCCGATGGCTCCGACGGTGACGTCACCTGCAGCCGCGCTCGACACGCCTGCCAACGGTGTGTTGGCGCCGCTCGACACGCTCGCCCCAACACGCATCGCCATCCATGTGGTGGGTGCGGTGCAGCAACCCGGCGTGTATCACTTGGTGGTCGGCGCTCGAGGTGACGATGCATTGCGTGCCGCCGGTGGTCCCACTCGCGACGCCGACGTGCGGCGGGTGAATCTTGCGGCCCCGTTGATGGACGGCCAACAGTTCGTGGTGCCGCGCGTGGGCGAGCGACTCACCACCACGGTGCCGTCCTTGGGCAGCGTGGTGGGCGGGCAGTCAGCAGGTGACACCGGAATCAATTCGGGCGTCAATCTGGGCGCTCCACTGCTGGTGGACCTCAATCAGGCAACGGTGGCAGAACTCGACCAATTGCCGGGTGTCGGACCATCGACTGCACGCGCCATCATCGACCACCGCACCCGTAACGGACCTTTTGCGTCGGTGGACGATCTGCTCGCGGTGCGGGGTATTGGTCCCGCAAAGCTTGCGGAGTTGAAACCATTCGTTCGGGTATGACGTGCGCGAGGGCGACGAAACGCAGTTACAGCACGCTGAGCGCGAACATTGCGAATCCCGCAAATCCGCCAACGGACATCGCAAGAGCAAGTGGCCACATCACCGACCACCAGTCGCGCCAATCCGCGACGGGGCGTTTGGTGGCACGGTGCGCAGCCCACTGACCAAGACCGAACCACATTCCCAAGCTGAGTGCGACACCAATCACAATGGTGCTCAGTCCCGTGGTAATCGGTACCCCAAAGGCCACCAGCAGGGGACACGCAGCGATGATCAACGCAAATCCCGCCACACCGGTGATGCGTCCCGGCAACAACAAAAGAATGCCGCCAAGTGCAGCGACGACGGCACTTGCGCCAAGTGCGTAGATTCCACCTTTGCGCCGCAACTCGGTGCGATAGGCGATGACGCCACCTGGAACCGCCACGTGCGCCATGTTATTCGTTCGCCGCATGCCCGGTTCGTCATCGTTGCGCTGTGTTCGTGTATTGCTGCACGAGTCGGCAGCGAAGTTGCATCGCGATTGCCGGTGATTGCGTCGGGTGCGGGCGTCGCAGCCGTGGTGGTGCCGTGGCGAGCGGTGTGGTGGGCGTGCAGTGGGGTGGTGGCAGTCGCCGCGCTCGTCTCTCGTCACGCGGTGTGGAATTCGCAGCGCTGCCTTGCGGTGTTGGTGGTGCTCACCGCCGTGCATGGTGCGGTGGAGTGGCAACGGTTGGCGTCCCCGCGTTCTGGGGAGTTTTCGGGTTTTGCAATCGCACGTTCCGACGCGGTGCCACGCAGTTATGGCGGCTCAACCCCCGCCTCGACTCGCCGAGCCAGTGCGTTGTCGCTCATCGTGGAGGTTGACGGCGAGAATTTTCGACTCACGTTGCATGGCGGTGCTCGCAACCAGATCCGAAGGGTGAAGATGGGCGACGTGTTGTTGCTCGATGCCGAGCGCGTGCCGTACGACCATCGCCGTTTGCGTTTCTCCGCTGGGCGCCATGTACAAGGCGAGCTGCGCAACGTCACGGTGTACGGCACTTCACCTGCGCCGACGCTGTGGCATCGCGCGGCCAACCGGATTCACGAACTGGTCGACCGTGGTGCGCGCAACATGCAGCCCGATGACGCTGCTCTGGTGCGCGGATTGGTGTTGGGTGACGAATCACGCCAGCCGTCGCGCATGACGGAGGCGTTTCGTGAAGCCGGTCTGGGTCACCTGCTTGCGGTGTCGGGACAAAACGTGGTGTTGATCCTGGCCGCGCTCACTCCGTTGCTGCGTCGATTCACGCGATGGTGGCGGTTATCAGCCGCACTCGGCGTGGTGGCGATGTTTGCGGTGATCACCCGCGTGGAGTCCAGTGTGGTGCGCGCCGCCGTCATGGCCGGTGTGGTGCAGGTGGGGTTTGCAATCGGTCGCGATGTGATGCCATTGCGTGCGCTCGCAATCACGGTGCTCGGCATGGTGTCGGTGGATCCACTTGCTACCTGGTCGGTGGGTTTCGTGTTGTCGGTTGCCGCAACGACCGGACTCATCGCAATAACACCGCATCTCGGTAGCTCCATCTTTTCTGCCACCACGGCGGCACAACTCGGTGTTGCTCCGTTCGTGCTGCTGTGGTTCGGGTCGATGCCGATCGTCGCGTTGGTCACCAACGTGTTCGCTGTTCCGGTTGCATCGCTGGTGATGATGATCGCGCCACCACTCCTTGCAGTGGCCGCTTTCGTGCCCGATGTGGTGGCCCAGGTGCTCGGCGCTCCAGTGGTGGCAGCGACGAGATGGGTGTGGTGGGTGGCCGAACTCGGGGCTCGGGTGCAGGTGCCAGGAGTGCTGAATGCCGTGGCATGGGGTGTGGTGGTGTCGGGCATCCTCTGGCGAGCCCGCCGAAG